>NZ_JBIDAK010000023.1:17943-57787 GCF_043202455.1 Kitasatospora sp. NPDC048194
GGAGTGGCCGCCGCCGCCGAAGGTCTCCCAGTTCGACCAGGCGCCGGAGGGCTGGAGTTGGTAGCGGTGCTGGAAGGTGGTGCCGTTGATGGCGAACACCTCGAGGCGGCCGTCCTGGTCGGGGCCGATGGCGAGTTGGGCTCCGGCGGGGCCGCCGAGGGTCTCCCAGTCGGACCAGGCTCCGCTGACGGCGGTCTGCCAGGCGTGCGAGACGCCGTTGGGCCCGGCCGCGAACACCTCCAGCCGTCCGTCCGCCGAACGCGCCGACACCACCCGGCCCGACTGCGCCGGATACACCAGCGGGGCGGGGCGCGGGCCGGTTCCCGGCGTGCACGGCATGGTGATGCCGCGGTCCGCGAGGTAGGGGATCGGGTCGGTCCGCACGGTCGCGTTCGGGTCGGCCCAGACCCGCAGGTGCAGGTGCGGGCCCTCGGAGGTGCCCTCGCTGCCGACCAGCGCGATCAGTTGGCCCGCCGTGACGTGGTCACCGGTGGCCACCTCCCGCTCGCGCATGTGCCCGTACTCGGTGATGGTGCCGTCCGGGTGGAGGATGCGGATCCACTGGCCGTAGCCCTGCGCCGGTCCCGAGACCAGCACCTCGCCGTCGCCGACCGCGTAGATCGGTTCGCCGTAGCCGTTGGCGATGTCGATGCCGTTGTGCTCCGGGGTGTAGCCCTGGGAGATGTACCCGGCGGTCGGGCAGGAGGCCGCGAACCCGGTGGTCGCGGCAGGGGCGGCGAGCGCGGCGGGGGCGGTCGGCGCGGCGAGCGGCAGCAGCAGGGCCACGGCGGCCAGGCCCAGGCGCGCGGCGCGGCGGGCGAGCGAGCGGGACATCCGGGCGCCCCTCATGCCTTGCGCAGGCGGTCGATGATGCCGTCGATGTCGAGCCGCATCAGGTCTGGCCGGATGACGTGGCCGCCCTCCACCTCGTGCGAGTCGTGCGGGATGCCGGCCCGGTCGAGCAGGGCGCGGAACTCGCGCTGGCCGGCGAGGACCTGGGGCTCGTTCACGCTGCTGAACCAGTCGACCGGGCTGGGGCTGGTGCCGGCCACCAGGAACACCCGCTTGTTGCGGTAGCTCTCGATCCGCTCCACCGGGTTGTCTGCGCTGACCCGCGCCTGGTCCCAGAACGGCGCGCCGTAGACCGTCCCGCCGGCCAGGTCCAGCGCGGCGGAGGAGGCGTTGGCCCAGTGCGCCACCAGGCCGCCGTCCCGGCGGAGGCTGGCCGGCCCTGAGTGGGCGCTGACCGAGGCGAAGTGGCCGTAGTACTTGGCGGCGTACTTCAGCGCGCCGAACCCGCCCATCGAGAACCCGGACACCGCGCGGCCGTCGTACTCGGCGAAGGTACGGAAGTTGGCCTCGACCCACGGCAGCAGCTGGTTGATGTGGAACTCCTCCCAGTTGCGCGGGCCCGTGTTGGAGCTGACCGGGTTGGAGTACCAGCCGGCGTGGCCGCCGTCCGGCATCACCACGATGATCGGCTTCCCGGCGGTCCAGTCGCGCACGCCCATCCGGTCGAAGGTGATGAAGTCCTGGTCGGTGCCGCCGCCGTGGAACAGGTACAGCACCGGGTAGGTCCGGCCGCTCCAGTGGTAGTCGTCCGGCAGCAGGACGTTCACGGCGGGGTCCCAGCCGATCGCGGAGGTCCGGAAGCGGTAGTACCGCATCCGCGGATCGTTCTCGTTGCGGTCCACGATGGTCAGGCCGAAGCCGTCGTCGGCGGCCGCCGCCGGACTCGCCGACGCCAACGAACCGGCGGCGCCCAGCGCCAGCGCGGCGCCGAGCCCGCCGGCGGACCTGAGGACGCTCCTGCGAGTGGGGTGGTGCGCGGTCAACGTGACCTCCTGAAGGCGCGTGGCGGCGGCCCGTCCGGACCGCCCGGTTGTCGAGCGGTTGGGACGGTAGCCACGCGCCGCGCGGCGCAGAACCCGGAACCATACGGACTGACAGCGGCGGGCCGGTCGGCGAGACTCGTTCCCTTCCCCCCGCTTCTCTTCCGGCGCGCCGCCGGGCCGCCGGCCCCGGGCGGCGCCCCCGGGCCGCAGCCGCCGGGCGGCCCCCGTCAGTCCTCGAACGGGGCGGCGAGCAGCAGGTCCTCCACGGTCGGCACGCGGAAGTCCGGGAGGTGACGGCGCCCGACCTCGGCGAACGGGTGCATGAGCTCCGCCATCGGCTTCGTGCGGCACAGCGTGAGGATGTCGCCGAGTGCGGCCTCCTTGAACCCGGCCCGGGGGAAGGCGGAGAGCACCTCCGCGAGGGCGTCCGGCGGGATCCGCTCCAGGCCGTTCCCGGTGAAGTCGAGCCCGGAGCCGACGCAGACCATGGCGATCTCCGGCCTCTTCCGCGTCGCGATGCCCACGCTGGTGTGCAGGGCGATGGCGTCCCAGACCACGGCCACGCGCGGGGCGGCCACGTCCTGCTGCTCCAGGAACCGCTGCGCCGCGTCGGCGCCGTCGACCTCGAAGCGCTCGGTGGGCGTCCGGAACTCCTCGAGCAGGCCGAGGTCATGGAGGAGCGCGGCGACGAACACCAGCTCCCGGTCGTAGCGGACGCCGCGCCGCTCGAACAGCAGGGCGCCGAAGAGGTAGGTCCGCATGAGGTGGTTGAAGAGCGTTTCCGGGCACGCCCGCCGGGCGAAGGCCACGGCAGCGCGCGCCAGTCGGGTGTCGGGCACCTGGATCCCGGCCACGGTCGCGGGCAGGCCGCCGCCGGAACGGCCGGAGGCGGCGCCGCTCCCTGACGCGCCGCCGGTCCCTGACGCGCCGCCGGTCCCTGACGCGCCGCCGGTCCCTGACGCGCCGCCGGTCCCTGACGCGTCGCCGGCTCCCTGCGCGGGGCGGCCCCCCTCGGCGCCGGGCGCGGTGAACGCCGTGACGGAGAGGGTGGATGCCAGGCCGGCGGCGATCCCCGCACCGCGCCGCAGCACCGTGCGGCGGGTGGTGGCGGACGTGCCCTCGCTCGTGTCGTTCACGGTGGGTCCTTCCTCGCATTCGGAGTTGCTGTCGGTGGAGGTGCCGACGTCGATGTCGATGTCGATGTCGCGAGGCTATGAACCGTGCCGCCGCACCGAACAGCGGTGAAAGTGCCGGGGATCCGCTGATTCTCGCCAGGAGGCTCGCTCCACCGGTGGTCCTTGGGAGAGTGGGTGCGGCTGAACAACCGGCTGGAACCGAGGAGTCACACGTGCACACCGTCGCGGTCCTGGCACTCGACCGGGTCATCCCGTTCGATCTGGCCACGCCCCTGGAGGTCTTCGGGAGGGTCCGGCTGCCCGACGGGCGCCCCGCCTACCGGGTGAGGGTGTGCGGACCGGTCCCGCACGTCCCGGCCGAGGGCTTCACGATCGCCGCTCCCTGGGGGCTGGACGGCCTGGCGGACGCCGACACGGTGATCGTGCCCGGGCGGGCGGAGGGCGCGCCCGCGCCGGACGAGGAGGTGCTGGCGCTCCTGCGCCGGACGGCGGCCCGGGGCGCCAGGATCGCCTCCCTCTGTGCCGGGGCCTTCGATCTCGCCGCGACGGGGCTGCTCGACGGCCTGCCCGCGACCACCCACTGGGCCGCCGCCGCCGAACTGTCCCGGCGATTCCCCGCGGTCGAGGTGCGTCCCGACGTGCTGTACGTCGACAACGGCCACCTGCTGACGTCGGCCGGCGCCTCGGCCGGGCTCGACCTGTGCCTGCACATGATCCGCCGTGACTTCGGCTCCGCGGTGGCCTCCGACGCGGCCCGCCTGGCCGTCACACCGCTGGAGCGCGAGGGCGGCCAGGCGCAGTTCATCGTTCGCCCCCGGCCGGCCGTCCCCCGGGGCTCGACCCTGGAACCGGTGCTCGCCTGGATGGAGGAGCACCTCGCCGAGCCGCTCACGCTCGGCCTGCTGGCCCGTCGCAGCGGCATGGCCGGGCGCACCTTCAGCCGCCGGTTCCGCGAGCAGACCGGCACCACGCCGCTGCAGTGGCTGCTGCGGGCCCGCGTACGGCAGGCGCAGTTCCTGCTGGAGAACACCGACCACACGATCAGCCGCATCGCGGGCCAGACCGGCTTCGGCTCCCCGACCGCCTTTCGCGAGCGCTTCAAGCGCGTGGTCGGCATCTCCCCGAAGGGGTATCGCGCCACCTTCCGCAGCAGCCGGGGCCCCGCCGCCGGGGCGGGCTCGCTCCGGCGGACGGGCTGACGTGCTGAAGGGCTGGGGGAGCGGCGGGCCGACGCGCTGAGGGGGTGGCGGGCGGCGCGCCCTCAGCGCGCGGACCCGCTCAACCCGCAGAGGGCTGCCGCGCGACCGCCGGCCTGAGGACCTGCTCGCACCACTCGCGGAAGGTCGTCGGGCTCGCGGTCAGCGACGTGCGCCGAACACCGGAGTCGAGACCGTCGTCCTTGGCACGCATCATGTCCAGGTAGCCCTGCACCACCGTGTCCGTGGTGCCCTGCGCGGCCAGCGCCGAACGGAAAGCGTCGGGCGTCTGCCGCTCGTAGCGGACCGGACGGCCGAGCACCTCGGACATGACGGCCGCCAGGTCGTTCGGCGAGAGGTCCTCGGGGCCCAGCACCGGGACCTCGCCCGTCCCCGTCCACGAGCGGTCGAGCAGCAGGCCGGCGGCGGCCGCGGCGATGTCCCGGGTGGCGGCCACCGGCGCCTTGCGGTCGGCGGCGACGAGGTCGGTGAACACGCCGTCGTCGCGGATCGAGGCCGCCTGCCCCAGCAGGTTGTCCATGAAGCTCGGGTTGGCGAGCGCCCGGTAGGCCACGCCGGTACGCGCGATGAGGTCGTCCATGGCCAGCGAGGCCGTCACGTGCCCGGCGCGGTCGGCGGCTGGGGTGCCCCGGCCGAGCGCCGAGACGCCGACGACGTGGCCCACTCCGTGGGCGGTGAAGGCCTTCGCGGCGGCCCGGGTGAACTCGGAGTAGACGGCGGCCAGGCTCGGTGCCCGCCGGTTCGGGGGCACCAGCCAGAAGACGGCGTCCGCGCCCGCGAAGGCCCGGTCGACGACCTGCGCGTCGCCGTGCGATCCGGTGACGACGTCGACACGGGCGCGGACCGCCTCCGGGAGCTTCCCGGGGTCGCGGACGATGACGCGCAGTTCCTCGCGGTGCGGGCCGGTCCCGTCGAGGAGGAGGTCCAGCAGTCGGCTGCCGATCTGGCCGGTGGGAGCGGTGATGACGATCATGTGTCGAGTCTCGGCACGGCGCTCCGACGCGTCCAATACCCTTCCCGAGGATTGATACCTGCCGGGTATGACCGCGCCGGGCGGGTTGTGTGCGGAGGGCCCGGCCACCCAGTCCGGACGCCTCGTACGTCTCATACGTCTCGCACATCTCGATCGCCTCGGACACGCGCTCGGCGCGACCCTCCTGCTCCGCACGGCCCGACCGGATCCGGTGCAGCGTGGGCGGGCCCGGTGTCCGCCAGTGAACAGCGCGGGCCGCGTGTTCGAGCTGATCGCGGAGGAACTCCCTTGCACGACAGAGGAGTTACTCGGTACGTGTCGACATTGCGCCGCGGTCGGGCAGCGAGGTGGTGCGGCCGCCGTGCCGGTGGTGTCGGCGGCCGACACCGGTGGTCACAGGCCGAAGCGGGTGCGCTGCGCCTCGGGGACCAGGTCGACGTACTCGGGGTGCTTGCCGATCCAGCCGCGGATGAACGGGCAGTAGGGGAGCACCGCGAGGCCCTGCTTCCGGGCGGTGTCCAGGGCGGCCCGGGCCAGGGCGCCCGCGAGGCCGCGCCCGGCGAACGCGGGGTCGGTCTCGGTGTGGATGAAGGCGATCTCGTTCTCGTACCGGTGGTACTCGGCGAAGCCGGCGAGCTCCCCGTCCTCGGTGATCTCGAACCGCGACCGGTCGGGGTTGTCCGCGATGGTGGTCGTCATCGTTCCTCCTGCTGTCGGGCTGCGGGCGGGGGCCTGGGGCGGCATTTAATTTATCATTCAACTAGATGGTGATCAAGTATGCCGCGCCCGGGCCGGCGACCGCCCCCGGCCGCCGTCCGGGACCCCGCCGGCCCGGACCGGGCACGCTCAGCCGCCCGGAGCACCGCGGGGTCGCGCCTCACGGCGCGGACGACGCCGCGGTGCGGCCGGTCATCGCGGCGGCGCGGGACGCGGGTGGACCGGGCGGATCACAGTCGCACCAGCGGCGTGTCCACCAGGTGCTCGGCGAGGAACCACACCTGCGCCTCGCCCGTGCGGACGACCTGCGACACCAGCAGGTCGTTCGTCCCGTCGTCACCGAGCGCCGCCACCCTGGCCGCGGCGTCCCGGGCGTCCACCAGGACGGCCTCGTGCGCCGACAGCAGCCGTGACAGCATCGCCGGGACCTCCTCGACGCCGTCCGGCGGGCGCGGGATCGAGGCGAGCTCCGCGACGTGCCGCGGGTCGCCGACGGCGACCCCGCCCAGCCCCTGGAGCCGCTCGGCGAGGGCGTCCACCAGCGCCAGCTGCTCGTCCGCGTGCTTGTCCAGCAGCAGGTGCAGTTGGTAGAAGGTCGCCCCGCGCACCAGCCAGTGGTGCTTCTTGTAGAGGGAGTACAGGATCCGGGTGTCCGCGAGCACCTGGTTGAGCCGCTGGCAGGCGTAGAGGCGGGCGTCGCGGGTCAGGCCGAGCGGCAGTTGGCTCACGGTGCCGAACTCCTGGATCTCCTGGCCCTTCTGGTGCAGCAGCGGCTGGCTGCTGCCGGTGGTGCGGGGGTGGTCGGACCGGCTCATGGGAGCTCCCGGGTGCGTCGTCGGCGGATGGGTGGTCCCACGGTAGGAGCGCGGCAGCGGCGGGCTTTTTCCACCAGTGCACCGGGTGTTGACACTGTGTGCCCCCGCGCCCGGCCGGGCGCGGGGCGCCCGGTGCGGCGCCGGCCCGCCGCTCGAGGGCCGACCCGGCGACGGCGCCGACCCGGCGGCGGCGCACGGGCGGTGCGTGCATCGGACGGGCGAGGCGCGCGCCGACGCTCAGGTGCGGCTCTCCGCCTCGCCGGCGAGGCGCTGGAGCAGGTCGAGCAGGGCCGCGCGGTCCTCGGGCGGCAGGGGTGCGAAGCAGTCGGCGAGCACCTCGTCGGCGATCCGGTGCCCGGCGGCGAGGACCTGCTCGCCGGCCGGGGTGAGGTGGTGCTCGATCCGCCGCCCGTGCCCCGGCCGGCGCTCGATCAGCCCCTGGGCCGAGAGGCGGCCGGCCAGTGCGCCGAAGGCCTGCTCGCTCTGGAAGGTCGCCGCGGCGAGCGTGCGGGCCGACGCGCCGGGCGAGCGGTCGATCGCGCGCAGCGCGTCCCACTGGGCCAGCGTCGTGCCGACGGCGGTCAGGGCGGTGTCGAGCGCCCGGTGCTGCCGGTACTGCGCCTGCTTGACCGCTCGTCCGAGGACCTGCAGCTCACCATGCATGCGCCGAGTCTAGGCCGAGTTCGAACGGTAACCAAGCTAGCTTAAGTAAAGATATTTAGTTACCGTGGAGCCATGACTCTCCACGAGACCACGGCCGTGTACGGCAACCTGCCCCTCACCGTCTCCGAGGCCGGCCGGGGCAGGCCGGTCCTGCTGCTGCACGGCGGCGGGGGCCCGCGCACGGTCGCGGGCCTGGCCGAGCACCTCTCCCGCAGCGCGCACACCATCGCGCCGACCCACCCCGGCTGGAACGGCACTCCCCGCCCCGACTGGCTGACCGGCGTCGACGACCTCGCGCTCTGCTACCTGCGCATGCTGCACCAGCGGGGCCTGGAGGACGTCCTGGTCATCGGCTCCTCGCTGGGCGGCTGGACGGCGGCCGAGATGGCCGTGCTCGACGCGGCCGGGATCGTCACCGGCCTCGTCCTGATCAACGCCGTCGGCGTGCGGATCGAGGGCGAGCCGCTCACCGACTTCTTCACCCTCGACCCCCGCTCCGCGGCCGAACACTCCTGGCACGACCCCGACCGCTTCTACGTCGACCCCGCCGACCTCCCCGCGGACCAGGTCGCCGCCCAGCAGGCCAACCTCGCCACCATGCGCGTCCTCGCGGCCGACCCGTACATGCACGATCCCCGGCTGCTGCAGAGGCTCCCGCGCGTCGAGGTGCCCGCCCTCGTGCTCTGGGGCGAGAGCGACCGCATCGCCACACCGGCCTACGGAGCGGCCTACGCGGCCGCCTTCGGCAACGGACGCTTCGAGCTCGTCGCCGAGGCCGGCCACCTCCCGCAGATCGAACAGCCGGAGGCCACCTTCGCCCTGATCGACGCTCACCTGCACGGCGCGCGCTGACCTCCGTCAGCGCGCGCCCGGCCGGCACCGCCCGCCGTCACACCGGCTGAGCCGCGAGCTCGGCAGTCGGATCGGCAAGCGGCGAGCTCGAGGCGTGGTCGCCGGGTGCGTCGTGCCCGTCGTGCGTACCGTGCCCGTCGTGCGTACCGTGCCCGTCGTGCGCGCTGTATCCGTTGTGCGTGCCGTGCCCGTCGTGCGCGCTGTATCCGTCGTGCCCCGGGTGTCCGGCGTCGACCGGGCAGTACGCCTCCCAGGCCGGGAACGGATCGCGGTACGCCGCCCGGGCGCACGCTCCGGCCGCCGCCTCGTCCGCCGTCAGCAGGCAGGCGTCGAGCGCGGCGCGCAACGCGTCCGCGCGCAGCCCGGTCCCGATGAAGACCAGCTCCTGTCCGTGGGAGAGGGTGTCCGAGGCGTCCAGCGGCTGGGCGGCGGTGTGCACGCCGGAGGGCTCGAAGCGAGCCACCGAGCCGGCCTGCGACCAGAGGCCGGTGACGGACGGGCGCGAGGCGAGCCGGAAGAAGCCCTTCGAGCGCAGCACGGCCCCGAACTCGCCGCTGTCGAGGCGGCTGCTGACGAGGTCCCAGAGCCGCTCCGGGTGGAACGGCCGGTCCGACCGGTAGACCAGGCTGGAGATCCCGTACTCCTCGGTCTCGGGCACGTGGTCGCCGTTGAGCTCCGCGACCCAGCCGGGCGCCTCCTGGGCGCGGGCGACGTCGAAGCGGCCGGTGCCGAGGAGCTCGGCGGCCGGGACGGCACCGAAGGCGGACCGGACGATCCGGGCGGCCGGGTTCAGCCGGCTGAGCGTGGCCGCCAGCCGGTCGGCCTCCTCGGCGGTGACCAGGTCGGTCTTGTTGAGGACGAGCACGTCCGCGAACTCGACCTGGTCCATGAGCAGGTCGCTGATGGTGCGCTCGTCGTCCTCGTACTGGTCCAGGCCGCGCTCGACGAGTTCGTCCCCGGCACGCAGCTCGGGCAGGAAGTTGACGGCGTCCACCACGGTGACCATGGTGTCCAGCCGGGCGAGGTCGCCGAGTGTGGCGCCGTCGTCGCGGGCGAAGGAGAAGGTGGCCGCGACCGGCATGGGCTCGGAGATGCCGCTCGACTCGATGAGCAGGTAGTCGAAGCGGCCGGCGCGGGCCAGCCGGTCGACCTCCTCGAGGAGGTCGTCGCGCAGGGTGCAGCAGATGCAGCCGTTGGTCATCTCGACCAGCCGCTCCTCGGTCCGCGACAGCGCGCCCCCGTCGCGGACCAGGGACGCGTCGATGTTGATCTCGCTCATGTCGTTGACGATGACCGCGACCCGCAGGCCCTCCCGGTTGTTGAGGAGGTGGTTGAGCAGGGTGGTCTTTGCCCGCGCCCAGGAAGCCGGACAGAACGGTGACGGGAAGCCGCTCGGGCGTGGAGGGCGCGGAGGGCCCGGTCACGAGCCGGCCTTGCGGCTGGTGATGCCGTAGCGGCGCTCGAAGCGCTCGACCCGGCCGGCGGTGTCCAGGACGCGGGACTTGCCGGTGTAGAAGGGGTGGCTGGCCGAGGAGATCTCGACGTCGATGACGGGGTAGGTGTTGCCGTCCTCCCACTCGACGGTCTTGCTGCTGGTGGCGGTCGACCGGGTGAGGAAGGCGAGGCCGCCGGCGTTGTCGCGGAAGACGACGGGCCGGTACTCGGGGTGGATGCCGGGCTTCATGGGGGTGCTCCTGTCAGTCGCGTCGGTGGTGGGTGGTGGTGGGTGGTCGGTGGTGGGTGGGGCCGTGGGGCGGCGGAGGTCAGCGCTCCTCGCGGAAGTCGACGTGCCGCCGCGCGACCGGGTCGTACTTGCGCAGGACCAGGCGGTCCGGGTCGTTGCGGCGGTTCTTGCGGGTCACGTAGGTGTAGCCGGTGCCCGCGGTGGAGCGGAGCTTGATGATCGGGCGCAGTTCGTTGCGTGCCATGAGTCCTCCTCGGATCGACGACCGACTATAGCAACATGAAATCCATTTTCATCTGCGTTAGTGTTCGGGGAGCAGACGGAGCCCAACGCCCGTCCTGTGCGGTCGCCCGGTGCCCGGTGCCCGGTGCCCGGCGCCCGGTGTCCGGTGCCCGGCGCCCGGTGCCCGGCGCCCGGCGCGCCGGCCCTTGGCCCCGGACCCCCGCACGCCTACCCACTGCCAGCAGAGGAGGCCCCCGTGCCCGAGAACGCCAGACTCCCGGTCGTCGTGGTCGCCGGCCTCCACGGGGGCCAACGCCGCCGAGCCGTTGACGAGTTGCTGAACGGCCGCGCCGGTGCCGTCGTCCTCCACCACGACCTGGGCGACGCCCCCCGCGGCATCGTGCGCCGCGAACTGCGCGATGCGCGAAGCCGGTTCGGGCACGCCGAGATCCCCCTGACCAACGACTGCCCGTGCTGCGCGCTCCGCGAGGACCTGCTGCCGGAACTGGCGCGGATCGCGGACGCCGGGCAGTACGGGCTCGCCGTCGTCGAACTGTGGGGCGGCAGCGATCCGCACCCGGCCGCCGAGCTGATCGCGGGCGGCGAGGTCGACGGCCGCCGCATGCACGAGGTGGTCGAACTCGCCGGTGTCGTCACGGCGGTGGACCCGCTGCGGGTCACCGGTGACCTGTCCGTCCCGGACGACCTGGCCGAACACGGCCTGCACACCGCGCCCGACGACACCCGCACCCGTGCCGAGACGCTCGCCCACCAGGTCGAGTACGCCACCGTCCTGGCCGTTCCGCGCGCCGGGCGCGAGGACGACACCCCCGAACGCCGGTCCGGCCTCGCCATGCTGCGCCAACTGCACCCCACCGCCCGCACCGTGCGACTGGGTACGGGCGAGCTGATCCGCGCGGCGCTCGGCGGCTTCGACGTCGCCGCCGCCCGGGACCGGGTCGATCCGGCGCTGGCCCTGCTGCCGCAGGAGCGCGAGGAGGCGGGCGTCGCCACCCTGGTGTGGGAGCGCCGCCGCCCGCTGCACCCGACCCGGTTCTACGAGGCGCTGGAGCTGCTCGTCCCCGCCGCCCAGCGCAGCCGCGGCCGGTTCTGGCTGGCCAACCGCCCCGACCAGATGCTCGCCTGGGACGCCGCCGGGGCCAACCTCGCGGTCGAGGAGTGCGGGCCGTGGCTGGCCTCCGTGCCCGACGCCGCCTGGGACCTCTACCCGCCCGCCCGCACGGCCGCCGCCGCCCTCGACTGGCACCCCGCCCACGGCGACCGCGTCCAGCGGCTCAGCTTCACCGCCGAAGGCCTGGACGCCCACGGCCTCACCGAACTCCTCGACTCCTGCCTGCTCACCGACGCGGAACTCGCCGCCGGGGAGCCCGGGTGGAAGACCCTCCCGGACGCCTTCGAGGAGCTGCTCGACCCCGTTTCCTGACCCCCTCTGGCCTTCCCAATTCGCCGATCGGAGAACCCAGATGGCCAAGCGCCAAGGTGCCGGACGTCCGGCCAAGCCCCGCCCGAACCCCCTCCTCGAGGCGGGCATCACCTACATCGACTACAAGGACACCACCCTGCTGCGGAAGTTCATCTCCGACCGCGGCAAGATCCGCAGCCGTCGCGTCACCCGCCTCACCGTCCAGCAGCAACGGGCGATGGCCCGCGCGATCAAGAACGCCCGCGAGATGGCCCTCCTGCCGTACTCCTCCACCGCCCGCTGACCTCCCGGACCTCACCGTCCGTCTCCGGCCCCCGCTACAGGGGCCGGAGACGGACCGGGGGCGGGGGGGGGGGCGCGCGCCCCCCCCCCCCCCCCCCCCGCCGCCCCCGGCCCGCCCCCGCCCCCCGGGGGGGGGGCGGGCGCGGGGGGGGGGGGGGCCGCCGCCCCGCCCCCCGCCCCCCCCCCCCTCCGGGACGCCTGCCAGGGAACGAGCCCCCCAGGGAACGCCCGCCGGCTCAGACCTCGTGGTCGTAGGCCACCGTGACCGGCGCGTGGTCCGACCAGCGCTCGGTGTGGGTGTCGGCCCGCTCGACGTAGGCCTCGACGGCCTTGGCGGCGAGGCCCGGGGTGGCGACCTGGAGGTCGATGCGCCAGCCGGAGTCGTTGTCGAAGGCGCGGCCGCGGTAGGACCACCAGGAGTAGGGGCCGGTGCGGTCGGGGTGGAGGGCCCGGACGACGTCGACGTAGCCGGCCTCGTCGTAGACGCGGGAGAGCCAGGCGCGTTCCTCGGGGAGGAAGCCGGCGGACTTCTGGTTGGCCCGCCAGTTCTTGAGGTCCTCGGGGCGGTGGGCGATGTTCCAGTCGCCGCAGACCAGGACTTCGCGCCCCTCGGCGGCGGCGCGGGCGCGCAGCGCGGTGAGGTGGACGAGGAATTCCGCCATGAAGCGCTCCTTCTCGTCCTGGCGTTCGGTGCCCACTTCGCCGGACGGGAGGTAAAGGCTGGCCACGGTCAGTCCGGGGAGGTCGATTTCGACGTATCTGCCCGAATTGTCGAATTCCGCCGACCCGAATCCGATCGCGGTGCGCTCGGGCTGCCGGCGGGAGAGGATGGCGACGCCGGCCCGGCCCTTGGCGGCGGAGGGGGTCCAGACCGCGTGCCAACCGTCCAGGTCGCGCAGTTCGACGGGCAGTTGGCCGGGCTCGGAGCGCACCTCCTGGAGGCAGATCACGGCCGCCTCCGTTCCGGCCAGCCATTCGACGAAGCCCTTCCTGGCCGCCGCCCGGATTCCGTTCACGTTCACACTCGTCACCACGATCACCCGGGCAGCCTACCGACTGGTCCGGTCGGGCCCGAAGCGTGACGCGCTCCGGCCGGTGGCGGACGGCCGGCGGACGAACCGTGGTGAGCAGTGGTCGTCGACGGGTGTCGCGAACGGAAGCCGCGGACGGGCCTCGCGAACGCGTGTCGCCGACGGCTGTCGAGAGCGGCTGTCGTGAACGCGACATGAATCCCCGTGACAGTCGCACCAAGCGACGTCATTGGTCTTGACCATCTCCCGAGACAGCACCTAGGGTCGCTTACTGCAAGGACCTTTAATAAAGAAGGACGGATAAAGGCCCGCTCTCCCACCTGCCGCAACAGCGGGCAGCGGGCCCGGGATCCGCCCTCCTTGTCAGGGCGGACGCACAGCAGGGTGGAGGACACGGTGGGAACGACGGGACAGCTTTCGCCGGTGCCGGAACCGAAGTACTGGCACCTGCGCACGGTGCTGCTGAGGACCATCGACTCGGAGTTCTCCACCGGCCAGGTCCTGCCGAACGAGCGCGAGCTCGCCGCCCGCTTCGGTGTGGCCCGGGCCACGCTGCGCCAGGCGCTCGACCAGCTGGAGCTGGAGGGCCGCCTGGTGCGCCGCCGGGGGATCGGCACGCTGATCGCCGCCCCGCGGGTCGGCGTCCCGGTGAACCGGCAGGAGGAGGGCTGGCCCGGCGCCGGGCGCAGCCAGGCCTGGCGCACCGTCGACTGCACCACCGCCGCCGCCTCCGCGCAGCTGGCCAAGGCGCTGGGGGTCGCCGAGGGCGCCACCGTGCACACCGTCCGCCGGGTCCGCATGGTCGAGGGCCGCGCGATGGCGGTCGAGTCGCTGCACGTTCCGGCGTCCGCGCTGCCGCACCTGCCCGGTTTCCGGGCCGAGAGCGACCGCGCCCGTTCGGTGCTGCGCCAGCTGGAGCGCCTGGAGGTGGACGGCGAGTCCCGCGCCGTCGAGCTGGGTGTCGCGGAGGCCGAGGAGGCCCAGCTGCTGGAGCGGCCGCCGGGCACCCCGGTGCTGGTGCTGACCACCCACTACGCCTCCGCGGGCCGGCTGGTGGCGCTCTCCGTCTCCACCTACCGGGCGGACACCTGCAAGCTCACCTTCGGCGAGGCCGGCCTGGTCGAGGTCACCCCGGTCGGCGCGGGGGCCGAGGTCCGCACCGCCTCCTGAAGCCGTTTCGACACCCGAGGCCTTTCCTGAAACCCGAGGCCTTTCCCGAAACCCTCGAGCACCGGCCCGGATGCCCAAGTGGCGTCCGGGCCGGTGCTGTCGGCTGAGGGAGGGCCGGGCCGTGGGGACGGCTCCGGCCCGCCGGTCAGATCCGGGGCGGGTCGACCGCGAAGAGCTGGTCCTCGACGTGGTCGAGGGCGACCCGCAGCGCGCCCATCGCGACGACCTCCGAGCCCAGCGCCGCCAGCGCCACCTCCGGGGCGCGGAGGGTGAACTGGGCCAGCCGCTCGCGCAGCGGCTCCAGCACCCCGTCCAGCCCGGCCGCCCAGCCGCCGATCACCACCAGCTGCGGGTCGATGGCCAGCACCAGCGCGGCCACGCCCTGTACCAGGCGGGTGAGGAAGCGGTCCATGGCGACCTTGGCCACCTCGTCGCCCTCCCGGGCCAGCCGCAGCACGCGGGCGACGGCCGCCTCGTCCAGCGGGTTGAGCGGCTTGCCGGTGGTGGAGAGCAGCCGCTCCGGGGTGACCTCCTGGCCGAGCAGGTGCAGGGCGCCGATCTCGCCGGCCGCGCCGCCGTGACCGCGGTGCAGCCGCCCGTTGATCAGCGAGCCGGCGCCGGGGCTCAGGCCCGCCATCACGAAGACCACGTCGTCGGCGCCGACGGCCGAGCCCTGCCAGTGCTCGGCGATGGCCGCGAGGTTGGCGTCGTTCTCGATCAGGACGGGACAGCGGAACGAGCGGCGCAGCCGGGCGCCCAGGTCCAGGCCGGTCCAGCCGGGCATCGCGGTGCCGAGCCGGATCGTGCCCTCGCGGTCCACGATGCCGGGGGTGCCGATGCCGACCGCCCACAGGTTGTCCCGGGAGATCCCGGCCTTGCGCAGCACCTCGGCGACGGCGGTGCGGACGGCGGAGAGCCGGTCCTCGGCCTCCAGGGTCTCGTCGACCGGCTTGAAGTGACTGCCCACCACCTCGCCGGCGAGGTCGGCCAGGATGACCCGGATGTCGTGCACGCCGACCTCGATGCCGAGGATGTGCCCGGCCTCGGCGCGGAACCGGAACCAGCGGGCCGGACGGCCGCGGCGGCCGGTGCCCGGCTGGCCGTCCTCCCGGGGCTGTTCGACCTCCGCCACCAGTCCGGTCTCGACCAGGCCCTCGATGACACCCTCGACGGTCGGCCGGGACAGGCCGGTCTCGCCGACGAGCTGAGTCAGGGTCACGGAGTGGCCGGCCCGCAGCGCCCGAAGCGTGACCGCCGCGTTGATCCGCCGAAGCAGCGAGGAGTCTCCTCCGGTGAGCCGATCCGCCAATGCGATGCCCTTCGCCGTTCGCGCGACTGCCCTGGCGCGCGGTGTCGAGTGCGCGGAGCCCACCGAAAGGTCCGCGGGGTCGTGGTGCCCCCGGAACGCGGTGCGGGCGGCGCGGAGGCCGCCCGCGGGAGGGCCCGGAGGACATGCCGGAGCCTACCCGGGGACCGCCCCGCTCGGCGAGGATTCCCGCAGCTCATCCGGGCTTCGGTATCGAAATGGTACGGACCGGGTGGTGGCGCGTGACCGGGTTTCACGGGTCGCTCACGGGCGAGCGGACGCGGGCGGGCGCCCGGGGCTCCCGGGGCGGCTGAGGACGGCCGCGGGCACCCGTCGCCCGCCCCAGCGCTCCGTCACGGACGGCCCGCCACCCCGGCGCCGCCCGGGCGGTGGCCGCGCACCGACCAGCGGGCGCGGACCGACAGCAGCGAGCCGACGCTCAGCCAGGAGCACGCCGAGAGGGCGCTGAACACCGAACCGGCCGAGCCGATGGACAGCACGCTGCCGACCGAGCCGACGGACAGCACGGAGCCGACCGAGCCGATCGACAGCAGCGAGCCGATGGAGCCGATGGAGGCGATCGAGCCCAGCGAGGCCCGGGAGCGGATGGAGCGCACGGAAGCGGCCATGGGCCGATCGTAGCCGTGGCTGTCCGTCATGGCCCCTGGCCGTCCGTCGCGGCCGGGGCGTCGAACCGGCCGGGGCGTCGAACCACATAGCCGCCAACCAAGCAGCCGTCGAACCGCGCAGCCGTCGGTCCAGCCCGGCCGTCAGTCCACCCGGGCCGCGAACAGCCGCTGCCCCAGCAGCCCCATCGGGTGGCCGTCCTCCGGCAGGGTGAGCACGGTCGGGCAGCCGGCCGCGGTGAGTGCGGCCCGCCAGTGCTCGGCCGGGTGGGCGGCCGGGCCGTAGGTGTCGCCGGTGATCAGCAGGTCGAGCTGCTCGTCGGTGGGCGCGAGCAGCAGCAGCCGGCCGCCGGGTGCGAGGAGCCCGGCGAGCGCCGCGACCTCCTCCTCGGGCCCGCGGGTCGCAGTGGCGACCACGACGTCGTAACGGCCGCCGTCGGGGGTGAAGTGGTGCTCGGCGTTCGGCCGGGGACGGGCGGTCAGGGCCCGGGCGACGGTGGTCTCGGTGCCGTCGCGGTCGAGTTCGAGCACCCGCAGCGGCTCGGGCCCGCCGTGGGCTTCGGCGGTGCCGCGGACCAGTGCGCCGACGGCGGCACCGAGGTAGCCGCGGGAGGCGGCCCAGCGCACGGGTGGGGTGGCGGGGCGGGGCGCCTCCTCGCCGGTGATCAGCCGGGGCAGTCGCAGCGCGGCCCGTCGGGTCCGGTCCAGACCGGCGGCCGGGCCGAGGCCGTCGGCCCAGGCCTCGACGGCCGGGCGCCAGACGTCCCGGACGTCGGCGGTGGTGAGTTCGGGCGCGCCGTGGAAGAGCGGGCCCTGGGCTCCGCCGTCCTGGTGGGTGATCAGGCCGTGCCGGGCGAGGGCGGCCAGCCAGCGGCCGACCCGGGGGCGCTGGGCGGGGACGACCATGGCGGTGGCGAGGATCTCGGGCTCGGAGCGGCCGGGGCCGGGGCCGATGAGCACACCAACCTGCTGGAGGGCGTGCAGCAGCGTGGTGAGCACGGCCCGGTCGAGGTGGGCGCCGAAGGCGGTGACCTGGTCCGCGGTGACGCCGATGCTGTGCTTCCAGGCGGCGGCGGTGGCGGCCTGCGCGTCGGCGCGCAGCCGGCGGTCGGCGGCCTCGGCCTGGCTGTGCGGGGCGCGCACGTGGGCGAGGACGGCGCCGAGTGCCTCGATGGCGGCGTACACGTCGTCCTGGCGGGGCTCGGGGCCGACGTGCAGGACCAGCCGCAGCGCGCGGAGGTCGTGGTCGGCGAGGCCGGGTTGCCGGCTGAGCCGCCAGAGCAGGGCGGAGGGCAGGCTGAGGTGGGTGGTGCGGTTGGCGGCGAGGGCGGCGAGGAGTTCGTCGGCGGGCTGGTCGGGGTCGGCGCAGTGCACGGTGCCGCCGGCCAGCAGGGTGGCCAGGGCGAGTTCCAGGGCGAGGTCGGTGCCGGGGTGCAGCACGGTGTGCCGGACCGGCGGCGGGCCGAGGACGCCCGCCCAGTGCCGCAGCCGCTGTTCGGCGGCCCGGGCGGCGGAGGGCGGCAGCGCGGCGTGCTCGGCGACGCGTTCGGCGAGGGCCCGGGGCAGGCCGCCCGGCGGGGAGACGCCGAGCAGCAGGCCCATGCCGCTGACCGTGCGCCCGCCGGCGACGACGGCGGGCCGGTCGCCGAGTTCGCGCAGCGCGCTGACCAGCGCGGGGGTCGAGGCCAAGGTGATCACTCCGGGGTGCGGGGGAGAAGCCGCACTACTGAACCACGCGTCCGGGCGGGAAGCGGCGGTCCATGGGTCAAACTTCCGTAATGATTTTCATATTTGCCAGCCAAGCGGGCGGAGCGAGGGGCGTCGCGAGGACCTCGGAACCGGACCCTCCGGAAGCCCGGTGCGATCTCTTGACAGCGAGTGCGGCTGCTGGATTACTTGGCCTTGGCGCGCCCTGACCGAACGATCGGTCGGGCTCGCTCGATCGGCCGACCTGCGAAGGAGCGACGATGACCGGCAGCGCACCCGAACCGCGCCGACGCCTGGGGGAGCCGATCGAGCCCGCACTCCTGGACGCCGGAGAGCGGATGGGCGTCGACGAACTGCGCGCCCACCAGCTCGACCGGCTCCGGGCCACCCTGCGGCACGCCTACGACAACGTCGAGCTCTACCGCCGCAAGTTCGACGCGGCGGGCGTGCGCCCCGAGGACTGCCGCAGCCTGGACGACCTCGCCCGCTTCCCCTTCACCACCAAGGCCGACCTGCGCGAGGGCTACCCCTTCGGCATGTTCGCCGTCCCGATGGAACGGGTCCGCCGGATCCACGCCTCCAGCGGCACCACCGGACGCCCGACCGTGGTCGGCTACACCGAGAACGACCTGTCCATGTGGGCCGACGTCGTCGCCCGCTCGATCCGCGCGGCCGGCGGCCGCCCCGGCCACAAGGTGCACGTCGCCTACGGGTACGGGCTGTTCACCGGAGGCCTCGGCGCGCACTACGGCGCCGAGCGGGCCGGCTGCACCGTCATCCCGGCCTCCGGCGGCATGACCGCCCGACAGGTCCAGCTGATCCAGGACTTCCGGCCCGAGATCATCATGGTCACCCCCTCCTACCTGCTGACCCTGCTGGACGAGTTCGAGAAGCAGGGCGTCGACCCGCGCGCCAGCTCGGTGAGGGTCGGCATCTTCGGCGCCGAGCCCTGGACGGAGGAGATGCGGCGCGAGATCGAGGACCGGCTCGATCTGCACGCCGTCGACATCTACGGACTCTCCGAGGTGGTGGGCCCCGGCATCGCCCAGGAGTGCGTGGAGACCAAGGACGGGCTGCACATCTGGGAGGACCACTTCTACCCGGAGGTGGTCGACCCGTTCACCGACCGGGTGCTGCCGGACGGCGAGGGCGGCGAACTGGTCTTCACCTCGCTGACCAAGGAGGCCCTGCCGGTCATCCGCTACCGGACCCGCGACCTGAGCCGGCTGCTGCCCGGCACCGCCCGGCCGTCCTTCCGGCGGATGGAGAAGGTCACCGGCCGCAGTGACGACATGATCATCCTGCGCGGGGTGAACCTCTTCCCGACCCAGATCGAGGAGATCCTGCTGCGCACCCCGGGCGTCGCCCCGCACTTCCAGCTGCGGCTGACCCGGCAGGGGCGGCTGGACCACCTCACGGTGTGCGTCGAGGCGCGCCCGGAGGCGCCCGCCGGGCAGCGGGAGGCGGCGCGGGAGGCGATCGTCCGGGCGGTGAAGGACGGGGTGGGGGTGACGGTCGCGGCCGAGGTGGTGGAGCCCTACACGCTGGAGCGCTCGGTCGGGAAGATCAAGCGGGTGATCGACGAGCGGCGGTAGTCCGCGGAGGCACGGCGACGGGCGGGGCGCCGAACGGGAGGCCCGGCGGCGCCGAGCCCGAGGGTTCGGAGCAGGCGGTCCCGACCGGCGGGTGGACCCGACCGACCCAACCGGCGGCTCGAGCCAACGCTCCGAACCGGCGGCCCGAGGAGCGACCGTCCCAACCGGCGGCCCGACGCGACCGTCAGACCCGGCAGGCCGAGAAACGACCGCCCGAACCGACGGCTCGAACCGACGGGCCGTCGGAGGCGCACGGCTGTCCGGGGGGTGATGCCGTACGCCTCCGACGTCTACAGAAATGTAGACGGTCACCCGGTGGGGCGTCCAGCCGCGCCCGTTCGGCGCATCCGGATCGTGGTCCGGCCCGGAGTTTCCCAGACTCTGTGGAGAGGGGGTGGACTCAACCGGAGAGGCATCCTCATGAGCAACGGGCTTCGCCGCGTCCTCGCGGTGGCGGCAGTGGTTTCCCTCGGCCTCGGCGCGGCGTCCTGCGGCAGCGCCAAGCAGTCGTCCTCCAGCGGCGGTTCGTCGGGCGGTGCGAGCGCCGGGGGCGGCGGGAGCGCGAGCGGCACGGTCGCCGTGGGGGCCGTCCGGATCGGCCTGCTCCTCCCGGAGAGCAAGACCACCCGCTACGAGCAGTTCGACCGGCCGCTGATCGAGCAGCGGATCAAGCAGCTGGCCCCGGACGCCCAGATCGACTACTACAACGCCAACCAGGACGCGACCCTCCAGCAGACCCAGGTGGACACCGCCCTCACCAAGGGCGACAAGGTGCTGATCCTGGACGCGGTGGACGCCAAGTCGATCCAGTCCTCCGTCCAGAAGGCCCACGCCGCGGGCGTCAAGGTCGTCGCCTACGACCGCCTGGCCCAGGGGCCGGCCGACGCCTACGTCTCCTTCGACAACCACAAGGTCGGCGAACTCCAGGGGCAGGCCCTGGTGGCCGCGGTGGGCGACAAGGCCAACGCCGGTCAGATCTTCATGATCAACGGCTCGCCCACCGACCCCAACGCGGCCGACTTCAAGGCCGGTGCGCACAGCGCGATCGACGGCAAGCTGAAGGTCGGCAAGGAGTACGACACCCCGCAGTGGGACCCGAACACGGCCAACCAGGAGGCCGCCGCCGCGATCACCGCGATCGGCGGGAGCAACGTCGTCGGCGCCTACTCCGCCAACGACGGCATGGCCGCCGGTGTCGCCACCGCCCTGAAGGCGTCCGGCCTGAGCGTCCCGCTGACCGGCCAGGACGCCCAGCTCGACGGCATCCAGCGGATCGTGGCCGGCACCCAGACCATGACGATCTACAAGCCGTTCAAGCCGGAGACCGACGCCGCCGCCCAGATGGCCGTCGCGCTGGCCGCCGGCAAGCCGCTCGGCAACCTCGCCCCGACGTCCGTGACCAACGGCAGCGGCAACAAGGTGCCGGCCGACCTGATCACCCCGATCGTCGTCAACAAGGACAACATCAAGACCACCGTGGTCCAGGACGGCCTCTACACCGTCGAGCAGATCTGCACGCCGGACTACGCCGCCGCCTGCAAGACCGCCGGCCTCCAGTAGACGGGTCCGGCGATTCGCGCCGCGCGACCGGCGGGAATCGCCGACCACCGCTGGTCCGACGGCACCCCGAGACGAGTGGCCCCGCCTCCACGACGGAGGCGGGGCAAGGGAGTTGGTCACTGTGGCAGGTGAGACCGTACTGGCCCTGCGCGGGGTCTCCAAACGGTTCGGCGCCGTCCAGGCGCTCACCGGCATCGAACTGGAGGTGCACGCCGGCGAGGTGCTGGCCCTGGTCGGCGACAACGGCGCCGGGAAGTCCACCCTGGTCAAGTCCATCGCCGGGGTGCACCAGCCCGACGAGGGCGTCATCGAGTGGCAGGGACGGCCGGTGACCATCCACCGCCCGCAGGACGCCCAGCAGTTGGGCATCGCCACCGTCTACCAGGACCTCGCGCTGTGCGACAACCTCGACGTGGTCGGAAACCTCTTCCTCGGCCGCGAGATCCGGCGCTTCGGCGTCCTCGACGAGGTCGCGATGGAGAAGCGCTCCCGGACGCTCCTGGACACCCTCTCCATCCGCATCCCCAGCGTGCGCATCCCGGTCGCCTCGCTCTCCGGCGGCCAGCGCCAGGTCGTCGCGATCGCCCGTGCGCTGATCGGCTCGCCCAAGGTCGTGATGCTGGACGAGCCGACCGCCGCCCTGGGCGTCGAGCAGACCGCCCAGGTGCTCGACCTGGTCGAGCGGCTGCGCGAGCAGGACCACGGCGTGATCCTCATCAGCCACAACATGGCGGACGTGATGGCCGTCGCGGACACCGTCGCGGTGCTGCGCCTCGGCCGCAACAACGGTGTCTTCGACAAGCGCTACACCAACCAGGAAGAGATCATCTCGGCCATCACCGGCGCCACGGACAACGCCGTGACCCGCCGCAAGGCCCGTGGCCAGGAGGGTTCCCAGTGAGCGAGAACTTCCCCGGGGGCGCTCCCGGCGGTGAACCCGGGCGCCACCACCACCTGCCCGAGGAGAGCATGCCCGCGGGCGGGGTCAACGCGCCCGTGCCGGTGGCCCCGGAGGCCACACCCGCCGTCGACCCGCGGCTGATCGTGCGCCAGGAGGGCGTCAAGGGCTACCTGGGCGAGTTCCGGCGCCGGATGAGCAGCGGCGAACTGGGCTCACTGCCCGTGGTGCTGGCCCTGATCGTGATCTGGGCCGTGTTCGGCAGCCTCAACAGCAGCTTCCTGTCCGCCCAGAACCTCTCCAACCTGTCCCAGCAGATCGTCGGCACCGGCATGATCGCGATCGGCGTGGTCTTCGTGCTGCTGCTCGGCGAGATCGACCTCTCGGTGGGTTCGGTCAGCGGTCTGTGCGCGGCGATCTACGCCGTCCTCAACGTGACCAACGGCGTCAACCAGTGGGTGGCGCTGATCACCGCGATCGCCGGCGGTGCGATCGTCGGTGCCATCCACGGCATCTTCTTCGCGAAGGTCGGCGTCCCGGCGTTCGTGGTCACCCTGGCCGGCAACCTCGGCTGGAACGGCCTGATGCTCCAGGTGCTCGGCGCCAGCGGCACCGTCAACCTGTCCGGTACGGACATCGTCTCCAGGCTCTACAGCACCATCTACGGCCAGCAGGCCGCCGCCTACGGCACCGCGCTGGTCGGCGTGCTGCTGTTCCTGGGCGCCTCACTGATCGACGCCCGCCGGCGCCGGGCCGCGGGCGTGCCGTACCGACCGGTCACCGACATCGTGCTGCGCACCGTGCTGCTGGCGATCATCGCCTTCCTGGCCGCCTACACGCTCAACCAGTACAAGGGACTGCCGCTCGCCCTCCTGATCTTCCTCATCTTCATCGTGGTGCTGGACTGGGTGCTGCGCCGCACCGCCTACGGGCGGCAGGTGTTCGCGCTCGGCGGCAACATCGAGGGCGCCCGCCGGGCCGGCATCAACGTGGCCTGGATCCGGATCAGCGTCTTCACCATCTGCTCCACCATGGCGGCCATCGGCGGCCTCTTCCTGGCCGCCCAGATCCAGTCCGCCAGCCAGACCTCCGGCGGCGGCAACCTGCTGATGAACGCCATCGCGGCGGCCGTCATCGGCGGCACCAGCCTGTTCGGCGGGCGCGGCAAGACCTGGTCGGCGCTGCTCGGCGCGCTGGTGATCGGCTCGATCCAGTCCGGGATGAACATCGAGGGCCTGAGCAACGCCATCCAGTTCATGATCACCGGTGCGGTGCTGCTGGCCGCCGTCGTGGTCGACTCCCTCGCCCGCCGCACCCAGAAGGCCGCCGGCCGGGCGTGAGGCCCGCCGCGCCGGCCCTATGCTGCGGGCATGCCGATCGAGCTGCGAACCCCTCAGGCGGACGCCGACCTCGCCCTGATCCGGCGGGAGACCGAGCTGAAGCCCGTCCCCTTCGTGCCGGAGATCCGGCTGCACATGGCGCCGGATGCGATCGCCCTGTGGGAGACCACCGAGCGCGAGCGCGGTCGGGCCGGACTGCCGCCGCCGTTCTGGGCCTTCGCCTGGGCCGGCGGGGTGGCGGTCGCGCGACACGTGCTCGACCACCCCGAACTGGTCGCCGGGCGGGCCGTCCTGGACGTCGCCGCCGGGTCCGGACTGGTCGGGGTGGCCGCCGCGCTGAGCGGCGCCGCCACCGTCCGGGCGGCCGAGATCGACGCCTACGCGGTGACCGCGATCGGACTGAACGCGGAGGCCAACGGCGTCCGGGTGGACGGTGCGCTGGTGGACCTGGTGGACGGCGACGGCGCACCAGCCGAGGTGGTGCTCGCCGGGGACGTGTTCTACGAACGGGCCATGGCCGCCCGCTTCCTGCCGTTCCTGGAGCGGGCCGCGGCCCGCGGGGCCACCGTGATCGTCGGTGATCCGGGGCGGGCCTACCTGCCGAGGGACCGGTTCACGGCCGTCGCGGCGTACCGGGTGCCGGTGGTGGCGGACCTGGAGGACACCGCGGTCAAGACCACCACGGTGTGGCGGCTCGGCTGACGGGTGTGCGACCGGTCGGGCCGCAGCGGGGGCACGGGGCGATGCGGGACCGTGTCATGATGGTTACTGACTGGTAATCGGTTGATGTCCAGTCAGTGAACCATGTACCACCGTAAGGAGTCACCCATGCGTCGACGCATGTCCGCCCTCGTCCTGACCGCCGCCCTGGCAGGCGGCGCCCTGGCGACGGCCGCCCAGGTCGCCTCCGCCCAGCCGGCGGCCGCCGCCTCGATCAAGGTCGACCTCAGGGAGATGCGCCAGCAGGTCGCCGAGCTGCGCCAGAAGGCCGACCGGCTGGACCGCGCGGGCCAGCGGGACGCGGCGCGCAAGGCCCGCGCCCAGGCCGACGCGCTGCAGCGCCGGATCGAGCAGATCGAGAAGACCGAGCAGGACACCAGCCACCACATCTGATCACCGCTGGGTCCGGCGGTCGCCGGCTTCGGCGACCGCCGGACGATCGGCACCGCCCGCCCCGGCCGACCGGGGCGGGCGGCGCCGTCGGTCCGCTGCTCGATCGAGGCCGCCGGTCCGCTGCTGGATCGCAGCCGCCGGCCGTCAGCCAGCGGGTCGACAGGCCGACGGGGCCGACGGGTCGACGAGCCGGCGAGCCGTCCAGGACCCGGAATTCCCGGCGCGTCGGCCGAAGCTGCTGCTAGACAGGCCCGCATGACCGACAGGATCGTGCTCCGCACCGCCACCGCCGACGACATTCCCGCCCTGCTCGACCTCTGGGCCCGCGCGGCCAAGGGCGCCAGCATCACCGACGACGAGGCGGGGGTGGCGGCGCTGCTCGCCCGGGACCCGGACTGCCTGATCGTCGCCACCACCGCCGACGACCCGGCCACCCCGGTCGGAACAGTGATCGCCGGCTGGGACGGCTGGCGCTGCCACCTGTACCGCCTCGCCGTCGCCCCCGACCACCGCCGCCGGGGCATCGGCGCCGCGCTGCTGGCGGCCGCCGAGGAGCGCTTCACCGCGCTCGGCGGCCGCCGGGCCGACGCCATGGTGCTGGACGACAACGCCCCCGGCCACCGCACCTGGCAGGCGGCCGGCTACCGGCCCGAACCGCAGTGGAGCCGCTGGGTCAAGCCGCTGCCGGCCTGATCCCGGGGGCGCCGCACCGGGGTCCGTCCGCCCTCGTCAGCCGCGCAGCCGGGCCAGCCAGGCCTCGACCTCGTCGGAGCGGCGGGGCAGGGCCGCCGAGAGGTTCTCATGGCCGTCCTCGGTGACCAGGATGTCGTCCTCGATCCGCACCCCGATGCCCCGGTACTCCTCCGGCACCGTCAGGTCGTTGGGCTGGAAGTAGAGCCCCGGCTCGACGGTGAGCACCATGCCCGGCAGCAGCTGCCCGTCGACGTGCTCCTCGGTGCGGGAGTGGGCGCAGTCGTGGACGTCGATGCCGAGCATGTGGCCGGTGCCCGCCAGGGTGAAGCGGCGGTGCAGGCCCAGCTCGTACACCTTGTCGGCGGTCAGGTCGCCGAACAGGCCCCAGGCGGTGAGGTGTTCGGCGAGCTCGCGCTGCGCGGCACGGTGGAAGTCGCGGAAGTCGGCGCCGGGCCGCACCGCCGCGATGCCCGCCTCCTGGGCCGCGTACACCGCGTCGTAGACCTTGCGCTGCAGGTCGGTGAAGCGGCCGGAGACCGGCAGGGTGCGGGTCACGTCCGCGGTGTACAGCTCCCTGGTCTCCACGCCCGCGTCGAGCAGCAGCAGGTCGCCCGGCTCGGCCCGGCCGTCGTTGCGCACCCAGTGCAGGGTGGTGGCGTGCGGACCGGCCGCGGCGATGGTGCCGTAGCCGACGTCGTTGCCCTCCAGCCGGGCCCGGACGAAGAAGGTGCCCTCGATCAGCCGCTCCGGCGTCGCGGCGTCCGAGCCGAGGACGCGCACCACGTCCTCGAAGCCGCGCGCCGTCGCGTCGCAGGCGAAGCGCAGCTCGGCGATCTCGAACTCGTCCTTCACCAGTCGCATTCCGGACAGGAAGACCTGGAAGTCCGCGTCCCTCCCGGCATCCGCCCGGCCCTCGAGGGCCGCCTCCACCCCGGCGTCGTGCCCCCGCAGCACCCGCACCGGGCCGGCGGCCGCCGCCAGGTCGGCGCGCACCGTGCGCACGTCCCGGCAGGGCAGGCCGAGCAGCCGCTCGCTCTCGGTGAGGCTGTTGCGGCGGCCGTCCCACAGCTCGCCGTGGGTGTCCAGCCAGAACTCGCCGTTGTCGGTCCGCGAGCGGTCCCGCAGGTACACCACGGCGCGGTGGCCGCTCTCCCCGGTCGGCTCCAACACCAGGACGCCGTCCTGGGACTGGTCGCCGGTCAGGTAGACGTAGTCGGAGGACGGGCGGAACGGGTAGTCGGTGTCGTTGGCCCGCACCTTGGGGTTGCCGGACGGCACCACCAGCAGCTCGCCGGGGAAGGCGGCGGACAGCGCGGCGCGGCGGCGCGCGGTGTGCGCGGCCTGCCGTATCGGCTGCAGGTCGAGGCGCTCGGTGTCGGCCCAGCCCTGCTTCATGCTCTCGGCCAGTTCCTCGGTGACCCCGCGGGTCAGGCCGTTCTTGCGGTACTTGATGGGCTCGTTGGGCTCGGACATGGCCGTCTCTCCTGGTGGCTGGTGGAAACGTGGCTGGTGAAGGCGAGGAGCTTCGCTACGCTGACGCGCCGGGTGCGTAACAAGCGTTTTGCACCGTATACCGAACGGTGTCGGGAGAGAAGGGGTCGAGCGTGAACGACTCCGGGGATCCGCTCGGGGCGTTTCCGCCGCCGATCCGCCGCGGGCGCCGCGGCGGCGGTCGCGGCCGGGGAGGGCGTACGGCGCCGGGCTGGTCCCGGGGCGGTACGCCGCAGGCGCCGCGCTTGCGGGCCGCCGGACTCCTGGTCGGGGATCGTGCTCCGGCCCCCACTCCCCTCGTGGTGGGGGCCGGAGCGAGTCTCCGCCGTGCCGGCCAGAGAGAGCATGCCAAGCGCCGCGGCGGGGCGGCCATGCATTAGCCTCAGGGCCTAATAGTCAAGAACGTGCCAGGTCAAGGCGGTTGTGGGGATAGGGAGGAAGACTTGTGATCGCGCTGAGGTTCGGGGTCGCGGATCTTGCGAACACCCGCTTCGTGATCTCGCCGCTCGACCACCTGCTGGCCGGCTCGGCCCGGTCGGGGGTGCACCAGGGCAACGGGTCGCGCAGCGAGCGCTGGTGGCGGGACGTCCGCCGCCACGTGCCCGACCGGGCCCGGCGCTTCCTCGACGTGGTCAACGCGAGCCCGATCGGAGTTCCGGACTTCATGGTGGCGGACCTCGACTCCGTCCGCCGGCAGCTGAACGACGAGCTCGACGCGCTCCTCTCCGTCTCGCAGCAGGCCGTCGAGGAGAACGTCGCGATGTTCGGCAGCGGGAACGAACTCCCCACCGCGCTGGCCCGGTTGCGCGATGACGGCGCCCGGGGCCTGCGCGAGGTCAGCGACGGCGCCTGGGCCCTGTTCCGGTCCTGCCTCGCCTCGGACTGGCCCGACATCCGGCGCGCCCTGGAGGCCGACATCGCCGTCCGCGCCCGCACCGCCGCCCGCTCGGGGATCGGCACGATGCTCAACACGCTCCACCCGAAGGCGGTCTGGCGGGACGAAGGAGTCCTGGAGTGCACCCTCGGCGAACTGGAGGGCTCCTTCGACCTGGGCGGCCGGGGCCTGGAGCTGCGGCCCAACTACTTCGTCCAGCGGAGCATCAGCCTGCTGGCAGAACCAGGCCGCCAGAGCCTCCTGCTGCACCCCCTCGGCGCCCCGACCGCCGAGCCCCCGAGCCGGGCCCCGATCGCCGACGGCCTCGCCGCCGCCCTCGGCCCCGCCCGGGCCCGGGTCCTGCGCACCATCGCCGGCAGCTCCTGCTCCACCACCGAACTCGCCCAGCGGCTCGGCATCACCCCGCCGTCCGCCTCCGCGCACGCCGCCGCCCTGCGCGCCGCCGGGCTGATCACCACCCGCCGCCAGGGCAAGCAGGTGCGGCACGCCCTCAGCGAGGTCGGGCACGACCTGCTGCTCGACAACCCGGTCGCCGCGCGGGCCGGGTAGCCCGCCTCAGTTGTCGTTGAGGGCGTAGCTGCGGAAGGTGGCCAGGAGGGGGAGGACCTCGGTCTTGCTGGGGTCCTCGGTGACGGCGCGCATGGCGTCGATCACGGTGTGGGCGATGACCTTGGTGACCCTGAGGTCGTCCGGGGCGGCGACCGTGCCCCAGGCCTTGAGGGTCTGGGTGAGCAGGGCGCTCATCCGGGCGCCGATGTTGGCGCTGACGGCGTCCGACAGTTCGGCGATCTCCTCGTCGCTCATGCTGGACCGCAGGCCGAAGGCCAGGGCCATCAGCGTGTCCATCGCGTGCTCGCCGTACGCGGCGACCAGCTCCGGCAGCGCTCGCTCACGGGCGGTGCCCGCCGCAAGGGCGGACAGCGCCTCGTCGTCGTCCTTCCACGCCGCCTCCAGGGCGGCCAGGGCCCGCAGGGCCTCGTCCACGGTCAGCCCGTCTGTCATGGAGGCAACGGTATTGAGCCGGTGCCCGCGCCGTGCGCCGTTCCGGCCCGGGCTTCACACCATCGAGCGAAGCCGGGGCGGATCCGGCCGGTGGACGTGTGCGAAGTGCTCCGCGTCCCAGCTGCCGCCGAGCTCGGGGGCGAGCGAGGCGGCCGCGAGGGCGGCGAAGTCCTCGGCGGCGCCCGCGCGTTCGGGCAGGGCGCCGAGCAGCGGGGCGCCGGCCGAGCGCGGGAGGTCGGCGAGGTTGCAGCGCTCGGCGAGGCCGGGGGCGGCGGGCCAGGAGCCGATGACCACGCCGGCGAGGGGGAGTTCGCGGGCGGCGAGGGCCTCGGCGGTGAGCGCGACGATGTTGAGGGTGCCGAGTCCGGCGGACGCGATGAGCAGCACCTCGGCGGGCAGTCCGGCGTCGAGCACGGCCCGGGCCTGGTCGGCGAGGGTGCGGCCCTCGTCGTCGTAGCGGACCAGCAGGCCGCCCGCCCCCTCGACCAGGACCAGGTCGTGGGTGGCGGCGAGCCCGGCGACCTCGGCC
Source organism: Kitasatospora sp. NPDC048194 (assembly GCF_043202455.1). NCBI lineage: Bacteria > Bacillati > Actinomycetota > Actinomycetes > Kitasatosporales > Streptomycetaceae > Kitasatospora > Kitasatospora sp. NPDC048194. Next base: position 46,740 of record NZ_JBIDAK010000023.1, read on the forward strand.
ACCACCTCGGCCGGGGACAGGTACGGCATCGCGGCCCGCCGGGCGGCCGTGTCGGGGGCCAGCGGCTCCGGGTAGCGGACCAGCTCGCGGACCGTCAGCTCCCCTGCCAGGCGCCGCACTTCGGCGGCGTCGCCGGGCTCGCCCGGCGCCACGCCGGTCTGCCCGGGCTTGAGGACGGCGACCTTCAGGCCGCCCCGCAGGGCCGCCGAGGCGAGCGCCGCGGTCGCGACGGTCTTGCCGACGTCGGTGTTGGTGCCGGTCACGAACAGGATGCGCGCGCTCATCCGGCCACCGCCGCGGCGGTCACTGCGGCAGCGATCCGTGCCACGTCCTCGTCCTCCGTCACATAGGGGGGCATCGTGTAGAGCAGGTCCCGGAAGGGCCGCAGCCAGACGCCTTCGCGCGCCGCCGCCTCGGTGGCGGCCGCGACGTCCACCGGGTGGTCCAACTGCACCACGCCGATGGCCCCCTGGACGCGGACGTCCAGGACGCCCGGCACCTCGGCGGCTGCCGCCAGGCCCTCCCGCAGGCCCGCCTCGACCCGCTTGACCCGGACCTCCCAGTCCTGCCCGAGCAGCAGGTCCAGCGAGGCGTTGGCGGCCGCGCAGGCCAGCGGGTTGCCCATGAACGTGGGCCCGTGGGCGAGGACGGGCATCTCGCCGCGGCTGATGCCGTCGGCGACCTCGGCGGTGCACAGGGTGGCGGCGAGGGTGAGGTAGCCGCCGGTGAGGGCCTTGCCCAGGCACATCACGTCCGGGGAGACGCCGGCGTGGTCGGCGGCGAACAGGGCGCCGCTGCGGCCGAAGCCGGTGGCGATCTCGTCGAAGACCAGCAGCACGCCGTGGCGGTCGCAGAGTTCGCGCAGCATGCGCAGGTACGCGGGGGAGTGGAACCGCATCCCGCCGGCGCCCTGGACCACCGGCTCGACGATGACGGCCGCCAGCTCGTCGGCGTGGCGGGCCATCAGCTCCTCGAACCGCGCGGCGTACCCGGGGTCGAGCGGGGCGTCGAAGCCGGCCGGCGGCTGCGGTGCGAAGAGCTGCCCGGGCAGCACTCCGCCCCACAGGTGGTGCATCCCGCCGTCCGGGTCGCAGACCGACATCGGGTGGAAGGTGTCGCCGTGGTAGCCGCCGCGCCAGGTGAGCAGGCGGCGCTTGGCCGGGCGGCCGGTCGACTGCCAGTACTGCAGGCACATCTTGATCGCGACCTCGACGGAGACCGAGCCCGAGTCGGCGAGGAAGACGTGCCGCAGCGGCTCCGGGGTGATCTCGACCAGTTTCGCCGCCAGCCGGACGGCGGGCTCGTGGGTGAGCCCGCCGAACATCACGTGGCTCATCCGTCCCAGCTGCTCGCGCACCGCCTCGTCCAGGACCGGGTGCCGGTAGCCGTGGATCGCCGCCCACCAGGACGACATCCCGTCGACCAGCTCGCGCCGGCCGCCCGCGACCGGCTCGGCCAGGCGCAGCCGGACGCCGGAGGCGGACTCGACCACGTACGGGGTGGCGGTGCCGGGCATCGGCCCGTACGGGTGCCAGACGTGGGCCCGGTCCAGTGCGAGCAGCGTGTCCGTGGACAGCTGGGACATGGTGGGATCTCTCCGGGGTCAGGCGTTGGGGGCGAGTTCGGTGCCGGCGCCGCGGCGGCGGACCTTGACCAGGTCGCTGCGCAGCTCGTCGGCCGCGCCCTCGGCGGTGGGGGCCTGCGCGGCGGGTGCCGCCTCGGCCTCCGGGGTGTGGGCGTGCCCGCCGCACGGTCCGCAGCCGCCGCCGCTGCCGCAGGCCGAGGCCGCGGTGCCGCAGGAGCCGGCGGCGGCCGCCGCGACGTCGGCGCGGTGGCGGGGCAGGGTGGCCTCGCCGGCGCCCTCGACCTCGAAGCCGGCGTCCTTGATCATGTCGAGGTCGGCCTGTCCGGCCTGGCCCTCGCTGGTCAGGTAGTCGCCCAGGAAGATGGAGTTGGCGATGTGCAGGCCGAGCGGCTGCATCGAGCGCAGGTGGACCTCGCGCCCGCCGGCGATCCGCACCTCCGTGTCCGGGTTGACGAAGCGGACCATCGCCAGGATGCGCAGGCAGCGCTGCGGGGTGAGGTTCCACTCCTTGGCCAGCGGGGTGCCCTCGAAGGGGATGAGGAAGTTGACGGGGACGGAGTCCGAGCCCAGCTCGCGCAGCGCGAAGACGACGTCGACCAGGTCCTCGTCGCTCTCGCCCATGCCGGCGATCAGGCCGGAGCAGGCGGACAGCCCGGCGCCGTGGGCCTTCTGCACGGTGTCCACCCGGTCCGCGTAGGTGTGGGTGGTGGTGATGTCGCCGTAGGTGCCCTCGGAGGTGTTGAGGTTGTGGTTGTAGGCGTCGGCGCCGGCCGCCTTGAGCCGCTCGGCCTGGTTGTCGGAGAGCAGGCCGAGGCAGACGCAGATCTCGACCTGGGGGTCGGCCTCCTTGATGGCGGCCATGGTGTCGGTGACCCGGTCGATGTCACGGTCCGTCGGCCCGCGCCCGCTGGCGACCAGGCAGACCCGCTTGGCACCGCCGGCCACCCCGGCGCGGGCGGCGTCCGCGGCCTGGTCGGGCTTGAGCCAGGTGTACTTGAGGATCTCGGCCTTGGACCCCAGCCGCTGGGAGCAGTAGGAGCAGTCCTCCGGACAGAGGCCGCTCTTGAGGTTCACCAGGTAGTTGAGCTTGACCCGGCGGCCGAACCAGCGGCGGCGCACCTTGCCGGCCGCGGCGACCACGTCGAGCAGCTCGTCGTCGGTGGTGGCGAGGACGGCCAGTGCCTCCTCGCGGGTCGGGATTTCGCCGCGCAGGCCCTTGGCGGTGAGGGTATCGAGCAGATCCATGGGCCGATCCTGCCTGCTGCCGCTCGAATGGCGCCAGAGCAAACCCACCAGAAGATCCCCGGAAGGATGTGCCGATTGCCACAGTGTCGTAGCTCACGGCGTCGAGGCTGGTCACGAGCTTGACGGCGGCCGGAGGCTGAGGTTACCGCAGAGTAGGGAAGGCGGCGGCGAGCCCCGGCCCGAAGGAAGATCGACAACCGCGGACCCCGTGATCCGGGCCACCGGCCAAGTGCTTAGAATCTGCGCCATGACCACGCAGGGGGAGCGCACCCCGACTCCGGGAGAGGGCCAGGACGGCCGGGCAGGACAGCGGACCGGCGTGGGCGCCGGTCCGGCGGGGGCGACTGCGGCCGCGGTGGCGGAGCGCAGGCGCGGCCGGCGGCTGACCGGCCGTCGCGCGGTCGGCTGGGTCGTCATGGTCGGCGTGGTCGCGGCCGGCGGATGGATCATCACCCGCCCGATGCCCGGCGACTACATACCCGGCCTCGGCCCGTCCAGCAAGGACGCGGCCAGGACGCCCCCGGTGGTGGGCCCGCCGCCGCCGTCCACCGACCCCGAGGGCCTCAACGCCGACAACCTCTTCCCCGCCCAGCGGCCGCTGGAGGCCGCCGGGTACAAGGCCCGGCGCAACGGCATCCGGCAGGGCGAGAACTGCGCCGAGGTCCTCCAGGACCGCACCCAGGAACTGTTCCGGGAGAGCGGCTGCCAGGCCTACCTGACCGTCAGCTTCACCGGTGTCGACCGCCCGGTGCTCAGCAGCGTCACCCTGCTGCGCTTCGCCGACCAGGCCTCCGCCGCCAAGGCCGCCGACGCCCTGCGCGCCAAGCCCGGTGCCGTCGCCTTCATCCTCGCCGACGCCTCCGCCGCGCCCGCGCCGTCCGCCTCCGCCAAGGCCCCCGGCGAGGCGCGGGTCGAGGCGGTCGGCCACTACGTGACCGTCACCAGCTCGCGGGCCGCCGACGGCCGCCCGGGCCCCGCCGGCACGGGCGCCGCGACCGCCCCCGTCCCCGCGCCGACCGCGTCCGGGGCCGGCGGGGAGCAGAACCTGGACGAGGTCACCCGCGCCCTCTCCAACGCGGTCGGCCAGCCCTTCATGTGGATGTGACCGGCGGCCGCCGGGCGGACCCGGCGGACGGACGGGGGCCCGGCAACCGCCGGGCCAGCTCCCGCCTCTGACGGGCAGTCAGCCGCCGAGCCGGTCCACCGCCGTGACCCGCAGGACCGCCCGGCCCTCCTCGTCCGAGCCGTACAGGTCGACCTCCGCGCTGATGCCCCAGTCGTGGTCGCCCTCCGGGTCGTCGAAGATCTGCCGGACCTTCCAGGCGGAGTCCTCCTCCTCGATGATCAGCATCTTGGGGCCGCGCGCGTCCGGGCCGGTGCCGAGGTCGTCGTACTCCTCCCAGTACCCGTCCATGGCGTCCGCCCAGCGGTCCGCGTCCCAGCCGTACTCGCCGTCCAGCTCGCCGAGTTCCTCGTAGTGCTCCAGCGCGCACAGCTCGACCCGGCGGAACATCTCGTTGCGCACCAGCACCCGGAAGGCGCGGGCGTTCGCCGTGACCGGCGCCGGCTTGTCGTCCAGCGTGACCTCGGGCGCGGCCGGGCCGGTCGGGTTGGCCAGCTGCTCCCACTCGTCCAGCAGGCTGGAGTCGACCTGGCGGACCAGCTCGCCGAGCCAGGCGATGACGTCCTTGAGGTCGTCCGTCTTCACGTCCTCGGGGACGGTCTGCTCCAGCGCCTTGTACGCGCCGGCCAGGTAGCGCAGCACGATGCCCTCGGTGCGCGCCAGCTCGTAGAAGCCCACGTAGTCCGAGAAGGTCATCGCCCGCTCGTACAGGTCGCGGACCACCGACTTCGGCTGGAGCTGGTGGTCGCCGATCCACGGGTGCGCCCGGCGGTACACGTCGTAGGCGTGGGTGAGCAGTTCCTCCAGCGGCTTCGGGTAGGTGATCTCCTGGAGCCGCTCCATCCGCTCCTCGTACTCGACGCCGTCCCGCTTCATCTCGCCGACGGCCTCGCCGCGGGCCTTGTTCTGCTGCGCGGCGAGGATTTGGCGCGGGTCGTCGAGGGTCGCCTCGACCACCGAGATGACGTCCAGCGCGAAGGACGGCGAGGTCGGGTCGAGCAGGTCGAAGGCGGCCAGCGCGAAGGTGGACAGCGGCTGGTTGAGCGCGAAGTTCTCCTGGAGGTCCAGGGTGAGCCGGACGATCCGGCCCTCGGAGTCCGGCTCCGGCAGGCGCTCCACCACGCCGCCCTCCAGCAGCGACCGGTAGATGGCGATCGCGGTGCGGATGTGGCGGCGCTGCGCGGCCCGGTCCTCGTGGTTGTCGGTGAGCAGCTTGCGCATCGCCTCGAAGGCGTTCCCCGGGCGGCCGATCACCGACAGCAGCATCGCGTGGCTCACCTTGAACCGGGAGACCAGCGGCTCCGGATCGGCGGCGATCAGCTTCTCGAAGGTCTCCTCGGTCCAGCCGACGAAGCCCTCCGGGGCCTTCTTCCGGACGACCTTGCGCTTCTTCTTCGGGTCGTCCCCGGCCTTGGCGATCGCCCTGTCGTTCTCGATCACGTGCTCCGGCGCCTGCGCCACCACCTGGCCGACGGTGTCGAAGCCGGCCCGGCCGGCCCGCCCGGCGATCTGGTGGAACTCGCGGGCACGCAGGATGCGCACGCGCTGCCCGTCGTACTTCGACAGCGCGGTGAACAGCACCGTGCGGATCGGCACGTTGACGCCGACGCCGAGCGTGTCGGTGCCGCAGATCACCTTCAACAGGCCCGCCTGGGCGAGGCGTTCGACCAGCCGGCGGTACTTCGGCAGCATCCCCGCGTGGTGCACGCCGATGCCGTGGCGCACGTAACGGGACAGGTTGCGGCCGAACTTGGTGGTGAAGCGGAAGTTGCCGATCAGCTCGGCGATGGCGTCCTTCTCCGCCTTCGAGCACATGTTGATGCTCATCAGCGACTGCGCCCGCTCCACCGCCTCCTTCTGGGTGAAGTGCACCACGTAGACCGGCGCCTGGCCGGTCTGCAGCAGCTCCTCCAGGGTGTCGTGCATGGTGGTGCGGCGGTACTCGTAGAACAGCGGCACCGGCCGGGTCGCGTTGCGCACCACGGTGGTCGGGCGCCCGGTGCGGCGGGTCAGGTCCTCCTCGAAGCGGCGGACGTCGCCGAGGGTCGCCGACATCAGCAGGAACTGCGCCTGCGGCAGCTCCAGCAGCGGGATCTGCCAGGCCCAGCCGCGGTCCGGCTCCGCGTAGAAGTGGAACTCGTCCATGACCACCTGGCCGATGTCCGCCCGCGCGCCGTCCCGCAGCGCGATCTGGGCCAGCACCTCGGCCGTGCAGCAGATGATCGGCGCGGTCGGGTTCACGCTGGCGTCCCCGGTCATCATGCCGACCTGCTCGGTGCCGAACATCTTCACCAGGTCGAAGAACTTCTCCGAGACCAGCGCCTTGATCGGGGCGGTGTAGAAGGTCCGCTGGCCCTCGGCCAGCGCCGCGAAGTGCGCGCCCGCCGCCACCAGGCTCTTGCCCGAGCCGGTCGGCGTCGCCAGGATCACGTTGTTCCCGGACACCAGCTCGATCAGCGCCTCCTCCTGAGCCGGGTACAGCGTGATCCCACGCTCCTCCGCCCAGGCTGCGAACGTCTCGTACAGCGCGTCGGGCGTGGCGGGCTTCGGCATCAGCTCAAGGAGGGTCACCCGGCTATCTTGCCTGCTCGCCGCACCGCCGGGCAAAGCCTCGGACCGGCCGCCGGCGCCGCCGGCGTTGTCACGACCGGCCAGCCGACCGCGCCGATCATGTGCCGAGTGGCACATTGCCCGCCGTTCCCGGGGCGTGCCAGAGTGCCGGGCATGACCCTCCCCCTCATGCCCGAACCGCCCGCCGCCGACCTCGCCCCGGCACAGGTCTTCGACTGGCTGGACGAGGCCGCCGCGCTGCGCGCCGACGCCGGGCTGACCCGCACCCTGCGCAGCAGGGCGGCCGAGGACGGGGTGCTGGACCTCGCCGGGAACGACTACCTGGGGCTCACCCGGCACCCGGTCGTGACCCGGGCGGCGGCGGAGGCCGCCCTGCGGTGGGGCGGGGGATCGACGGGCTCGCGGCTGGTGACGGGGACGACCGCGCTGCACACCGAACTCGAGGAGGAGCTCGCCGAGTTCTGCGGAGTCGAGGCGGCGCTGGTGTTCTCCTCCGGCTACACCGCCAACCTGGCCGCGCTCACCGCGCTCACCGACCCGGACACGCTCATCGTGTCGGACGCCTACAACCACGCCTCGCTGATCGACGGCTGCCGCCTCTCCCGATCCGACGTCCACCGGGCCCCGCACAGCGATCCGGCGGCCGTCGCCGAGGTGCTGGCCGCACGGACGCAGCGGCGGGCGCTCACCGTCACGGACTCGGTGTTCTCGGTGGACGGCGACGCCGCGCCGCTGCCCGAGCTGTCCCGGGCCGTCCGCGCCCACGGCGCCGCACTGCTGGTCGACGACGCGCACGGGCTGGGCGTCCTCGGCCCCGGCGGCCGGGGCGCGCTGGCCGCTGCCGGGCTCGCCGGCGCACCCGACACCGTCGCCACCGTCACCCTCTCCAAGTCGCTCGGCGCCCAGGGCGGCGCCGTCCTCGGCCCGCGCCGGGTGATCCGGCACCTCACCGAGACCGCCCGGACCTTCATCTTCGACACCGGCCTCGCCCCCGCCGCCGCCGGCGCCGCCCTCGCCGCCCTGCGCCTGCTGCGCGCCGAGCCGCAGCGCGCCGACCGCACCCGCGAGGTCGCCCTCACCCTCGCCGCCCGGCTCACCGCACTCGGGCTCCGCGCCTCCGAGCCGGACGCCGCCGTGGTCTCCGTCCGCGCCCCGGGCCCGGACTCCGCCGTCGCCTGGGCCGCCGACTGCCGCCGCGCCGGCCTCGCCGTCGGCTGCTTCCGCCCCCCGTCCGTCCCGGACGGCATCAGCAGGCTCCGCCTGACGGCCCGCGGCGACCTGACGGACAGCCAGATCGCGGACGCCGCCCGGACCATCGCGGACCTCGCCCCGCCGGGCGCGCGCGGCGAATAACCTCTCGGCGACAGGTGGCCTGCCAGGGCACGATGACCGGCCGGATGACCCTCTCGGCCCCTACGGCTGCCCCGGTACCAGCAGCGCCTCCGCGCCGACCGGGCGGTAGCCGGCGGCCTGGAAGGCGCGGACGCTGGGGGCGTTGCCGGGGGCCTGCTGGGCCCAGACGGCGCTGCCCTCGGGGAGGAGGTGGCGGGCCGCGGTGGCGAGGGCGCGGCCGAGGCCGCGGGTCCGGGCGTCGGGGTCGACCTCGACGGCGCACTCCCAGCGGCCGGCCACGCCGCGGCCGAGGATCAGCACGCCGCCGTCGGTGGTGAAGACCCGGACGTCCTCGCGGTAGCGCAGCGCCCGGGCCACCCGCGGGTGCGAGCGGTCCCGGACCTCGGCCAGCGGCAGGGGCGGCTCGCCCGGGAGGCGGTCGGCGACCGTCAGCAGGTCGATGTTGTTGACGGTGCGGCCGGTGAGTGCGGCGAAGGCGGTGAGGAAGGGCGGGCAGAGCGGCGCGGACAGCGGGTCGCCGGGCACGGCGGCGAGCGTCTCGTGCACCCAGGCCGGGTCCTCGTCGGTGAAGACCACGGCGTGGGCGGCGAAGGACACCACCCCGGCCTCGCGCGGCGACGGCTGCGGCACCACCGTCACCGAGCCGTCCGCCGGCGGGAACAACCCACCCGCCGCGTCCGCCAGGATCTCCGCCAGCCCCCGCACGCCCATCCGCGCCTCCGTCCGCGCCCGTCCGTCGAGGGCGCCAGCCTACGTCGCCCGGTGGAGGGGCAGGTACGCGCGGTGGGACGGGCAGGAACGCGCGGTGGACGAGCGGGTAGGCGCGGTGACGAGCGGATGGCGCCGGAGCGGCGGCCGCCGGAGGCGTGGGCCCGGGCAGCGCCGGCACCGGGTACGCCCCGCCGGGCGTCACTTCCTGCGGGCCCGGCTGGGCTGGACGCGGGTGGGCTCGCCCTCGGCCTTGGGGTGGTCGGGCGGGTAGGGGAGTTCGCCGAGGCCCTCGTCGCGCAGCTGCTTGGCGTAGAGCTCCAGCACCGCGTCCAGCCGGAACGCGTGCTGCTCCATCTCCGCGTTGAGGTCCCCGAGTTCGGCGAAGCGGGCGGGGACGGTGCGCAGGTCGAAGTCCTCGGGGGAGGCGTCGTCCAGTTCCTCCCAGCGCAGCGGGGTGGAGGCGGTGGCGCGGGGGCGGGCGCGCAGGGAGTAGGCGGAGGCGATGGTGCGGTCGCGGGCCATCTGGTTGTAGTCGACGAAGATCCGCTCGCCGCGTTCCTCCTTCCACCAGGCCGTGGTGACCGCCCCGGGCATCCGCTGTTCCAGCACCCGGCCGAGGGCGATCACCGCGTGCCGTCCGTCGGTGAAGGTCCACTCGGGTGCCAGCGGGACGTAGACGTGCAGGCCGCGCCCGCCGGAGGACTTGGGCCAGCCGCGCAGCCCGTACTCCTCCAGCAGTCCGCGCAGTTCATGGGCGGCGCGGACGGCGTCGCGGAAGTCGGTGCCCGGCTGCGGGTCGAGGTCGATCCGCAGTTCGTCCACGTGGTCGGTGTCGGTGCGCCGCACCGGCCACGGGTGGAAGGTGAGGCAGCCCAGGTTGGCCGCCCACAGCACGGCGGCCGGCTCGGTGGGGCAGATCTCGTCGGCGGAGCGGCCGCTGGGGAAGTTGATCCGGGCGGTGGGCAGCCACTCCGGCAGGCCCTTGGGCGCGCGTTTCTGGTAGAAGAACTCGCCGTCGACGCCCTCGGGGAAGCGCTGGAGCGTGGTCGGCCGGTCCCGCAGGCCGCGCAGCACCCCGTCGGCGACGGCCAGGTAGTACTGGGCGACGTCGAGCTTGGTGAAGCCGCGCTCGGGGTAGTACACCTTGTCCGGGTTCGACAGCCGGACGGTCCGCCCGGCGACTTCCAGTTCCACGGCTGAGCCCATGTGTCACACGCTAAGCGCGCCGCGCCCGGCGCGCGCCCCGGGGCGAACCGGGCGAGGATCGGACGCATGGACCTGCCCGTGATGCCGCCGGTGGCGCCGATGCTCGCCAAGTCGGTGGCCGAGATCCCGTCGGGGATGCAGTACGAGGCCAAGTGGGACGGCTTTCGCACCATCGTGTTCCGCGACGGTGCCGAGGTCGAGCTCGGCAGTCGTACCGGCAAGCCGCTGACCAGGTACTTTCCCGAGTTGGTCGAGGCGTTCCGGCGGGAGCTGCCGCCCCGCTGCGTGCTGGACGGCGAGGTGGTGATCGCCCGGGACGGGCGGCTGCGCTTCGAGGAGCTGTTGGAGCGGATCCACCCGGCGGCGAGCCGGGTGAAGCTGCTCGCCGAGCAGACCCCGGCCTCCTTCGTGGCCTTCGACCTGCTCGCCCTGGGTGACGACTCCCTGGTGGACGAGCCCCTGTCGGTGCGCCGTCCGGCCCTGGAGGCGGCGCTCGCCGGCGCGGGCGACCCGGTGTTCACCGCGCCCGCCTCCACCGACCGCGAGGTCGCCCGGTCCTGGTTCGCCGAGTACGAGGGCGCCGGGCTGGACGGGGTGGTGGCCAAGCCGCTGGACCAGCCGTACCGGCCGGGGGAGCGGACGATGTTCAAGGTCAAGCACGAGCGCACCGCCGACTGCGTGGTGGCCGGCTACCGCGAGCACAAGAGCGGCCCGGTGGTCGGCTCGCTGCTGCTCGGCATCTTCGACGACGGTGGGAGGCTCCAGCACGTCGGCGTCTGCGCGGCCTTCTCGATGGCCCGCCGCCGCGAACTGGCCGAGGAACTCGCCCCGCTGCGCATGGACGACCTGTCCGCCCACCCCTGGGCGGCCTGGGCGGAGGAGGCCGCGCACGCCGAGGGCCGGCTGCCGGGCGCGGTCAGCCGCTGGACCGGCGGGAAGGACCTGTCCTGGATCGCGCTGCGCCCCGAGCGGGTGGTCGAGGTCGCGTACGACCACATGGAGGGCACCCGCTTCCGGCACACCGCGCAGTTCCGCCGCTGGCGGCCGGACCGCACGCCGGAGAGCTGCACCTACGCGCAGCTGGAGGAGCCGGTCTCGTACGACCTCCGCGAGGTGCTCGGCAGCTGATCCGCGCGCCTCGGCGAGGTGGCCGGAATCCGACCGCGGGGGGGGGGGGGGGGCGGGGGGGGGGGGGGGGGGGGGGGCGGGGGGGGGGGGGGGGGGGGGGGGGGGGGGGGGGGGGGGGGGCGCCCG
>NZ_JBIDAK010000023.1:57797-72031 GCF_043202455.1 Kitasatospora sp. NPDC048194
CTGCGTCCCCCCGCGGGGGGGGGGGGGGGGGGTGCCCCGGGCCCCCGGGGGGGGGGGCCGCCCCCCCCCCGGGGGGGGGGGCCCGCGGGGGGGGCCGGGGGGGCCCCGCGGCGCGCGGTCGGAGTGTGCGGACCGGGCGTGGGGCTCAGGCCCGCACGGTGGAGGACGCACTGCCGGTCGGCTGGGACGGCGAAGCGCTGCCGGACGCGGATCCGGACGCCGACCCGGACGAGCCGGAGGAGGAACCCGAGGGCGACGGCGAGGCGGTCTCCGCCGGGAGCGCGTAGAGGTTCTTCGGGGAGATGATCTTGGTGATCTCGTTCGCGAACAAGGTGGACGGCTCCTGCCCCTGGGCGATCACGTCGGTGTTGAGCAGCATCGCCATCGTGGCCTGCGCCTGCGGCAGGTACACGGCCACGCTCTCGTACCCCGGCATCGACCCGTTGTGCCCGATCCACCCGCCGTTGTTGAACAGCCCGAAGCCGTAGGTGACGCCCGCGTCGCCGGTCGGCAGCATCTTCAGGCGCTCCGCCTGGGCGGACGGGCTCACGATGGCGCCGGTGGCGACGGTCTTCGCCCAGCTCTCCAGGTCGCCGAGGGTGGTGATGACGGCGCCGGCGGTCCAGGCCCAGGACGGGTTCCAGTTGGTGGCGTCCTGGATCGACCCGTCGGGCGTCTGGTTGGTGTAGCCGTGCGAGTGCGGGTCGGGCAGGCTCGCGTCGGTCGGGAAGCTGGTCTTGTCCAGCGAGGCCGGCGTGAACACCTGGCCCTTGAGGAAGTCGCCCACACTCTGGCCGCCGACCTTCTCGATCAGCTTGCCCAGCAGGATGTAGTTGCTGTTGTTGTACTGGTACCTGGTGCCGGGCGGGAACACCGCGGGGTGCTTGTACCCGTAGGCGAGCAGCTGATCCGGGGTGAACGTCCGGTTGGGGTCGTTGATCAGCGCGTTCACGAAGTCCGGGTCGGAGCTGTACGGGAACAGGCCGCTGCGCATCTCGCCGAGCTGGCGGACGGTGATCGCGTCGCCGCCGGGCACGCCGTCCACGTACTTCGAGATCGGGTCGTCCAGGCCCACCTTGCCCTGGTCCACCAGGCGCAGCACGGCGGTGGCGGTGAAGGTCTTGGTCTCGCTGCCGATGCGGGAGAAGAGCCCGGGGTCCATCGGCGTCCGGGCGGTCTTGTCGGAGACACCGAAGGACTTCTGGTAGGTGCCGCTCGGCGTGATGATCCCGACCGAGATGCCGGGGACGCCGGCCTGGTTCATCACCCGCTGGATCGCGTCGTCCAGCTGGGCGGTCACGGCGGGGGTCAGCTGCACCACCGCGTTGGAGGAGGCGCTGCCCGAGGAGGAGGTGCCCGGGGAGCCGGAGCTCGCGGACGGGCTGAGCGCGGCCGGCTGGGCGGTGACCGCGGGGTCGGCGGCCCGCTGCGCGGACTGGGAGCCACCGGAGCACGCCGCGGTCGCGAGCAGCCCGGTCAGGGCCAGGGCGGCGGCGGTCGCGCGACCGGCGGAGGGGGAGGCGGCCGGGCGCGGCCGTCGGGTCTTGGTCATGTGGCGGGAGCGCCTCTCTGGGGCGGGCGGCCCCTTTCCGGGGGCCGGGCGGCCCCTTGGCGGAACGGCCCCGGAGAGCTGCTCCACGGAGCCGCGGGGGAGCGCCGCCACCGTAAGCACCGTCCCCGGGCGCCCGCGCGGCAGCCGTCCCGCTGCTGGCCCGAACGGACCGAACCCCACCCGAGTGGCCGGATCCGGCTGGCGGCGCGCCGTCAAGTACCCGGGTCGGGCGGACCGTTGGTGTCGCGGCGGGTGTCCCGCGCTCGACCGAACGGGTGAGCACCGGCATGCCGTCCCCGCCCCCGGTCCGGGCTCGGGCACGATCGTTCAGCCCAGCTGTGGCCGCCCTTAAGAATTCCTCGATGGACCGCACCCGCTCTGACCAGGCAGATTTCTGCCTGCCGGAGCGCCGCCGCGAACAGCGGGGCGGACCGGGCCCGCGGCCTGCCCGACCCTCGAAGGCCGTCCCACCCGCACGTCAGGAGCCGTCGCCCGTGAAGGCACTCGTCAAGCAGAAGGCCGAGCCCGGCCTCTGGATGATCGACGTCCCGAAGCCCGAGATCGGCCCCGGCGAGGTGCTGATCAAGGTGCTGCGGACCGGCATCTGCGGCACCGACCTGCACATCCGCAAGTGGGACGGCTGGGCGCAGCAGACCATCAGGACCCCGCTGGTGCTCGGCCACGAGTTCGTCGGCGAGGTCGCCGAGGTCGGTGCCGGCGTCGGGGACATCGCGGTCGGCGACCTGGTGAGCGGCGAGGGCCACCTGGTCTGCGGCAAGTGCCGCAACTGCCTGGCCGGCCGCCGCCACCTGTGCCGCAACACCGTCGGCCTCGGCGTCAACCGCGACGGCGCCTTCGCCGAGTACGTGGCGCTGCCCGCCTCCAACGTCTGGGTGCACCGGGTGCCGGTGGACCTGGACGTGGCCGCGATCTTCGACCCCTTCGGCAACGCCGTGCACACCGCGCTGTCCTTCCCGCTGGTCGGCGAGGACGTGCTGGTCACCGGTGCCGGCCCGATCGGCATCATGGCCGCCGCCGTCGCCAAGCACGCCGGTGCCCGCAACGTCATGATCACCGACGTCTCGCCGTACCGCCTGGACCTCGCCCGCGAGGTGGGCGTGACGCTGGCCCTCAACGTCGCCGAGCACACCATCGAGGAGGGCCAGCAGAAGCTGGGCCTGCGCGAGGGCTTCGACGTCGGCCTGGAGATGTCCGGCCGCCCCGAGGCCATGCAGTCGATGATCGCCAACATGACCCACGGCGGGAAGATCGCCATGCTCGGCCTGCCTGCCGAGCAGTTCCCGGTGGACTGGGCCTCGATCGTCACCTCGATGATCACCATCAAGGGCATCTACGGCCGCGAGATGTTCGAGACCTGGTATGCGATGTCCGTGCTGCTGGAGGGCGGCCTGGACCTCAGCCCGGTGATCACCGGGCGGTACGCCGCCGACGACTTCGAGGCCGCCTTCGACGACGCCGCGAGCGGCAACTGCGGCAAGATCATCCTCGACTGGACCGCCTGAGCCACTCCGCCGACGCCAAAGGAGCCTGTTGTGTTCGACAACGTGCGCGCCGACATCGCCACCACCCTCGACGAGATCCGCGAGGCCGGCCTGTTCAAGCCCGAGCGGGTCATCGGCACCCCGCAGAGCGCCGCGGTCACCGTCACCGCCGGCGGCCGCCCGGGCGAGGTGCTGAACTTCTGCGCCAACAACTACCTCGGCCTGGCCGACCACCCCGAGGTGCTCGCCGCGGCCAAGGACGCCCTGGACCGCTGGGGCTACGGCATGGCCTCGGTCCGCTTCATCTGCGGCACCCAGGACGTGCACAAGGAGCTGGAGGACCGCCTCTCGGCCTTCCTCGGCCAGGAGGACACGATCCTCTACTCCTCCTGCTTCGACGCCAACGGCGGCGTCTTCGAGACCCTGCTGGACGACCGCGACGCCGTCATCTCGGACGCGCTCAACCACGCCAGCATCATCGACGGCATCCGGCTCAGCAAGGCGCGCCGCCACCGCTACGCCAACCGCGACATGGCCGACCTGGAGAAGCAGCTCCAGGACACCCAGGACGCCCGCCGCCGCCTGATCGTCACCGACGGCGTCTTCTCGATGGACGGCTACGTCGCCCCGCTGCGGGAGATCTGCGACCTGGCCGACCGCTACGACGCCATGGTCATGGTCGACGACTCGCACGCCGTCGGCTTCGTCGGCGCGGGCGGCCGCGGCACCCCCGAACTGCACGGCGTGATGGACCGGGTGGACATCATCACCGGCACGCTCGGCAAGGCGCTCGGCGGCGCCTCCGGCGGCTACGTCGCCGCCCGCCGCGAGATCGTCGCCCTGCTGCGCCAGCGTTCGCGCCCGTACCTGTTCTCCAACTCCCTGGCCCCGGTGATCGCGGCGGCCTCGCTGAAGGTGCTCGACCTGGTCGAGCGGTCCAGCGAACTGCGCGAGCGGCTGGCGGCCAACACCGCGCTGTTCCGCACCAGGATGACCGAGGCCGGGTTCGAGATCCTGCCCGGCGACCACCCGATCGCCCCGGTGATGATCGGCGACGCGGCCCGGGCCGGCCGGCTCGCCGAACTCCTGCTGGAGCGCGGGGTGTACGTGATCGGCTTCTCCTACCCGGTGGTCCCGCACGGCCAGGCCCGGATCCGGGTGCAGCTGTCCGCGGCCCACTCCACCGAGGACGTCGAGCGCGCCGTCGCGGCCTTCGTGGACGCCCGCGCCGCGCTGGGGGACTGAGGCCCCTTCCCGCCGCCGGGCCCGGCAGGGGCCCGCACCGACCGCCCGCGGGCCGGACCGCTCGGAACCGGACCGGCCCGCGGGCTCACAGCCGCCCTGCGGCGCGGGCGAATCGATGCGCCCGCGCCGCAGGGCCCAGCGACCACCTGTCACACCCTCCCGCCGCGGGGGTGGGGCACCGGCCCGCCGCCGGCGCCCCACCCCCGTTCGCGGTCCGCGGCGGGCCGGCCGCCCCGAGCCCGGTCCCGCCGCCGGGGCGCTCCGGTCCGTTCCACCCGGCCGCGCTGGCAGAATTGGTCCGTGATCGACGCACGACGGCTGCGGACCCTGCGGGCCGTGGCGGACCACCGCACCGTGACCGCCGCGGCGGCGGCCCTCTACCTGACCCCCTCCGCGGTCTCCCAGCAGCTGGCCGCCCTGGAGCAGGAGACCGGCCACCACCTGCTGGCCCGCGAGGGACGGGGCGTGCGGCTGACCGCCGCCGGGGAGATCCTGCTCGGCCACGCCGACGCCGTACTGGCCCAGTTGGAGCGCGCCGAGGCCGACCTCGCCGCGTACAGCGCGGGCATCGCGGGCGAGGTCACCGTCGCGTCCTTCGCCACCGGCATCTCGCACGTGCTCGCCCCCGCGATCGGCCTGCTAGCCGAGCGCGCGCCCGGGGTGCGGCTCAAGGTGCTGGACGCCGAGGGGGACGCCAGCCTGCCGATGGTGCTGGACGGTCGCGCCGACCTCGCGGTCGCCGTCGAGTACCGGGGCGCTCCGCGCGCCGACGACGCCCGGCTGACCAGGGTCCCGCTGTACGCCGAGCCCTTCGAGGCCGTCCTGCCGCTGGCCCACCCGCTGGCCGCCGAGGAGGGCCCGCTCGCCGTCGCCGCGCTGGCCGACGAGCCCTGGATCGGCCCCTACCCGGGCAACCCCTGCCACGACGTGGTGCTGCTGGCCTGCGAGCACGCCGGCTTCCAGCCCCGGCTGCTGCACTCCTCCGACGACTTCCGCGCCGTGGTGGCGCTCGCCTCGGCCGGCTCCGGTGTCGCCCTGGTGCCCCGGTCGGCGCTGCGCGGCGTGGACCTGGCCCGGGTCGCCGTGCGGCCGGTGGACAGCGATCTCGCCACCCGGCGGGTCTTCGCGGCCGTCCGGGCGGGCGCCGACGGGCACCCGCTGATCCGCCCGGTGCTGGACAGCCTCGCCCGGGCGGCCGCCGCCGGGGCGTAGGGCGGTTCTTCGCGGCCCCCTGGTCGGACGTACCGGTCGGCGCCCCGGCTGTACGGGTCGGCGCCCGGCCTCCGCTGCCCGGCCCGCGCCGGCCGGGCCCTAGGGTGGGTGCGGAAGATCGCCCGTACCAGCAGCACCGGCAGGAGAGAGCATGACCGAGACCGGCCCCACCGACCCCCGGCTCCCCGTCGGGGTGATCGGCCTGGGCGACATCGCGCAGAAGGCCTACCTGCCGGTGCTCACCGCGCTGCCCGGGCTGGACCTGCGGCTGATGACCCGGGACCGGGCCAAGCTGGACCGGATCGGCGAGGCGCACCGGATCGGCGCCGAGCACCGGTTCACCGACCTGGGCGAGCTGATCGGCAGCGGCATCCGAGCCGCCTTCGTGCACGCGGCGACCGACCAGCACGTGCCGATCGTCGAGCAGCTGCTCACCGCCGGGGTGGACGTCTACGTGGACAAGCCGCTGGACCAGACCCTGGACGGCGCCCGCCGGCTGGTCGGGCTCGCCGACCGCACCGGCCGCTCGCTGATGGTCGGCTTCAACCGGCGGTACGCGCCCGGGTACGTCCAGGCCAAGGAGCGGCCGCGCGACCTGATCGTGCTGCAGAAGAACCGCGAGGGCCTGGCCGAGGCCGCCCGCACGCTGGTCTACGACGACTTCATCCACGTGGTGGACCTGCTGCGCTTCCTCGCCCCAGGCGAGATCGAGCACGTGGACGTCCGGGCCCGCACCCGGGACGGGCTGGTCGAGCACCTGGTGCTCACCCTCGGCGGGGAGGGCTTCACCGCGCTGGGCATCATGAACCGGGTCTCGGGCTCCACCGAAGAGGTGCTGGAGGTCTCCGGCGGCGACTCCAAGCGCGAGGTGCGCAACCTCGCCGAGGTGATCGACCACCGGGGCCAGCCCACCGTCCGGCGGCGCGGCGACTGGGTGTCCGTCGCCCGCCAGCGCGGCATCGAGCAGTGCGTGCTGGCCTTCCTGGACGCCGTCCGCGCCGGGAGGACCCTGGACGCCCACGACGCGCTGCGCACCCACGAGTTGTGCGAGCTGATCGTGGAGCGGATCGGACAGAACTGAGGAAAAGCGCGGGAATGCCGCAGGACGGCGCGCGGCGCCGGGCGTTGCTGGGGGAAAGCTGGGATCCCGCTGGGAGCGGGCCGGGTTGACGCGCCCTCATGTCATCCGGCGGGAACCGACAGTTCACTGACGGGGTCTTGTCGGGTCATTTTCTACGCGCGTATCTTGAAGGCGTCGCGGGAGACGGCATCCGTCTCCCGCTTTTCCCCACGTCGTCTCTACGCGAGTAGCGCCCGCTGCTGCCCGTGCGGCTCCGGCCGCACCGGCGGCCGCCCGCGTGACGCGCGCTGCCCCCGACCGCCGGGCACCGAGCCGTGCCGTACGGCGGAGCTAGGAGTCACCCGGTGACCACCGCCCCCGCGCCCCGTCCGCGCAGAGCCGCCCTGCTGCGCGCCTCCCTCGTCCCCGCCTCGCTGGCCGCCTCGCTGGTGCTCGTCCCGCTGCCGGTGGCGAACGCGGCCGGCGCGGCGACGGCCGCTCCGCCGGCCCCGACCGAGGCCGGGCCACTGCGGATCCACGACGTCCAGGGCACCACCCGGCTCTCCCCGCAGGCCGGCAAGCCCGTCACCGGCGTGCCCGGGATCGTCACCGGCGTCCGCGCGTACGGCAGCTCCAAGGGCTTCTGGATGCAGGACCCGAACCCGGACGCCGACCCGGCCACCAGCGAGGGCGTCTTCGTCTTCACCGGCGGCAACCCGACGGTCAAGGTCGGCGACTCGGTGCTGGTGAGCGGCAAGGTCAGCGAGTACTACCCGAGCTACTCCGGCGGCTCGCAGTCCGTCACCGAGCTCTCCGGCCCGGCCGTCACCGTCGTCTCCTCCGGCAACCCGCTGCCCGCCCCCGTGGTCGTCGACACCCGCGACATCCCCGGCACCTACGCCCCGCCGGCCGGCCCCGACGGCACCGTCAACCAGGTGCCGCTCAATCCGGAGAAGTACGCCCTGGACTTCTACGAGTCCCTGGAGGGCATGCTCGTCCAGGTCAAGGACGTCCGCGTCATACAGGCGACCGACAAGTACGACGAGCTGTGGGTCGCCGCGGACCGCCAGGACCAGCGCAGCAAGCGCGGCGGCGTGCTGTACGAGTCCTACCGCGAGCCCAACGTCGGCCGCCTGATGGTGCAGCAGCAGGCCCCGGCCTCCCAGCAGCCCTTCCCGGTGGCCAACGTCGGCGACGAGCTGACCGGCACCACCACCGGTCCGCTGGACTACAACGCCTTCGGCGGCTACACCCTCGTCGCCGGCACCATGGGCACCCTGAAGGACAACCACCTCCAGCGCGAGGTCACCGCCCAGCCGAGCGACCGCGAACTCACCCTCGCCACCTACAACGTGGAGAACCTGGCGCCGAACAATCCGGACGCCAAGTTCGCCGAGCTGGCCCAGGGCGTCGTCACCAACCTGCGCTCGCCGGACATCGTCGCCCTGGAGGAGATCCAGGACGACAACGGCGCCAAGAACGACGGCACGGTCGACGCGAGCCGGACCGTCGCCAAGTTCATCGCCGCGATCAAGGCGGCCGGCGGCCCCGCCTACGACTGGCGCTCGATCGACCCCCAGGACGGCAAGGACGGCGGTGAGCCCGGCGGCAACATCCGCCAGGTCTTCCTGTTCAACCCGCAGCGGGTCTCCTTCACCGACATCGCGGGCGGCGACGCCACCACCGCCGTCGGCGTCACCGGCACCGGCGCGGCCACCTCGCTGACCGCCTCGCCCGGCCGGATCGAGCCCACCGACGAGGCCTGGACCAACAGCCGCAAGCCGCTCGTCGGCCAGTTCGCCTTCCGCGGCCAGAAGGTGTTCGTGATCGCCAACCACTTCAACAGCAAGGGTGGCGACCAGGGCATCGACAGCCGCTTCCAGCAGCCCGTCCGCAGCTCCGAGGTGCAGCGGATGAGGCAGGCCACCGTCGAGCAGGCCTTCGTCGCCAAGCTGCTCGCCGCCGACAAGGAGGCGAAGGTCGTCTCGCTCGGCGACTTCAACGACTACCAGTTCTCGCCCGCACTGGCCGCGCTGACCAAGGACGGCGTGCTGCGCGACCTGGTGAACGAGCTGCCGGAGACGGAGCAGTACTCGTACGTCTACCAGGGCAACTCGCAGGTGCTGGACCACATCCTGGTCAGCCCCGAGGTCGGCTACGCCAAGTACGACGTGGTGCACATCAACGCCGAGTTCGCCCACCAGGCCAGCGACCACGACCCGCAGGTGGTCCGGATCAAGCCCTGATCCCCCGTACGGCTATGCTGCCTCCGCCGCCGGTGACCGCCGGCGGCGGGGGCGTTCCGGCGGGCGGCCGACGGCTGACGGTGGACGGCCGAGGGCTGTCGGCGGACGAGGACCGGCGCCGGGTGACGAGCGACGGGAACGGGGGCGGGACGGCATGGGGTACCGGATCGAGCGGATCGGGCGCGAGGACTGGCAGCGCCTGCGGACGGTGCGGCTGGCCCAACTCCTCGACACGCCCATGGCGTTCGGCGAACCGTACGAGTACGCGCGGCACCAGGGCGAGGGCAACTGGCGGGCCCGCACGGACTGGCTCAACGAGCCCGGGAAGATCGGCCTGGTCGCCGTGGACGACTCGGACGAGTGGGTCGCCACCATGCTGTCGATCCCCAGCAAGGACCAGCCCGGGTCGGTCGACCTGATCGGCGTCTGGGTCGACCCGGCCCACCGGGGCCGCGAACGCGGCGTCGCCGACGCCCTGCTGGACGCCGTGATCGACTGGGCCCGGGCCGGCGGCGCGCGGCGGATGCTGCTCGGCGTGCACGAGGAGAACCACCGCGCCGCCGCGTTCTACGAGCGGCGCGGCTTCGAGTACACCGGCGGTGAGACGCCGTACGTGCTGGACCCGGAGGCCCGGATCCTGGAGATGGCGCTCCCGCTGGACTGACGTCCGGCTGCACCGCCCGTCCGCGCTCCGCTCCGGCGCGGGATCGCCATCGCGGAGCGCGCCATCGCGGAGGGCGCCGTCCGAGCGGCGGTCAGCCGGCCACGTACTCCGCCAGGTGCTCGCCGGTCAGCGTCGAGCGGGCCGCGACCAACTCCGCCGGGGTGCCCTCGAAGACCACCCGGCCGCCGTCGTGGCCGGCACCCGGACCGAGGTCGATGATCCAGTCCGCGTGCGCCATGACCGCCAGGTGGTGCTCGATCACGATCACCGACTTGCCGGAGTCCACCAACCGGTCCAGCAGCCCGAGCAGCTGCTCGACGTCGGCCAGGTGCAGACCGGTGGTCGGCTCGTCGAGGACGTAGACCCCGCCCTTGTCCCCCATGTGGGTGGCCAGCTTCAGCCGCTGCCGCTCGCCGCCGGACAGCGTGGTCAGCGGCTGCCCCAGGGTCAGGTAGCCCAGGCCGACGTCCACCAGCCGCTCCAGGATCCGGTGCGCGGCCGGCAGCTTGGCCTCACCGGCGCCGAAGAACTCCGCCGCCTCCGCCACCGGCATCGCGAGCACCTCGCTGATGTCCCGGCCGCCGAGCCGGTACTCCAGCACCGAGGCCTGGTAGCGCCTGCCCTCGCAGTCCTCGCAGGTGGTGGCCACCCCGGCCATCATCGCCAGGTCCGTGAAGACCACGCCCGCACCGTTGCAGGTCGGGCACGCGCCCTCCGAGTTGGCGCTGAACAGGGCCGGCTTCACGCCGTTGGCCTTGGCGAAGGCCTTGCGGATCGGGTCCAGCAGCCCGGTGTACGTCGCCGGGTTGCTGCGGCGCGAGCCCTTGATCGCGCCCTGGTCGACGTGGACGACGCCCTCCTCGGCCGGGATCGAGCCGTGGATCAGCGAGCTCTTGCCGGAACCGGCGACACCGGTGACCACGGTCAGCACGCCGAGCGGCACGTCCACGTCCACGTCCCGCAGGTTGTGGGTGTTCGCCCCGCGGATCGCCAGCGTGCCGACGGGCTTGCGCACGGTCTCGCGCAGCGCCGCCCGGTCGGCCAGGTGGCGGCCGGTGACGGTGCCGCTGGTGCGCAGGCCGTCCACGCTGCCCTCGAAGCAGACCGCGCCGCCCGCCGTACCCGCCCCCGGTCCGAGGTCCACCACGTGGTCGGCGATCGCGATGGTCTGCGGCTTGTGCTCCACCACCAGCACCGTGTTGCCCTTGTCCCGCAGGCGCAGCAGCAGGCCGTTCATCCGGCTGATGTCGTGCGGGTGCAGACCGGTGGTGGGCTCGTCGAAGACGTACGTGGTGTCGGTGAGCGAGGAGCCGAGGTGGCGGATCATCTTGACCCGCTGCGCCTCACCGCCGGAGAGGGTGCCGGAGGGGCGGTCGAGGGAGAGGTAGCCGAGGCCGATCTCGACGAAGGAGTCGAGGGTCTGTCCGAGCGCGGTGAGCAGCGGCGCCACCGACGGCTCGTCCAGGCCGCGCACCCAGTCGGCGAGGTCGCTGATCTGCATGGCGCAGGCGTCGGCGATGCTCACCTCGCCGATCCTGGACGAGCGGGCGGCCTCGCTCAGCCGGGTGCCGTCGCAGTCCGGGCAGACGGCGAAGGTGACGGCGCGCTCCACGAAGGCCCGGATGTGCGGCTGCAGGGCGTCCTTGTCCTTGGACAGCATGGACTTCTGCAGCTTGGGGACGAGGCCCTCGTAGGTGAGGTTGACGCCGTTGACCTTGACCTTGATCGGCTCCCGGTACAGGAAGTCCTGCAACTCCCTCCTGGTGTAGTCGCGGATCGGCTTGTCCGGGTCGAGGAAGCCCGAGTTGGCGTAGACGCCGACCGTCCACCAGCTGTCCGGCTTCCAGCCGGGGATCGTGATCGCGCCCTCGGAGAGCGACTTGCTGTCGTCGTACAGCTGGGTGAGGTCGATGTCGGAGACGCTGCCGCGGCCCTCGCAGCGCGGGCACATGCCGCCGGTGATGCTGAAGCTGCGGCGCTCCTTGACCGTCCGGCCGCCGCGCTCGAAGCTGATCGCGCCGGCGCCGCTGACCGAGGGGACGTTGAAGGAGTAGGCCTTGGGGGAGCCGATGTGCGGCTCGGCGAGCCGGCTGAACAGGACGCGCAGCATCGCGTTGGCGTCGGTCGCGGTGCCGACGGTGGAGCGCGGGTCGGCGCCCATCCGCTGCTGGTCGACGATGATCGCGGTGGTCAGGCCCTCCAGGACGTCCACCTCGGGGCGGGCGAGGGTGGGCATGAAGCCCTGCAGGAAGGCGCTGTAGGTCTCGTTGATCAGCCGCTGCGACTCGGCGGCGATGGTGTCGAAGACCAGTGAGCTCTTGCCGGAGCCGGAGACCCCCGTGAACACGGTCAGGCGGCGCTTGGGGATGTCGACGCTGACGTCCTTGAGGTTGTTCTCGCGGGCACCGTGCACGCGGATCAGGTCATGGCTGTCGGCGACGTGCGGCTCGGCCATCGTGGTCTTCGCTCCCTGGCTGTCGGGCGGGCTGGAGGAGGTGGATCGAGGGGGATGAGGGGGCCCGCCCCGGACGGTGGTCCCGGGGCGGGCGGAGGCTCAGCGGACCTCGTTGAAGCGGATCATGTTGCCCGCGGGGTCGCGGAAGGCGCAGTCGCGGATGCCGTAGGGCTGCTGGGTCGGCTCCTGCACGAGCTCGGCGCCGCCCGACTTCAGCCGGTCGAAGACCCCGTCCAGGTCGGCGGTGGCGAGCACCAGCCGCGCGTACGTCCCCTTGGCCATCATCTCCGTGATGGTACGCCGCTCGTCCTCGGTGACGCCCGGATCGGCGGCCGGCGGCTCCAGCACCAGCGAGACGTCCGGCTGGTCGGCGGGGCCGACGGTGATCCACCGCATCGGGCCGCCGCCGACGTCGTTGCGGACCTCGAAGCCCAGCAGGTCGCGGTAGAAGGCGAGCGAGGCCTCGGGGTCGGTGTGCGGGAGGAAGGTCCAGTGAAGGGTGATGTCGTTCATGCCCGCAACGCTAGGCGCGCCCCCGGCCGGGATGCTTCTCGAATCCTGACCGGTCCTTCCGGCCGGGTCCGGTCGGCCGCAGGTCACCGGAGGAGCCGCCGCGCCGCCGGGCCGCGCGTTTCGACCTCGGGGAGCCGGTTAGGCGCTGGGAGCCCAAGGGGGCGGCCGCCGCGCCGAGGGGGCCGCCGCGCCGAGGGGCCGGCCCGCGTGCCCGGAACGGAGAAAGCGACACCACCATGACCGCCGACATTCAGATCGAACCCCTGGGCGACCACGAGTACCTCGTGAGCTTCCCGGCCGCCGGCGAGGCCGTCCGCTCCCGCTTCCAGGCGACCGAGGCCACCGTGGACCAGCTGCGCCTGTCCCGTACGGACGAGGAGCGGATCGTGGCCGAAACCGCCGCCTTCCTCGCCGAGCGCCAGTCCACGGCCGACCTCCCGCCGATGATCGACCTGGCGGACGTCGCCGCCGCCTACGGCGACGACTACCTGGAGGAAGTCAGCCGCCGCCTCGGCTCCTCCTGAGGGCCGCCGCCGAGCGGGCCCGTGCCCCCGGGGGAGGCCCTGCCTCTCGGACCGGTCGACCCAGGTGGGCGGGCCGGCCCCGGGCGCCTGGGATCCGGCTCGGCTCCGACGGCCCGCGAAACCGTTTGACGGACGAGCGGGGGCCACTGCTACATTTCCGGAGGCCGTGCGACAGACCGAGGAGGTGGTACCCGTGAACGCAGTATCGACATGGGTGCTCCCCTCCGGGGTCACGGTCGGGCGATAGACAGGTCGTCGTCCGGGAGCGCCGTTCCAGTGCACTCCCGAAAGGCACGACCGTGCAGTTCACCTCCGAGCATCGCCTCGACGACGGCGTCCTCGAACGCGAATTCACCCTGGGCGAGATCCCCGGCTTCCTGTGGACGCCGGCGTCGGCCTCCGCAGCGGCACCGGTGCCGCTGATCCTCCTCGGCCACCCTCCCCTCGGCCTGCGCACGATGTACCCCCGACTGGTGGCCCGCGCCCGGCAGTCCGCCGCGGACGGCTTCGCCACGGCCACCATCGAACTCCCCGGCAGCGGCGACCGGCCCCGCCTGCCCGTCCTCGAGCAGGCCCGCGCCGACCTGCGCCGGGCGAAGGCGGCCGGCGAGCCGGTCGGCGACGAGGTCGTCGACGCGCTCATCCTCCCGCTGGTCGACAAGGCGGTCCCGGAGTGGCAGGCCGCCCTGGACGCCTTCCTGTCACTGCCCGGGATCGGCGGCCCGGTCGGGTACTCGGGAGGAGTGATCTCCATCGGCGTCCGGCTGGCGGTGGTCGAGCCGCGCATCAGGGCCGCCGGACTGTTCGCCGGAAGCTACGTGCCGCGCAGCATGTTCGAGGAGGCGAGGCGGGTCTCCATCCCCTTGCACGTCCTGCTGCAGTGGGACGACGAGGGGAACGACCGGCAGGCGGCCCTGGACCTGTTCGACGCCTTCGGCTCCCGGGAGAAGTCCCTGCACGCCAACCTGGGCGGGCACACCGGCGTCCCGCAGTTCGCGGCGGACGTCGCGGCCCGGTTCTTCCGCCGACACCTGAAGTGAGGCCGGGTCGCGGCCGAGTCGTCGGACCGGCCGGAGGCGGCCGCTGATGACGGCCGGGGTGTCACCCGTCGAGGCTGGTCCCGGCTCGACGCAGCTCTGCTGACGGGATGGTGAGGGGTGGGGGGGGGCGGGCGGGGCCGGCGGGGGGGGGGGGGGGGCCGGCCCCCCCCCCCCCCCCCCCCCCCCCCAACCCCCCCGGCGACACGCCCCACCCCCGGCGC
>NZ_JBIDAK010000023.1:72041-107412 GCF_043202455.1 Kitasatospora sp. NPDC048194
GGGCCGCCCCGGCGGGCCGCGGCGGGGGGGGCGGGGGGGGGGGGGGGGGGGGGGGGTGTGTGGGGGGGGGGGGGGGGGGGGGGGGGCGGGGGGGGGGGGGGGGGGCCGGGGCCGCCCCCCCCCACCCCCCACCCGCGAACGGCCACAATCGCCGTATGAGCACAGCGATCAGCCTCGGCGAGTTCCTCCGCTCCCGCCGCTCCCTCCTGCACCCCGAAGACGTCGCCCTGCCGGATTTCGGAGGCCAACGCCGGGTCGCGGGCCTGCGCCGCGAGGAGATCGCCCAACTCGCCGGAGTCAGCGTCGACTACTACACGCGGATGGAACAGGGCCGCGTGCCCAACCCCTCGGGCGCGGTGCTCGACGCCCTCGCCCGCGCACTGCGGCTGGACGCGGACGCCACCCGGCACCTGCACCGCCTCGCCCGGCCGCAGGCGACCGCCCGGCACGCGCCCCGGCGCCGAGCCCAGCCGCAACGCGTGCGCCCGATGCTCCAGCGGCTGCTGGACGACCTGGTGGACATACCGGCGATGGTGATGGGCCGGCGCATGGACATCCTGGCCTGGAACGCGGCGGCGTGCGCCCTGTTCGGTGACTACGCGGCCCTGGACCCGGCCGAGCGCAACGTCGCCCGCATCACCTTCCTCGACGAGACGTCCCGCGAACTGTATGCGGACTGGGCCTCCTGCGCCCGCGAGAACGTCGCCTACCTCCACCTGGACGCGGGACGGCACCCCGAGGACCCCCGGTTGGCGAGCCTGATCGGCGAACTGTCGATGAAGAGCGAGGACTTCCGCCGCTGGTGGGCCGAGCACCCGGTGCAGGACAAGACCTCGGGGACCAAGCGGTTCCACCATCCGGTGGTCGGCGACCTGGAACTGGCCTACGAGACCCTGCGCCCGACGGACGACCCCGAGCAGGCACTGATCACGTACGCCGCCGAGCCCGGCAGCGCGTCGCACGACGCCCTGCGGATGCTGCTGGCCTGGTCCGGCGGGGTCCCGTCCCCCGTGCCGGCTGCCGACCGCGCGCGCTGACGGACAGCCGGCCCCGCCGTCTGTCGGCCGCTGCCACGAGGACGAGTCCTGTCGCCCTCGTGCGCAGCCCCCGAGGCCGCCGCCGGGGCCGAGCGTTCCGGGGAGCGGGTCTGGTCACGGCGACGCGGGCCTGCCAAGCTCTCAGGCGCCAACAGACTTGAGCCACACGAAGGATGAAGGATGCGCATGCCCGAACTGAGACGGTTACTGGCCCGCCTACTGGCCGTGGTCGCGCTGCTGCTGGGAGGGCTGACCCTGGCCGGTGCGCCGATCGCCCAGGCAGCCGCACCGACGGCCGGTCCGCCGGTCGCGCGGACGGCCGGGGCGGAGCAGGCCGTGCGGACCGCGACGCAGGCCGGTGGGACGACGATCTGCGGCTACACCCCGGTGCCGACCGGCTGGGTGATCGTCAGCGAGCAGTGGTCCGGCTGCGGCGGCTACGGCCTCTTCACCATCGCCGACGCCTCGGCCCTGACCTCGGTCCAGGCCTGCTCGAACGGACCGATACCCGCCGGCTGGGTGATCACCGCGATGCAGAGCGGCGCCGGCACCTGCGGGAGCTACCCGCTGTACTCGCTGCTGAAGGTCACCGACCAGACCGTCCTCCAGGACTGCGGGCAGTCCCCGATCCCGCCGGGCTGGGTGATCACCGCGATCCAGACCGTCTCCCCGGCCTGCGGCACCTACAGCACGTACACCCTCGTACCGCTGGGCGACCGCACCTCGGTCCAGGCCTGCGGCAACTGGCCGATACCCGCCGGCTGGGTGATCACCGCGATGCAGAACGGTGCGGGCTGCGGGAGCTACCCGCTGTACTCGCTGCTGAAGGTCACCACCCAGACCGGCCTCCAGGTCTGCGGGCAGTCCGCCGTCCCGAGCGGCTGGGTGATCACCGCCATCCAGACCAACTCGTCGGCCTGCGGCACCTACGGGACCTACAGCATCGTCCAGTTGACGAGCCAGACGTCCGTCCAGGCCTGCGCCAACTCGCCTGTGCCGGCCGGCTGGGTGATCACCGCGATGCAGAACGGTGCGGGCTGCGGGAGCTACCCGCTGTACTCGCTGCTGAAGGTCACCACCCAGACCGGCCTCCAGGTCTGCGGGCAGTCCGCCGTCCCGAGCGGCTGGGTGATCACCGCCATCCAGACCAACTCCTCGGCCTGCGGCACCTACGGGACCTACAGCATCGTCAAGGTCACCGACCAGACCAGCATGCAGGTCTGCGGGCCGTCCACGATTCCGGCCGGCTGGGTCGTCACCGCGCAGGGCTCGGGCGCTCAGTGCGGCATCTACGTCGTCTACACCATCACCAGGTCCTCCTGACAGCCGCAGGCGTCCGCCCGCACCCGCCCCCGGCAGCCCGGGGGCGGGTGCGCCCCCACCGGGTGGCCTGGGCGGCGGGTCCCCCGGTTCCGGCCGGGGGCGCGGGTCAGGCGGTGTAGCGGGCCGTGCGGTAGCCGCCGCCGGCGGTGCGCTCCACGTTCTCGTCGTCCCAGGTGTGGGGGACCGCCAGCTTCCAGCGCCTGCGCAGGACCTTGTGCTCCTCGCGGTTCCTGGTCACGTACCACGTACCCATCCGGCACCAGGCCAGCGGCTCGTCGGCCTCCGTGGCCACCGCCCGGACCAGTTGCTGCGCGTACCGGGCGACCGTCGATTCCAGGTACTGGTTCATCCGGTAGGTGGCCTGGTCCCCGTGCTGGAACATGGCGTGGTCGGAGCCGGGCCGGGTGTGCAGCCGGCCGTGCTCCAGGGCCACCGTGCCGTGGCGTGCCACCGGCTCCTGCTGGGTGTTCAGGGCGATCCCCGCGTTGAGCCGGTTCAGGAGTTTGGCCTTCTCCATGGTCGCTTCCGGGATCTGGCCGCCGCCGGTGCCGCCCTGGGCGGAGTAGACCTCGTGGAGGTCGTAGTCGCCGGTGTAGAGGTACTGCTTCCAGTTCGGGTCGGCCTTCAGGGCGACCATGGCCGGGCCGCCGCCCGGCTGCTGCATGTCGAGCGGCACGTACGGCTCGTTGTTCGCGCCCTGGTGCACGATTCCGGCGGGGAGCGTCGGGGGTGGGTTGTCGATCCGCACACCGATCAGGCCCTGGGCGCCCCAGTGGCCGACGAAGCCGCTCAGGTCGTTGGCCTCGAGCCAGGCCAGGATGGTGGCCGGGTCCCCCGGGGCCTGCCCGGGGCCGGTGCCGTACTTCTTCTCGACGGAGCCGGGCTTGATCGACTTCTCCAGGATGGTGTGCGGCTTGGCCTTGGCGCCTTCCGCGATCCGACGGATCGAGAACGCGCCGGTCTCCCGGATGGCGATGGTGTACTTGTGCTTCCTGCACACCGCCGAGATGGCGTCCCAGTGGTCCTGCCACACGATGTTCCGCAGGTCGGCCGCCCGCCTGCCGGGTGTGACGCTCCGCCCGTCGAAGGTGCCGGCCGCGCAGTCGGCTTCCACGGTGTTCTCGTCCAGCATCCGCTGCACCACCGGCCGGTTCCCGGCCCGGTCGCCGGCCGCTCGTTGGAGCATCCGGCCGGTCGCCGCGTTGCCGACGGCGCGCTGGAGGGCCGCGACGGCCTCAGGGGACTGTCGGGGCACGGCTCCGGCGGCGGATCTCGCCCGGGTGCCGGTCCGTCGGGCCGGGCTCACGTCGTGACGGGACTGCCCGGCCTGCCCCTGCTGCTTCCTCGCCTGCACGGTGGAACCCCCCTTGGTCCGCTTCGCCCCCGTTATACAACGGAGTCGGGCGGAGGAGGAGAGCGCATCCGGCCGTGCACGGCCGGGGTTTCCGCCGCGCCCTCCGTCCTCCGGCGGCCTTCGGTGGGGTGCCGCTCCTGCCGGGGGCACCCCACCGGGGCGGGTCAGCTGACGTGCAGGGTCACTGCGGCGGTGTGGAGTTGGCCGGCGGTCTGGAACTGGATGAAGGTGCGCCAGTTGCCGGGCCTGGACAGTTCGGCGTGGAAGGTGAGGGCCGGTCCGCCGTGGTCTCCGCCGGCGGCCCGGGTCTCCGGGTGGAGGTGCGCGAAGGCCTGGTCGCCTTCGTGGAAGGCGCTGATGTGCGCATAGGTGCCGAGGTAGGGCTGGAGGTCGGTGACGGGCCGGCCGTCCCTGGTGATGGTGGCGGTGAGCGGGTGGGCCATGCCGGCCATCGGATCGCCCTGGATGGTGACGGTGTAGCCATCGGCCGTGGCGCTTCCGGACGCCGCGGGCAGAGGGGTGTCCACCGCCTGGCCGGGGACGGTGACGGTGCGGCTGAGGACGAGGTCGGAGCCCTTGCCGGGGCCGCCGGCGGGGGTGAAGGAGGCGTACAGGCGCCAGCTGCCCGGCTGGAGGGCGGCGAGGTCCGCGGTCCAGGTGCCGTCGGCGGCCATGGTCGGGTGGAGGTGCTGGTAACCGGTCAGGTCGGAGCGGACGGCGTAGAAGTGCATGGTCTTGGTCTGCTCGACGGCGAAGTCGGTCACCGGCTTGCCGTCCGGGCCGACGACCGTGAACCGGAAGGGAGTCGGCCGGTCGGCCGGGAGCGCCGCGGGCTCGGCCTCGAGGCGGTAGCCGTTCTTCTCGGCTGCCAGGCCGTCGTCGGCGTTCATGCCGGGCATGCCTTCCATGCCACCGGCTGTCGACGGCGTCGGGTTGGAGGGGGACGAGCCGGCCGTGGTGACGCCGTGGTCCATGCCCGGCACGGAGTGGTCCCCGGCGGAGGAGCCGCAGGCGGACAGCGCCAGCGCCAGCACGGCGGTCGCACCGGCCGTGCTGAGGGTGCGGCGACGGACGGTGGAGCGGGAGGAGAGGGGCATCGGAATGATCTTTCGTGCGCGGGCGCGCCGGAGGGCGCGCGAATGAGCGGGACGCGTGGCCCGGCCCGGCCGACCGGCCGGCGCCGGCACGGCCCCGTCACGTACGCGCGATGCACACCTGGAGCAGCACGTCCCGTCCGCCTCTCGGCGGACCCCTGCGCCGGAGGTGCGGCCCGCCCTCCGGACGTCCCGTCAGCGCCGGCGCGGAGAGCGCAGCGGCGACGACGGCGACGGCGAGCCCGCCGGCCGACGGCAGCGGGGAGCGTTCGCGCGCGGGGGTGGACACGCACGGCGGTCCGCCCGGCCGGGACGCGGCCGCGGGATGTGCGGCAGCGCCGGACGCCGGCAGCGAGAGCGCTACCGGCGCTCCCCCCGGCACCGGATGGCTGCCCGGCATCGCCGAGGGGGCGCCCACCGCGCTGTGACAGCCGCCGGCCGCGGAGGCCGGCGCGCCGTGCATGAGGAAGATCCCGAGCAGGACGGCGCAGAGTGCGAGCAGTCGGGGCGCGCCCGTCCGCCGCAGCTGGTCACCACCCACCCCTGACGTCCTTCCCGCTGTCCCGTCGTCCCGCGTCGCGCGAGCTCTGCGGCCACCATACCCCCGGGGAGTGTCCGGCGGGATCCGCCCCGGGCCTTCCGGCGGAGGGAGCGTCAGGCCCCGAGCGCCCGGATGCCTCGCGGACGCGTTCGCGCGGGTCGGGGCCCTTGGCGGGGATCGGGGTCGTTGAAGCGGATCGGAGCCGTTGAGCAGGCGGGCCGGGCCGGGTCCTCCCCGGAGGGCGGGGCGGCCCCGTGGGACACGAGGGGACGTACGGGTGGCGGCCGGGCCACTATGGGAGGAAGCCTGCGGGTTCACTGGTCGGTTCGAATAGGGGTCTCGTGATGGGCGTGCCGTGGCAACCGTCGCCGGGGCCCGGCTCCGGGGCCGCCGCTGCGGCGGCGCCGGCCGGGCCCGGCCCCGAGGCGGCGGCGGAGGTCCTGCGGTCGGCGCCGGACCGGCTCCACGCGCACATCGGCGGGCTGTACCTGCTGTCGCCGGACGGGGAGCGGCTGGAACTGGCGGTGACGCTGGGCGCGGCCCGGCAGTTCACCAGGCCGTGGCAGCGGGTCGGGATCACCGCACCCGTACCGGTGGCCGACGCGGTGCGGGGCGGCCGGGTGGTCTGGGTGGGCGGTGCGGAGGAGATGGCGCGCCGGTACCCGAGGGTCGCGGTCGCCATGCCGTACGCGTTCTGCCTGGCGGCCGCTCCCCTGGTCGCGGGGCGGGTCACGTACGGGGCGGTCTTCCTGATCTGGCCCGCCACGCACCCGCCCGAGATGTCGACCGGTGAACGTGACCGGTTCGCCGCCTTCGCCGCACGACTGGCCGAGGTCCTGGCGGAGGCGGCCCTGGCGGGTCGACCGGTCCGGGCCGGGCCGCGCCCCGAGGCGGCCGAGCGCGGTACCACCCGCTCCCTCGCCGCGATGGTGGCACGGCTGCCGGAGGGCGTGTGCGACATCGATCTGGACGGCAGGCTGACCGCGGTCAGCCCGGCCGCCGCCGAGCAGCTGGGCGAACCGGTCGGGCGGCTGCTGGGCGCCCGACCGTGGGAGGCCCTGCCCTGGCTGCGGGACCCGGTGTACGAGTACCACTACCGCTCCGCGATGATCAGCGGCCAGCCCACCTCGTTCGTCGCCTGGCGGCCGCCGGACCGGTGGCTGTCCTTCGAGCTCTTCCCCGACCCGTCCGGGCTGACCGCGCGGATCGGCGCCGCCGACGCCGACGGGCGCGACCGTCCTGCCGGGCCACCGGCGGACGGGGCGGCGCACACCCGGCCCGGGGCGCTCTACCACCTGCTGCACCTCGCCGGCGCGCTGACCGAGGCCGTCAGCGTGCAGGACGTGGTGAGCATGATCGCCGAGCAGATCGTCCCGGCCTTCGGCGCCCGCGCCGTGGCGGTGCTGATGGCCGAGGGCGGCCGACTGCGCATCGTGGGCCACCACGGCTATCCGCCCGGGCTGGTCGACCAGTTCGACAGCACCCCGCTGACCGAGCCCACGCCGGGCGTCCAGGCATCCACCAACCCGGTGCCGGCGTACTTCGAGAACCGCGCCGAGCTGGAGCGGCTCTACCCCGGCCGCCAGGAGACGCAGGACGGGATGGCCGCCTGGGCGTACCTGCCGCTGGTCACCTCGGGCAGGCTGATCGGCACCTGCGTGCTGGCCTTCGCCGAGCCGCACCGCTTCGACCTCGAGGAGCGCGCCGTCCTCACCTCGCTCGGCGGACTGATCGCCCAGGCGCTGGACCGCGCCCGGCTGTACGACACCAAGCTCGACCTCGCCCAGGGCCTCCAGGAGAGCCTGCTGCCCCGGGCGCTGCCGGACGTCCCGTGCCTGGAGGTCAGCGCCCGCTACCTGCCGTGCACCGAGGGCATGGACATCGGCGGCGACTTCTACGACCTCATCCCGGTCGGGCCCGACTCCGTGGCCGTGGTGATCGGCGACGTCCAGGGCCACAACGTCAACGCCGCCGCGCTGATGGGCCAGATCCGCACGGCCGTACGGGCCTTCGCGGCCGCCGACGCCGATCCGAGCACGGTGCTCTCCCGCACCAACCGGCTGGTGGCCGACCTGGACACGGGCCTGCTGGCCAGCTGCGCGTACCTGAGGGTCGACCTGGCGCGCCGCGAGGCCTGGCTGGCGGACGCCGGCCACCCGGTGCCGCTGCTGTACGGCCCGGACGGCCGGGCGGCCGCGCTGGAGCCGATCGTCGGCATGGTGCTGAACGTCGACCCGGCCGCCGACTACCCGCAGGTCCGCGTCGACCTGCCGATCGGCACCACCTTGGCCCTGTACACCGACGGTCTCGTCGACACGCCCGGCGCGGATCCCGACCAGGCGCTGGCGGACCTCACCGCGACCCTGGCCCGCCACGGCGGTGAACCGCTCGACCGGCTGGCGGACGCCCTCGTCGACCGGGCCGGCCACGGAGAGCACCGCACCGACGACGTCGCGCTGCTGCTGATCCGGTCCGTTCCCCGGTGAGCCGGGACGGCGGGCGGGGCACCTCGTGGGTCGGCGGACACGGCGGGACCATGGGGGTATGGCGAGAGACACTGGCCCCGGCCCCCGTGCTCCGCACCGAGCGGAGGGTCGCCGCGGTGGGCGGCGACCGCCGCGCACGGGCCCCGGGGATCCTGCGGTGCGGCGGTTGCGGTCGGTGCTGGACATCCGCAGCGTCGCCGGTCAGATGTTCCTGCTCCAGGTGGCGGTCGTACTGCTGATCGTCGTGGCGGCGGTCGTCGCGCTGCTGATCGCGTCGCGGAGCGACCGGTTCGCCGCCGCGCGCGACCGTTCGCTCGCCGCGGCCGAGGCGTTCGCCCACAGCCCCGGTCTGGTGGCCGCGATCCAGGGCCCCGATCCCACGGCCGTGCTGCAGCCGCTGACCGAAGCGGCCCGCAAGGACGCCAAGGTCGACTTCATCGTGGTGACCGACCGGAACGGCATCCGGTACACCCACCCCGAGCCGGCGCAGATCGGCAAGCACTTCGTCGGCACCATCGGGCCGTCGTTGCAGGGGCGGGTCACCGTCGAGCAGGTGCACGGCCCGCTCGGCCTGGAGTACCAGGTGGTGGTCCCGGCGGAGGACGCCGGCGGCGGGGTCGTGGGCATCGTCTCCGCCGGGATGAAGGTCGCCAACGTGAGCAGCGCCGTCGACCACCAGCTGCCGGTCGTCCTGGGCGCCGCCGCCGTCGCACTCGGCCTGGCCACGGCCGGTACGGCGCTGGTCGGCAGGCGGCTGCTGCGGCAGACCCACGGCCTGGGGCCGGAGGAGATGACCAGGATGTACGAGCACCACGACGCGGTGCTCCACGCGGTGCGGGAGGGCGTGGCCATCGTCGGCGGTGACGGGCGGGTCCTGCTCGCCAACGACGAGGCGCGCCGGCTCCTGGACCTGCCCCCGGACGTCGAGGGGCGGGCCGTCACCGACCTCGGACTCGACCCCCGGACGACCGAACTGCTGCTCTCCGACACGGCCGTCACCGACGAGGTGCTGCCCGTGGGCGACCGCCTGCTGGCCGTCAACAGCCGCCCCACCGTCAGCAGACGCCTCGTCGACGGCAGGGCGGGAACGAGCGGCGGCGGTGCGGCGGCATCCGGCGGTGCGGCGGGGCCGTCCGGTGGCGGAGGAGGCCCGTCCGAGGGCAGGGGAGGCCCGTCCGGCAGCGTCACCACCCTGCGCGACTCCACCGAACTGCGCGCCCTCGCGGGGAAGGCCGAGGTCGCCCGCGGCCGGCTCCGGCTGCTCTACGACGCGAGCATGGCCATCGGCACCACCCTGGACGTCCGGCACACCGCCGAGGAGCTCGCCGGGACGGCCACCCGGGAGTTCTGCGACTACGCCACCGTCGACCTCGCCGAGGAGGTCCTGGTGGGCGAGGAACCGCAGACCCGGGCCGTCGGCGCCCCGGTGGAGCTGCGGCGGGTGGCCCTCGCGGGCGTCCGGGACGATTCGCCGCTGTATCCCCAGGACACGCTGGTCCGGTGGGCGGGGAGCACCCCGCAGGCGGCGGGCTTCGTCAGCGGCAGGCCCTCGCTGGTCCCGGAGCTGGCGACCGACGCGGGCTGGCGGATGCAGGACGTCGAGCGCACCCAGGCGGTGCTGGACTTCGGCCTGACGTCGCTGATCGCCGTTCCGCTGACGGCGCGCGGGGTGCTGATGGGCGTCGCCTGCTTCTGGCGCGGCCGGGGCAGGAGCCCGTTCGAGGACGACGACCTCTCACTGGCCGAGGAGTTGGCCGCCCGGGCCGCGGTCTCCGTCGACAACGCCCGCCGCTTCACCCGCGAGCACACCATGGCCGTGACCCTCCAGCACAGCCTGCTGCTGCGGTCGCTGCCCGAGCAGAACGCCCTCGAGGTCGCCTACCGCTACCTGCCCGCGCAGGCGGGTGTCGGCGGCGACTGGTTCGACGTGATCCCGTTGCCGGGGGCCCGGGTCGCCCTGGTCGTCGGCGACGTGGTCGGCCACGGGGTGCAC
This sequence comes from Kitasatospora sp. NPDC048194, assembly GCF_043202455.1. Lineage (NCBI taxonomy): Bacteria > Bacillati > Actinomycetota > Actinomycetes > Kitasatosporales > Streptomycetaceae > Kitasatospora > Kitasatospora sp. NPDC048194. Next base: position 81,870 of record NZ_JBIDAK010000023.1, read on the forward strand.
GCGGCCGCCACCATGGGCCGCCTGCGCACCGCCGTGCAGAACTTCTCCACCCTGGACCTGCCGCCGGACGAACTCCTCGGGCACCTGGACGAACTGGTCGCCCACCTGGACCAGGAGGCGGCCGCGGCCGGGGGAGAGGCCGCGATCACCGGGGCGACCTGCCTCTACGCGATCTACGACCCCAGCACCGCCGTCTGCGCGCTGGCCCGGGCGGGCCACCCCCCGCCCGCCGTCGTCCACCCGGACGGCACGGTGGAGCTCCTCCAGCTCCCCGGTGGTCCTCCGCTCGGCCTGGGCGGGATGCCCTTCGAGGCCGTGGAGGTGCGGCTGCCGCCGGGGAGCAACCTGGTGCTCTACACCGACGGTCTCGTCGAGGACCGGACCCGGGACATGGGCGTCGGGCTGGACGTCCTGACGAGCGTCCTGGCCCGCCCCGGCCGATCGCCCCAGGAGGTCTGCGACGCGGTGCTCGACGCCCTGCTGCCCGCCCGCCAGAGCGACGACATCGCCCTGCTTGTCGCCCGTACCCGGGTGCTGGCGCCCGACCGGACCGCCGAGTGGGAGGTGGCCTCGGCGCCGGAGGCCGTGGCGCGGGTCCGTGCCGAGGCGACCCGCCAGCTGGCCCGGTGGGGGCTCGACGAGGCGGCCTTCGTCACCGAGCTGGTGCTCAGCGAACTGGTGACCAACGCCATCCGCTACGCCACGGACCCGATCAGGGTGCGGCTGCTGTACGACCGCACGCTGATCTGCGAGGTCTTCGACAGCAGCAGCACCGCGCCCCACCTGCGCTACGCCGTCGCCGAGGACGAGGGCGGCCGCGGGCTGTTCCTGGTCGCCCGGCTCACCGACCGCTGGGGGGTGCGCTACACGCCCGATGGCAAGATCATCTGGGCCGAGCAGCACCTGTGACGGGTGGCGGGGCGCCCTGCTGCGGGGCGCCCGGCGGGTACTTCAGCCGTGGCGCCTGTCAGAACCCGATGTCCCGCGTCGGTGTCCGCTGCAACCGGCCCGGTCGACCAGCCGGGACACCGCGGCGTTGCCGATGGTCCGTTGCAGGGCGAGCGCGCCGGCGGCCCGCGGGCCCGGTCGCGCGGTGCGGGTGGCGTCCGGGGCGGGGCCCCGGTCGGTCCGCCGGTCGGATTCGTGAGCGCGCACGGCGAACGGGCTCCTTCCTCCATGTGGCGGTTCGGTGCGCATACGGCGCTGATGCCGCCTCCGGTGCGGAAACACCGCAAAGCTACTGTTGAGGAGACGGTGCGTCAGCACCGTTCGGGGGCAGACCTCACCGTCCGCGGGGGAAGGGTCGGTTGCCCCCGGGGGCCCGGACGGGTTCCCCGAGGGGCAGCCGGGTGGGGGCGGTGGGAGCGGTCCGATTTGGCGGTTGGTGCCCGAACGGGTCAGGGTGTCCGTCGGACGTTGACATGGTCACGGGCTGTGCGGGGGCACGAGCAGGGCAGGATCACGGGGGGCGGAGGGAGTGGTTCCGGGGGAAGGGGTCGTTGACATCGCCGGGGCGTCAGGAGCACCTTTCCTCCCCGGTCGCCCGGGGAGGAAAGGTGCACGGTGCGCGTCGACTCAGTTCCCCTGCCGAATGTCGCTCAGCGTCCCACTGACATTGAGGAGTTCGTGGCAGGTCGACGCCTGCTTGCCCGACGCCGGGGTGCCCGGTGACTCGCAGGTCACGTTCGCCGTCACTGCCTGGTCCGCGGGGACCTGGATGGGAGTCACCCAGTGGTAGTCCTGGTTGCGGAAGGTCTCCAGAGCGATCGTGGTGATCGTCTGCTTGCCGGCCGTGATGGTCAGCACGCCCTGGTCGCCCTGGAAGTTGGCGACCACGATGTCCGTGATGTCGAACACCTTGCCGCGCGGCACCTGGTAGTTGCCCGTGGACGCCGAGCCGCTCGCGGTCTGCACCTCGATCGTGGCGGAGCTCTGCTGGCCGGTCCCGGGCACGGCCAGTCCCTGGCCGCGGCTGCCGGCCCCGGCGCTCGCCTGACCGGCGCCGGGCTGACCGGCGGCCGGCTTGCCCGCTGCGGCGGGGGCCCCGCCGGAGGGTGCCGGCTGCGCGCCGTCGACAGGTGCGGCGGCGATCGGGGTCGGGGTGGCGTTCTGCTGGGCGACGGCCTTCTCGGCGGCCTGCTTCGCGGAGCTGCGCACCGCCGGGCGGACCAGGGCGAACCAGGCCAGCAGCAGGGCGATCAGCGCCGCCAGCAGGGCCAGCAGCCACTTCGGGAAGACCGGTACCTGGAGGAACTCCCCGTCGAGCTTCGGGTGCTGGGCGGCCGTCGGATCCACGGCCGGGGCGGACCCGCCCTTTCCACCGCCGTCCCCGTCCTTGCCGTCCCCGTCCTTGCCGACGCCGTCCGGGCCGGCGGCGGGATCGGCCGGGGCGACGGTGACCTCGAACGGCCAGGTGGCCTGTTTGCCGAACCAGATCAGTTTGCGGGCGCGGGCCTGCAGCCGCATCTCGCCGGACTCGCCGGGTTCGAGGCGCAGCCGCTCCGGGCTGACCCGGAAACGCAGGTCCTCGCCGGGCTGGCCGGGCGTGGGAACCACCGTGGTGGGCGCGTTCCCGAGGTTGCGCACCGACGTCCGGTAGCGTCCGCGCAGCCAGCCGCGCCGGCGGCGCGGGGCGAGCGCGGCCTGCAACTCGTGGAACGGTGTGACGGTGACGGTGGTCTCCGGAACCGTCACCAGCTCCGGGCGTTCGGTCGGCAGCACCCGGACGCCGAGCGGGAACTCACCCGCGCGGGCGGCGGGCGAGCGCGGCGGGGCGAGGCGGATCGTCACCGTCTCGGACGTCCCCGGGAACAGGGAGACCCGGGCCGGCTCGACCGTCGTCCATGCGGCGCAGTCGCCGACCACCTCCAGCGCGTACGCCTCGACGATGTCGAGGTCGTTGCGCACCGTCAGGGTCGTGGTGGCCACGCCACCGGGCGCCACCGTCAGCGCGGGCAGGCCGAGTTCGGCGGATGTGGTCATGGCGTGACGGTACGGCCGACGGACCGCCCGCGAAGAGGTCCCTGCGGGCAAGCCGTGGGCACACCCCTTGCCCGCGTGGGCGGACCGGCCCTGCCCGGTGCCGCCGCGGCGCACCGCGCGCACCGTGCCGCCGCCCGCGCCCCCCGCCCCTGAGGCCCCCTGGGCCGACGGCCGGCCCCGCCCCTCGGAGCAGCCGGCCGGCACCACTGAATGTCCGATGGAGAATGGAGAGTTCGATGACGTCGACCGATACAAGCGGTGAGGGAGTCGTCACCGCGCAGCGGACCCCGGTTTCGTCGCGGTCCGGCGGCTCCCGGGTGATGAACGGCTCCCGGACGGCGGGCAGCGCCTCCCGGACGGCGGGCGCCACCCGTCCGTCGGGGGTCGGAATCCCCGTCCAGGCCCGCGGGAAGCCGGCCCAGATACGCGTGGCGGTGTACGCGGAGGACATCATCCTGCAGACCGGCGTGGTCCAACAGCTGCGCCAGCGGCCCGAGGTCGAGCTGCTGAGCGAGAGCGAGGCGGGGAGCGCGGAGGTCTCCCTGCTGGTGGTCGACGCCCTGACCGAGGCGGTGGCCGAGCACCTGCGGCGGCTGCGGCTCGCCACGGCGGGCCGGATCGGCCTGGTGGTGGGCCACTTCGAGGCCGGCGGGCTGCAGACGATCGTCGAGTGCGGGGTCGCCGCCGTGCTGCGGCGCTCGGAGGCGGACCAGGACCGGTTGGTGCACCTCATCACCGCCCTCGCCAAGGGGGAGGGGGTGATGCCCGGGGACCTGCTGGGTGAACTGCTCGACCGGATCGGGATGCTCCAGCGGACCATGCTCGACGGGCGGGGGCTGACCCTGTCGACCCTGACGGCCCGGGAGGCGGAGATGCTGCGGCTGGTGGCCGAGGGGTTCGACACCAGCGAGATCGCCGCCAAGACCTCCTACTCCGAACGGACCGTCAAGAACGTCCTGCACGAGATCATCAACCGGCTCGGGCTGCGCAACCGGGCCCACGCCGTGGGGTACGCGATGCGACGCGGTCTGATCTGAGCACGGCACCGGGGGAGCGGTGCGGTGGGGAGGACCCCGGCAACGGCGCCGGGGGAGCGGTACCCGTGACGAGGACACCCCGGCAATGGTGCCGGGGGAGCGGTACCGGTTGGGGAGGACCCCGGCAACGGCGCCGGGAAGAGCGGTACCCGTGACGAGGACACCCGGCAACGGCGCCGGCGGGGCGTACCCGCGGGCCGGCACCCCGGTGATCGGCCCCCGCGGAAGAGCGGCAGTCACGGCACACCGAGGTCCCGTGACCGTCGCGGTCTGCCCTTTGGGGACACAGGTCGTTACCCCCGGCTCGGGTGCCCGGGCTCTGTTCCCGGGCGCCCGAGCCGGTGAGACTGCCAGGGAGTCCGCCCCTGCCACCCTGTGAGGTCGTGCGTGATCGCCGCCACCGGCACCCCCCGCCCCGTCCGGCGGCCGGCCCGCGCCGCCGTCGCGGTCCTGCTCGCGCTGGCCGCGGCCGTGTTGACCCTGGGCTCCGCCCCCGAAGGGCAGGGCGGCTCCACGGCGCCGACCGCCTCGGCCGACCCGGCCGCCGGGCGGATCCTGTTCGCCGGCACCAACCACCGCGGCCTCGGCCGGGTGACCGGAGCGGCGTCCAGCACCCCGCTGTTCGGCCCCGGCCCGATCCACTTCGACCAGGACCCGTCGGCCCGCGGCGGCGAACTGGTCTTCACCAGCCTGCGGGACGGCCCGCTGCCGCAGGTCTACCTGCGCGACGCGGCCGGCGCCGTGCGCAAGCTCACCACCGGCATGGACACCGCCCACCCCGCGCTGGCCCCGGACGGCAAGGGCGTCGTCTTCGAGGCGCTGGAGCCGACCGGGCAGCACGTGCTGTGGGTGGTCAACCGGGACGGCAGCGGGCTGCGCCGCCTCACCGACGGCTCGGCCGACGAGACGCACCCGACGGTCTCGCCCGACGGCCGCTGGGTCGCGTACGCTTGCACCGGCGATCCGGCGCACACCCAGGTCTACCTGCGGCCGTTCGACGGCGGGGCGCCGGTCAGGATCACCAACGTGACCACCGGCAACGCCGTCGACCCGACGTGGAACCCGCAGAACGACGACGCGCACCGCAACGAGATCGTCTACACCTGGGACAAGGGCGGCGACCAGGGCCGGACCCTGATGCTCACCTCGCCCACCGGCGGCGACAAGGCGTTCTTCCCCGGCACCGGCTCCACCTGGCACACCGGCTCCGCCTCCTGGCTGGCCGACGGCACCGGAGTCCTCTTCCTGAGCCCGGACCGGCCCGACGCCCCCGCGCCCGGGCAGCAGCCCGACCCGTCCCAGCCGCCGGTGGTGAACCTGTACCGGGCGCCGACCTGCTCCTGCACTGACCCCCAACTGCTGTACAGCACCAACCGGTTGATCGCGAACCCGACCTGGCTCGGCACCCAGGCCGACGGCGGCCCCGTGGTGGAGCAGACGAGCGCCTCCGCCGCCAACGTCGCCGACGTCCAGGACGTCCGCCCGGACGGCGCCGACCCGCGCGACCTCGGCATCAGCGTGCTCACGGAGGACCCGGCCGCCGACACCAACACCAACCCCGACCCGGCGGCCGACCCGCTCTTCCACCCCCGCCCCGGTTACGACCCCTGGTTCGAACGGCAGACCTACACGCCGGACGGCCGGCAGATCGTCGTCACCCGCTACGAGGACTCGCCGGCCGGCCGGATCGAGCGGATCTGGCTCGCCGACGCCGACGGCTCGAACCCGCGCCCGATGAACCTGGCCGGGCGCGGCCCGCTCGACCGGGACACCGACCCCGCCCTCTCGCCGGACGGCCGGCTGATGGTGTTCAGCCGCAGCGCCCCGGGCACCGACCGGGCCCCGGCGCGCCCGGGACGCCTCCTCGTCGCCGAGGTGGCCACGGGAGCGATCGTCGGCACCGTCGCCCCGCCGGCCGGCCAGACCGGGGCCTCCGACGGCGAACCCTCCTGGTCCCCGGACGGCAGGCTGATCGCCTTCTCCAGGACCGCCGTGATCGACGGCAACGCCGGCAACGTGCACATCTGGACGGTGGCCGCCGACGACCTCACCCGGCAGAACGACCTGAGCCGGGCCGCCTGCCCGGGCAGCTGCAACGTCATCGACGACAGCCCGGCGTTCTCGCCCGACGCCAAGCGGATCGCCTTCAACCGCAAGGCCGGCGACGGCGGCAACAACCGCCAGGACGGCGTGGTGGTCACCTCGCCCACCGGCACCGACTGCTCGGTGGTGCTGCCCGCCGGGCTGCGCGGACGCAAGGGCGCCTGCACCCAGCCGCTGCCGGACACCTCCGAGACCGGCCCGTTCCAGCCCCGCGACGTCGCCTGGACGGCGAACGGCGCCCAGCTGGTGCTCACCTCCCGCCGGGCCCTGCCGCCCGACTCGCCGGAGGGGCTGGCCGTCTACGACCTCGCCGCCGGCACCTTCACCCCGCTGGACCGCCGGCTGCCGGGGCGTCAGAAGGAACCGTCCGTCCAGCAGTCCGTCGACCTCGCGCTGAGCGCCCCCGCCCGGACACCCGCCGTCCCCGTGGACGGAGGCACCGACGTGACCGTCATCGTCACCAACAAGGGCCCCGCGCCCGCACCCGGCACCGTCCTCACCGTCTCGGTGCCGACCGGCGCCCGGCTCGGCGGCCTGACCACGCCCGTCGGGCAGTGCGACGCCGCGGCGCTGCGCTGCGAACTCGGCACGCTGGCACCGGGAGCCGCCGTCCGGGTGACCGCCCGGCTGATCGGCACCCGCAGCGGCACCCAGCCCTTCGGCTGGAGCGTCACCGGCACGGTCGTCGACCCCAACCCCGGGGACGACTTCGCCGAGACCCTCCTGCCGGTGCAGGACCCGGCCACCCCCTCGCCGACCGCCTCGCCCTCCGCCACACCGACACCCACGGCCACGCCGACACCCACCCCGACACCCGCACCGAGCCCCACCGTGACACCCGCCCCCGCGCCGCCCGCCTCCCCGGCCGTCACGCCCGGTCCGGCACCGGCCCCGCCGCCACTCGCCGGACCCGTCGTGTCCGTCGACGCCCAGCCCGACCCGGGCTACGTCGGCGGCCGGGTGACCGTCAGCTACACCGTGCGCAACACCGGGCGGGCCCTCGCCACCGGGCTGCGCCTGACCCTCGGCCTGCCCGCCGGAGTGCCCACCGAGGCGCTGCCCCCGGGCTGCCGGGGCGGCAGCTGCGCTCTGGCCGACCTCGGCCCGGGCGGCAGCCAGGTGGTCCGGGTGGTGCTGGCGCCCGTGGCGGCCGCCGAGAACACCATCAGCGCCGAGCTGACGACGACCGGCACCGACGCCGTCCCGGGCCCGCACCGGGCCAGCACCCCGCTGCGCATCCTCCAGCCGCGCATCGTCGCCGTGCCGCCGATCGGCAAGCCCGGCTTCGTGACCTCCGTCCGCGGCACCGACTTCCCGCCCGGCGCGCCGGTGCGGTTCACCTGGCAGCCCGGCATCACCGCCGCCGCGGCCCCCACCTACCCGCGCGCCGACGGGACCTTCGCGGGCCAGCTGCTGATCCTGCCCAAGGACGAGACCGGCCCCCGCACCATCACCGCCGACGGTCCCGGGTTCTCCCCGGTCACCACGCCCTTCCTGGTGGTCGAGGGCAGCATCGGCCCGCCCGGGGAGGTGGAGCGACGGTGATCCACGAGGTCGACGAGGCGCTGCGGCTGCTGCTCGCCGAGACCGGACTGCCCGAGCGCGGGATCGAGGTCGTGTTCGACGCGCCCACCCGGGACCTCGCGGCCCGGCGCACCGCGCCGACGGTCAGCGTCTTCCTGTACGGCATCCGCGAGGAGACGGGCCGTCGGCAGACGGGCGTCATCGCCGCGTACGACGCCGACGGCATGGTGGTGGGCCACCGCGCCGCGCCGCGCTGGTTCGAGCTGGGCTACCTGGTCACCGTCTGGACCAACCGGCCGCAGGACGAACACCGCCTGCTGGCCGAGGTGTTGCAGTGCGTGACCGCCGTGGAGGCGCTGCCCGCCCGGATGCTCACCGGGACGCTCGCCGAGCTCGGACTCACCGTCGAACTCGACATCGCGGGGCGCGACACGGGCCTGCCGTCGGTGTCCGACGTCTGGTCGGCGCTCGGCGGGGAACTGCGGCCCTCGATCGACCTGAGGGTGCTCGCCCCGCTGCCCGGCGGGCTCACCCCGGCGGGCCCGCCGGTCACCGAGGGGCTGGTGCTGCGCGCCGAGGACGCCACCCGGGACGGCACGGCGCCCGCCGACGGCCCCGGCCGCCGACTGCGCTACCAGGGCGGCACGGACCCGGGGCCGGACGGCTTCGCCGCGCCCCGGGAGCGCGGGCTGCCGCCGGGCCGTCGACCGCGGGGCAGGGCGCGATGAGCGTGGACCTCGAACCGGACGCACCGGCCGCCTCCGCCACCTCCTCCCGCTCGGCCTCCGGACCGTCGGCGGGCGCCGGGAACGGGCTCCCGGCGGGCCTCGACCACCTCTGGGAACGGCTGCACCGCGTCGAGCAACGCGTCCGCACCGCGGTGCGCGAGCGCCGGGCCGACGACCCGGACCCGGACGACCCGTACCGCGGCCAGTACCTCGGGCCCGAGGCGGTCGAGCGGATCCTGGCGGCCTCCGCCGCGGCGGGCCTGGGCGCCACCGCGGCCGGTGACGGCGGTCGCACCCTCCACACCGGTCTCGCCGCGCACGCCGGTCTCGCCGCGCACGCCGGTCTCGCCGCGCACACCGGCGAGGCGAGCCCCCTCGATGCCGCCGACGGCTCCACGCCACCGCCCGGCTCCCGGCTCGCGCGGCTCGGCGCCGCCTTCGGGCTGCTCCCGGTGGACGTCGACCTGCTGCTGGTGGCCATGGCCCCCGACCTCGACCACCGCTTCGAACAGCTCTACGGCTACCTCAACGACGACCTGACCAGGCGCCGGGCGACCGTCGCCCTGGCTCTCGAACTGTGCGGCCTGCAGGGCGCGGGCGCCGGCCGCTTCCGGTTCGCCGGACAGGCTCCGCTGGTCGCCGGCGGCCTCCTGGAGGTCACCGAACCGGAACGCCCGCTGCTCTCCCGCACCCTGCGGGTACCCGACCGGGTGACGGCCCATCTGCTCGGTGACGACGCGCCGGACGACGCACTCGCCGGACTGGCCCGCCGAGCGGCTCCGGGCCATGTGCCGGCAGCGGCCGCGGAGTCCGTCGAGCGGCTGCGCGCGGCCGCGGCGGACGGCGGGCTCGTCTACCTGCTGGACCGCGGCGGGCACGCCGGCCCGCTGGCGGCGGCCGCCCTCGCGGCCGACGGCCGGCCGCCCCTGGTGGTCGACGCGGCCGCGCTGGCCGCCCGCCCGCCGGGCGGCACCCTGCGGGTGCTGGCCCGCGAGGCCCGGCTGGGCGGCGGCGGTGTGGTGCTCGGACCGCTGGACCGGCTCGAACCCGACCGGGCCGACCGGCCCGAGCGCGCCGGGCTGCTGCGCGACCTGTGCGCGGAACTCGCCGGTGTCCCGCTGATCGTGTACGGCCCGCAGGTGTGGGACCCGGCCTGGGCGCGGCAGAGCCCCGTGGTGGTCACCGCCCCGGCGCCCGACGCGGGGGACCGGACCGAGCTGTGGTCGCGCGCGCTGGCCGCCGCCGGGACGCCGCTGAGCGCAGAGCTGGCCGAGGGACTGGCCGATGCCGTGGCTGCCTACCGGGTGGACGGGGAGAAGCTGGAGCGGGCCGCCTCCGTGGCCGCCAGGACGGCCGCCGCCGAGCAGCGCCCGGTGCAGGCCGGGGACCTGCGGGCCGCGGTGCGGGCGCAGAACGCGGCCGGCCTCGCCCGGCTGGCCCGGCGGATCGAGCCGGCGGTCGGCTGGGCCGACCTGGTGCTGCCCGACCCGACCGCGGCCCGGCTGCGCGAGCTGGTGCTGCGGGCCCGGCACCGCGACCAGGTGCTCGGGCAGTGGCGGATGCGGCCGGGCGGCGGCCGGGGGAACGGCGTGATCGCGCTGTTCGCGGGGGAGTCGGGCACCGGCAAGACCATGTCGGCCGAGGTGGTCGCCGCGGAGCTCGGCATGGAGCTGTACGTGGTGGACCTGTCCACCGTGGTGGACAAGTACGTCGGCGAGACCGAGAAGAACCTCGAGCGCATCTTCACCGAGGCCGCGCAGGTCAACGGCATCCTGCTGTTCGACGAGGCGGACGCGCTGTTCGGCAAGCGCTCGCAGGTCAAGGACGCCCAGGACCGCCACGCCAACGTGGAGACGGCCTACCTGCTCCAGCGGATGGAGTCCTTCGAGGGCATCGCCGTGCTGACGTCCAATCTGCGCGCCAACCTCGACGAGGCGTTCACCCGGCGGCTGGACGTCATCGCGGAGTTCCCGCTGCCGGACGAGGCGCAGCGGCGCCTGCTGTGGGACCGCTGCCTGGGGCCGCGGCTGCCCCGCGGGGACGACCTCGACCTGGACTTCTGCGCCCGGCGGTTCGAACTCGCCGGCGGTTCCATCCGGGCCTGCGCGGTCTCCGCGGCGTACCTGGCCGCCGGGACGGGTGCCCCGCTGGGCATGGCGCAACTGGTCGCCGCGGTGGTCGGGGAGTACCGCAAGCTCGGCCGGCTGGTGCTGGAGAGCGAGTTCGGCCCGTGGCTGGGCGTCCTCGCGGACGCCGGGCACGCCTGACCCGCCCGGCGGGCCGGAGGTGCCCGGCCGTCCGGCGGCCCGGGGCGCCTCCGGCTGCGCGGACCAGTCACGCTGCCCGCCGGGGCAGTCGTTCCTGCCCCCGGTCGGGGCCCTCGGGACATGTCCCCGGACGGTGCCGGGGCAGCAGACTCGTGGGCGAATGATCGGCGAATGACCGGCCACCCGAAGGAGCGCGAATGCCGTCGTACCTCACCCCGGGCGTGTACGTGGAGGAGGTCCAGTCCGGTGCCCGGCCGATCGAGGGCGTCGGCACGGCCGTCGCCGCCTTCGTCGGCTTCGCCGAGACCGGCCCCTTCCACGAGCCCACGCTGGTGACCAACTGGGACCAGTACGTCCAGCGCTTCGGCGGGTTCACCGAGGGCACCTACCTGGCGCACTCGGTCTACGGCTTCTTCGCCAACGGCGGCGGCTCCGCCTACGTCGTGCGGGTCGGCGACCCGGCCCGCCAGGCCGCCTCGGGCGCCCCCGCCCCGGCCGTCAGCGCGGCCCCGCCCGTCGCGATCGCGGGCTTCCTGTACTCGGCCCTGCCCAGCGCCGGCGGCGACGTGTCCGTCGAGATCGCCGACGTCGAGGGCGACAACGTCCCCGACGACCGCTTCCGCGTGCTGGTCCGCCGCGGCAGCGAGGTCGTGGAGACATACGACGTCTCGACCCGCAGGAACACCAAGGGCTACGTCGTCACCCAGCTGCGCGAGTCCAAGCTGATCGCCGTCGCCGAGCAGCCCGGCACCGCCCCGAGCCGCCCCGAGCGCGCGACCCACGGCCTCGCCGCCGCCCCCGCGCCCGTCCCGGCCACCGCCCCCGGCACCCGGCTGGACCCGGCGGAGTACGTCGGCGACGCCGCGGCCCGGACCGGCTTCTCCGGCCTCGAGGCGATCGACGAGATCACCATGGTCGCGGTGCCCGACCTGATGAGCGCCTACCAGCGCGGCGACATCGACGACGAGGGCCTGCGGACCGTCCAGCTGGCGGTGATGTCGCACTGCGAGCAGATGGGCGACCGGACCGCCGTGCTCGACCCGCCGCCCGGCCTGAACGCCCAGCGGATGCGCACCTGGCGCAACGAGGAGGCGGGCTTCGACTCCCGCTACGCCGCGCTCTACTACCCGTGGATCAAGGTCTTCGACCCGGCGAGCGGCCGCAACGTGCTGGTCCCGCCGAGCGGCCACGTCGCCGGGGTCTGGGCGCGCAGCGACGCCGAGCGCGGGGTGCACAAGGCGCCGGCCAACGAGGTCATCCGCGGCGCGGTGGACCTGGAACTCCGCCTCAGCAAGGGCGAGCAGGACCTGCTGAACCCGATCGGCGTCAACTGCGTGCGGGCGTTCCCCGGGCGCGGCATCCGGATCTGGGGCGCGCGCACCCTCTCCTCCGACCCGGCCTGGCGCTACCTGAACGTGCGCCGGCTCTTCAACTACCTGGAGGAGTCCATCCTCCTGGGGACCCAGTGGGTCGTCTTCGAGCCCAACGACGACCGGCTGTGGTCCAGCATCCGCCGGAACATCACCGCGTTCCTCACCGAGGAGTGGCGGCGCGGGGCGCTGTTCGGCCAGACCGCGGCCGAGGCCTTCTACGTCAAGTGCGACCGCGACAACAACCCGCCGGAGTCCATCGACCTCGGCCAGGTGATCTGCGAGATCGGGGTCGCGCCGGTCAAGCCCGCGGAGTTCGTGGTCTTCCGGCTGTCCCAGTTCTCCGACAGCACGAGCCTCGTCAACGAGTGACCGCCGTCAGGTCGGCAAACCCATCGCATCGGAAGGTGACAACCAGCCATGGCTGAAGGCGATCCGCTCTCCACACACATATTCGGCGTCCAGCTCGGCGGCTACAACGTCGAGTCCGTCAAGGAGATCAGCAACCTGACGGTCGAACAGGACGTCGTCGAGTACAAGCAGGTGACCCAGGAGGGCAAGCTGATCGTCCGCAAGCAGCCCGGTGCCCGGCTGCCCGGCGAGGTGACGATCACCCGCGGCCTCGACAAGAGCGGCGCGTTCACGGACTGGATCAAGGAAACCCTCAACAACGGGGCCATCAACACCGCGCGGCAGAACCTCACCATCGAGGTCAAGGACACCACCGGTGCCACCCTGCGGCGCATCCAGCTGACCAACGCCTGGGCCAGCCGCTGGGAGGGCCCCACGCTCAGCGCGGGCGAGTCCAGTGCCGCGACGGAGACCGTGACCATCGTGTTCGAGGAGATCAGCGTAGAGTGAGGCGACGGATCGGCCTCGACGAGCTGCTGGAGGGGGCCCCGGCCCCGCAGGACCCCGCACCGCAGCAGCCGGCCCCGGGGCAGACGGGCCCGTCCGGGCCCCGGGGGCGGGCCCCGCACACCGAGTTCGAGTTCGAGCTGCCGCTCGGCTACGTCGACGACGAGGGGACCGTGCACCGGCACGGCGCCATGCGCCTGGCCACCGCTCGCGACGAGCTGATGCCGCAGATCGACCTGCGGGTCAAGGAGAACCCCGCGTACCTCAGCGTGGTGCTGCTCAGCCACGTCATCACCAGGTTGGGCGACATCACCGACGTGCACGCCGGGGTGGTGGAGCGGATGTACGCCACCGACGTGGCGTTCCTCCAGGACCTCTACCAGCGGATCAACAGCGAGGGCCACACGCGCGCCGCGGTGACCTGCCCGCACTGCGACGGCGCCTTCGAGGTCGACCTCGCCGGTGGGCGCCTGGGGGAATCGTGACGTACGCGCCTGCTCGGCTGTACGAGGAGATCGCGTACATCGCCTACCACTTCCACTGGCAGCGGGAGGACATCCTCGACCTCACCCACCGCGAACGCGGGCAGTGGGTGCGCGAGATCGCGCGGCTCAACACCCGCATCAGCGAAGGCGGGTGAACCGGTGGGGGTTCGGGACTGGATCGGCCGCCGCAGGGGCGGCGAGGGCGGCGCGTCCTCCGGCGCCCTGGGCAGCGCTCCGGACGGCCGCTCGGACGGCGCGTCGGCCGGCCTGTCCGGCGGCCCGTCCGCCGGGGTGCCCGGCGGCGCGACGGACGGTGTCGGCACCGGTGGCGCCGTCGGGGCCGTCGGGGCCGTCCAGCGGCGCCCGGCGGCGGACGGAGGGTGGCGCGCGGTGCGCCCGCTCGTCCCGACCCTGGCCGCGCCCGCGCCCGGCGTCAGCGACGGCCTGGCGTTCCGCTCCCGGCTGGCCTCCTGGCAGGACCCTTCGTTCTGCGGCCCGCTCGGCCACGCGGTCCTTCCGACCGCCCCGGCGGGCATCCTGCGGGCAGTGGCCAGGCCGGGCTCCCCGGCTCCCGTCCGCACGGGCGGGGACGAACTCGTCGTGCCCGCCGCCCCGGTGGAGCTCGGGGCGGAACAGCCGTCGGAGCCCGGCCGGTCGGGGGCTCCCGGCCCCCGGCAGCCCCGACCGGTCCAGCGCTCCGAACGGTTGCGGCGCCTCCCGGTGCGCTCCGGTCCGCGCACGGCGACCGCGACGCGCGGGGGCGGGGCCGGCCGGGACCTCGCGCGCGAGGGTTCCGGCGGCGGTGCGACCACCTCCGCCGCCCCGGCGCGGGACGGGCGGACGCCTGCCGGGGCCGGGCCACGTGACGCCCGAACCACTGCTCCTGGGACCGGCGTTGCCGCGCCCGGTGCTCCCCAGCGTGCTGCTGCCCGACCCGGTGGTGCAGCCGGCCCGGCCGCACCGACGGCCCGTACGGCGCCGGAGCGAGCGGCCCGGAGCGCCGCGCCGACGGCCGATGCGGCCGACGCCTCCCCGCGTAGCGGCGCGGCGGGCCCGTCACCCCGCGCGGTGCGGCCGCGGCCCGTCGGCGCACCGCTGACCGTGGCACGGCGTCCCCGGGCCCTGTCCGTGCGCCCGGTGGCGGCCGTTCCCGGGCGGACCGCCGCCGCGGGTAGCGCCGCCCAGGGGAGCGCGGCCGAGCCGTCGAACCGTGCTGCGGCCGTGCTGCCGCCGTCCGTGCCGCCGGCAGCAGCGCCCGCCGACCGCACCCGCCCGTCCGAGAGCGGCGAGGCCGATGTCGTCGGCACGCCGCCGGGTACGGCCGCCACCGCCGCGCCCGGGCGGGCCGCGCAGGGCGAACCCGTGGTCCAGCGCGCCACCGCGGCGGGCACCGGCACACCCACCCGCCGCCCGGTCCTCGGCGAGCCCCTGACCACGCTGCCCTCGAGCGCCTCACCCCTGGCCTCCACCGGCACCCGGCCGGCGGCTGCCGCCTCGGGCGCTCCGGTGATGCCCGTGGTGTCCGCCGACGCCGGGTCCACCGGCTCATCCTCCGCCGCTGCCCGGGCGAGCGGTACCGACGGCACCGCCCGGCCGTCCGCCGACGCGGGCCGTGCCGCCGCCGCTCCGGTTCGCCGCGCCCGTACCGGTGCCGGACGGGGCGGTCAGCCGCCGTCCGGCGGTGCCCGGGAGCCGGTTGACGGGGCATCGGTGCAGCGCGCGCCGTCCGGGGGCGCCGACGCGCCGTCCGCGCCCACGCCTGCCCTGCCGCACCCACCCGCCGCGCCCGCCCCCGGGCGTGACCTGCCCGTTCAGCCCGACCCGGCGCCCGCGCGCACGCGGACGGGCCTGGGGGCGCCGCTCGATGCGCTGCCGCCGACAGCGGCCGTGGCCGGTAGCACCGCGCCCCTGCTCGGTGCGGGCCGACCGGTCCGGCGGAGCACGGCTCCGGCGGCCGCCGCCGACGCCGCTCCCGCCACCACTGCCCCGCCGGCCGCCGGGGAGGGCCTGCCCGTGCAGCGCGCCGCCCTGCGCCCCGGTGACGGCGCCACGGATCCGACCGCCGCTGTGGCGCTCGCCGCGCCGCCGGCTGCCCGTGCCGGCCGATCGGCAGCTCCGACCGCCCCCACCACCCACGGCCGGTCCGCGCCCTCCGGCGGGGAGCACGGCACCAGCGCACCGGCAGCCGGCCGCGCCGCCGTCACGAACCCCCCGCCGGGAACGGCGACCACCCCCGGCGCGCCCACGCCCGGCGGCGGCCCGCGGCGGCGCTCCCGGACGGCTGGGCAGCCGACGGTCCACGCGGCCCCGCTCGGTGGCCCCGCTGCCGCCGGCCCGGTCGCCGCCCCGCCGGGAACGGGCGCTGAACCGGCGGCTCCCGCGACGGTTCCACCGACCATCCGGCCGACGGTCCCCGCCCGCCCGGCGTCCGGCGGCCTGGGCGTGCAACGGGCCGGGCAACTCACCGGCCGGCGGCGCGGATTGCTCGGCGAGCGGCGGATGCCGTTCGCCCTCGCCGGCTCGACGGCGCCGCCCGCCATCGGCGCCGGCACGCCCGTCGGCACGCCCACGGCGCCCGCCAGGCCCGTGGTCCCGGCCGTCTGGGCGCATTCGCTCGCCGCCCGCACGGGCGGCGAGCCGACAGCCGAACCGGCGGCCGAGCCGACCGCGACCCCGAGCGCCCCGCCCCGACCGCGCCCGCGTTCGCACGCGCGGCGCTCGCCGGACGGCGGAGACGGTGGCATGACCGCCAACCGGCAGGGCTCGCCCGCGACGTCGACGCAGCCGCGGACCCCCGGCCGGGCCGCGACACCGGGCCGCACCGCCGGCGCCGGGGCCCCGCGCGGGGTCGTGGCCGCCGTGCAGCGCGCGTTCTCCCGGCGCACCCCGGAACGGGCGGGCGGCCGGCCGGCAGCCGGTCACGCGCCCGCCCAGGCGGGCCCGGCGACCCCCGGCACCGCCCGCGACGCAGCCGCACCCGCGGACCCGCCGCGCGCACGGCCCGGTCGCGCCCGCGGGTCGGCCCCGAGGGCGGGCGCCCCGGGGCTGCCGCAGGGTGCCGCCGTGCCGGCATCCGCAGTGCGCCCGGGTGCCGCCACGGCCGCCGCCCCCGCGTCACCGCGCCTGGGCCCCGCGCAGGCCGGACCGGCGGGCACGGGCCGTCCGGCGTCGCAGGGTGCTGCCGCGCCGATGCCCGCAGGGCGCCCGGGCGCCGCCGGTTCGCCGGCCGCCGCACCGGTCGCCCAGCGGCCGCCGGTCGTGCGGCTCAGCCCCGTGCAGGCTCCGGCGGTCCAGCGCCTGCCCGCGCCGTCCCGGCTGCCGCAGTCGGGCCCGCAGCTGTCCCCCCAACCGTCCGCGCAGCCGTCGCCGGCGCACTCTCCCGGCGCCGCGGCCCCCGCGGTCACCGGCCGGGCACCGGCACCGCGGCAGCCCCTCAGCGCCTCCGCACCCGTCGTGGCACGGGCCCTGCCGCTCGGGTCCGCCGCCACCACGGCCCCGCCCGCGACCCAGCCGCCCGGCACGGCGCGGCTGCTGCAGCGGGTGGCCGAACAGGCGGGCCTGACCGGCATCCCGCTGACCGCCGTGCCGGCGCGCACCCCGACCACGGTGCAACTCGCCCCGTCCTCCCAGCCCGCCGCGCCGTCCCGAGCCGCCTCGACTCCCGGGAAGGCCCCCGGCGGACCGCCCGCCGAGCCGCCCGCCGACCCCGCCGACCTCGACGAACTGGCCCGGCGGCTGGTCGAACCGGTCGGCCGGCTGCTGCGCACCGAGTTGCGCAGGGGCCGCGAGCGCAGCGGCAAACCGTACGACATGCGCCGCTGAGCGAGACCGGAAACGCGCACCACGGCGCGGACGGAAGACCGTGGACCAGACGGACGGCCGACAGCGGGCCGCAGCGACGTGACCGGAAGCAGGAAGCGGGACCGATGACCGACAACATCTTCGCCAGCAGCGTCTTCTTCAGCCTGAGCATCGGCGGGAACGACCTGGGCGAGTTCACCACCTGCTCCGGGCTCGGCGCCCAGGTCGAGATCGAGCAGTACGCCGAGGGCGGCAACAACGGCTTCTCCTGGCAGCTGCCGGGCCGCATCACCTGGACGAACATCACGCTGACCCGCGCCGTCACCGCGGACAGCGCCAAGATCACGCGCTGGCTGTCCGAGATCGTCCGGAAGGTCGAACCGAAGGACGGTGAGATCGTGGCGCTGCGCCCCGACCTGAGCCGGATCATCGGCTGGCAGGTGCTCGGCATCGTCCCGGTGCGCTGGGAGGGGCCGTCCTTCGACCCCTCGAGCTCCCAACCGGCGGTGGAGACCCTGGAGATCGCCCACGCGGGTCTGCGCCCGGCCTGACCCGGCGCCACGCCGCGCACCCGCCACGCCCCGCACCCGTCCCGCACCGAGTCCGCCCGCCTCACCGGCCGCCCCACCCACGCAAGGAGCACCAGGATGCCCGCAGCGGTCCCCGCCAGCGTCACCCGGGCCCAACTGACCATCATGGAGCCCCCGTCGACGGTCGGCGCCCAGCCCGGCGGCGTGCTCGCCCAGCTCCGCCTCCAGTTCAACCCGGCGTCCCTGGTGCTGCGCAAGACCACCGAGTGGCGGCGCACGCCGTCCCGGATGGCGGGCGAGTCCGCGTTGCCCGAGTTCGTCGGCAGCGGCCCGCGCTCGCTCTCCCTCGACGTGTTCCTGGACTCGACCGCGACCCACGACAACTCGGTGGAGCGGGCCGTGGAGCAGCTGATGACGGCCTGCGTGCCCACCCCGGCCAGCCTGGCGCGCAAGACGCCGGCCAGCCCCTGGATCCGGCTGGACTGGGGCACCCTGAAGACGACGTCGTTCAACGGGGTGCTGACCGGCCTGTCGGTCACCTACTCGCTCTTCGACGTGGACGGCAAGCCGTTGCGGGCGGTCTGCTCGCTCTCCATCGACGAGGCCAGCGTCGACCCGGCGGGCCAGAACCCGACCTCCGGCTCCCCGGAGGCCCGCAGCACCCACCGGGTGATCGCCGGCGACAGCCTGCCGCTGCTCGCCTGGCGCGCGTACGGGGACGCCACGGCCTGGCGCACCATCGCGGAGGCCAACGACATCGACGACCCGCTGAAGCTGGTGCCCGGCGCGGAGCTGATCGTGCCGAGCATCGACGAACTCACCCACGGCGGCCGCCGATGACCACCCCCGAGGCCCGGGGCGGCCGGCCGTTCGCCGCGGATCCCGTCGTCGAGGCGCCGGGCCCGCTGCCGCCGATCTGGGTGACCCAGCTGGTGTCCTGCGACATCGAGGAGAGCGTCGGCCTGCCCGACACCGCGGTGCTGTCCTTCCGGGACGCCGACCACACCTTCCTCTCCGCGACCGGCATCACCATCGGCACCCGGCTGACGGTGTCCGTGGTCACCGTGCAGGGCAACACCCGGGTGCGGCTGTTCACCGGCGAGGTGACGGCGCTGGAGCTGGAGGTGGACACCACCGGCTCGTACACCGTGGTGCGGGCCTCGGCGGTCACCCACCGGCTGATGCGCGGGCGCCGGGTGAAGGCCTTCCGCAACATGACCACCGCCGACATCGTCCGCGCGGTCGCCGCCGGCGCCGGCCTGGCCTGCGGCCGGGTCGACTCCTTCCCGGTCGTCCACGAGCAGCTGTCCCAGGCGAACGTCCCGGACTGGGACTTCCTCCAGTTCCTCGCGCAGGAGAGCGGCGCCCAGGTGCGGGTGGACGACGACGGGCGGCTGGAGTTCGTCCGGCCCGAACCCGCCTCCGGCGCACCGGCCCCCTCCACACCCGCGCCGCAGAGCCCGCTGGTGCTGGAGTACGGCCGCAACCTGCTGGAGCTGCGCGGGGTGCTGACCGGCGCGGGCGGCGCGGACACGGTCGAGGCGCGCGGCTGGAACGTGACCACCAAGAGCGCCCTGGTCGCCACCGAGCCGTCGGTGACCTCGCCCACCGTGCAGCCGGGGATGAGCCCCTCGGCGGTGACCTCCGCCTTCCCCGGCCGGGCCCGGCTGACCGTCGCCGACACCCCGTACCGCACCCAGGCGGAGACCTCCGCGGTCGCGCGGTCGCTGGCGGCCTCGGTGGCCGCCGGCTTCGGCGAACTGGAGGCGGTCGTCGAGGGCAACCCGCGGCTGCGGGCGGGCACCGCCGTCGCCCTCGGGAACGTCGGCGCCGCCTTCTCCGGCCGCTACACCGCCACCGCCGTCCGGCACCTGCTCGAGCCGTTCCGCGGCTACCGCACCACCGTGGTGGTCAGCGCGGCCCCCGACCGCTCGCTGGCCGGGCTGGTCACCGGCGCCGGCGCACCGCCGCGCGGGCCGCGGATGCCGGGGCTGGCCGTCGCCGTGGTCACCGACGTCCGGGAGCCGGGCAGCGGGCAGCGCGGCTGGGTGAAGCTGAAGTTCCCCTGGCTGGACGACACGTACGTCTCCGACTGGGTGCGCACCGTGCAGTGGGGCGGCAACGGCGGTGGCGGCGTGGTCAGCCCCGAGGTCAACGACGAGGTGCTGGTCGGCTTCGAACAGGGCGACCTGGACAGCCCCTACGTGCTGGGCGGCCTCTACAACGGCGTCGACCGCCCCTCGACGCACGACGTGCCGCTGGTCGACGCGGCCTCCGGCAAGGTCAACCGCCGCTCGGTGGTCTCCCGTTCGGGCCACCGCCTGGAACTGCTGGACGTGCCGGGCGGCAGGTCCGGCGTCCGGCTGGCGAGCGGGGACGGCAAGCTGGAGGTCGAACTCGACCAGCAGAACGGCGAGATCGTCCTGACCGTGCACGGCCTGCGCGGCGGGCCCGGGAGCACGGTGCGGCTGTCCTCCACCGGCATCACCCTGGACGCGGGCACCGGCGAGGTGAACGTGCGCGGAGGCTCGGTGACCGTCCGGGGCACCACGGCGGTCACCGTCGACGGCGGAGCCGAGGCAGTGCTCAGGGGAGCCTTCGTGCGCATCAACTGACGCGACGCCGGTCGACCGACCGACCCGGCACCAGACCACACCACCATCGAAACGGAGACCGCAGATGCCCCCCGCAGCCCGGACCGGCGACATGACCGATCACGGCGGCGCCCTGACCACCCCGCCGCCGGGCGCCGTCAAGGTGGCGACCGTCCTGATCGGCGGCCGCCCCGCCGCGGTGGTCGGCAGCGTGCACGCCTGCGTCCCGCACGTGGAACTCGGCCCCGCCAACCTGGTCCTGCCCTCGCCCGGCACGGCGGCCGGGGGAGTGGTCCTGATCGGCGGCCTCCCCGCCGCCCGCATGGGGGACAAGACGACCTGCGGCGCCACCATCGTCGCCGGCGCGTTCGACGTGCTGATCGGAGGTGGGGTGTGACCGGGAACTTCATCGGCCGCGGCTGGGCGTTCCCGATGCGGGTCAACGCCACCGGCGGCATCGGCATGGTGGACCGGGACCGGGAGCTGGCGGAGGCCATCCGGCTGATCCTCGGCACCGCCCCCGGCGAGCGCCCGATGCGCCCGGAGTTCGGCTGCGGCATCCACGACTACGTCTTCGCCCCCGGCGACAGCACCACCGCGGGGCGGATCGCGCGCGAGGTGCGGATCTCGCTGGAACGCTGGGAGCCGAGGATCGAGGTCGACGACGTGGTGATCGCCTACGACAGCGTCGACGAGGGCACCCTCTACATCGACGTCCACTACACCGTGCGCGCCACCAACGACCGCCGCAACCTGGTCTTCCCCTTCTACACCATCCCGGAGTCCCCGGCCGCGCTGGACGGGAGCGCGAACTGATGGCGCTGCCCTCCCCGAACCTGGACGACCGCCGGTTCCAGCAACTCGTCGACGAGGCCAAGAGGTACGTCCAGCAGCGCGCCCCCGAGTGGACCGACCACAACGTCTCCGACCCCGGCGTCACCCTCATCGAGACCTTCGCCTACCTGGTGGACCAACTGCTCTACCGGCTCAACCGGGTGCCGGAGAAGAACTACGCGGCCTTCCTCGACCTGCTGGGCGTCCGGCTGTTCCCGCCCGCCGCGGCCCGGGCCGAGGTCGACTTCTGGCTCTCGGCCCCGCAGCCCGACACCGTCCTGCTGCGGGCCGGCACCGAGGTCTCCACGCTGCGGACCGAGACCGACGAGGCGGTGGTCTTCGCCACCGTCGAGGACCTCCCGATCGTCCCCAGCTCGCTGGAGCGGCTGGTCACCGTCTCCGCCTCCGGCGAACAGTCCGACCGCACCGCCCGGCTGGCCGACGGCGCCGACGTGCCGTGCTTCCAGCCGCGCCCGGTGGCCGGCGACGCCATGCTCCTCGCCCTGCCGGCCGTCACCCCCCGCTGCATCCTCGTCGTCCGACTGGACAGCCGGGTCGAGGGCGTCGGCGTCGACCCGCGCCAGCCTCCGCTGGCCTGGGAGGTGTGGGACGGCGCGCGCTGGATCACCTGCGAGACCGGCACCGACACCACCGGCGGCCTCAACCGGCCCGGCGAGGTGGTGGTGTTCGTGCCCGCCGGGCACACCGCCTCGGTCGTCGCCGGCCGCCGGGCCGGCTGGCTGCGCTGCCGCGTCACCGAACCGCAGCCGGGCCAGCCGTTCTACTCCGAGTCCCCGACCATCCGCCGGGCCGAGGTGTTCACGGCCGGCGGCACCGCGACCGTCGTCCACGCCCAGACCGTCACCGACGCGCCGCTCGGCACCTCGGAGGGCGTCGCGGGCCAGAGCTTCCGGCTCGCCCGGCCGCCGGTCCTGCTCGACGGCGGAGCCCCGGCGGTCGAGGTCGCGGCCGGCGAGGGCTGGGAACGGTGGACGGTCGTCGAGCACTTCGGCGACTCCGCGCCGAGCGACCGGCACGTGGTCCTCGACGCCACCAACGGCGAGTTCCTCTTCCCGCCGGCCGTGCGCGAACCCGACGGCAGCCTGCGGGCCTTCGGCGCGGTGCCGCCC
The DNA here is from genome assembly GCF_043202455.1 of Kitasatospora sp. NPDC048194. Taxonomy (NCBI): domain Bacteria; kingdom Bacillati; phylum Actinomycetota; class Actinomycetes; order Kitasatosporales; family Streptomycetaceae; genus Kitasatospora; species Kitasatospora sp. NPDC048194. The sequence goes on from NZ_JBIDAK010000023.1 coordinate 104,113, forward strand.
AAGGGCGCCCAGCTGCGCGTGCCGCACTACCGCACCGGCGGCGGCAGCGCGGGCAACGTCGCCCGTGGCACGATCACCGTGCTGCGCAGCTCCGTCCCGTACGTCGCCCGGGTGGACAACCGCGAGGCCGCCCGCGGCGGGGTCGACGGCGAGACCGTGGAGAACGCCAAGCTGCGCGCCCCGCACCAGCTGCGGCTGCAGGAACGCGCCGTCACCGCCGGAGACTTCGAGCTGATCGCCCGGCAGGCCGCGCCGTCCGCGGCCCGCATCAACTGCGTGCCGCAGACCGGCGGGGAGGCCGGCACGGTACGGGTGCTGGTCGTCCCCGACGCGGTCGCGGACGACGGCGACCGGCTGCGGTTCGAGCAACTCATCCCCGACGAGGAGGTGTTGGCCGCCGTCGCGACCGCCCTCGACGAACGGCGGCTGATCGGCACCCGGATCCTCGTCCAGCCCCCCGCCTACCAGGGCGTCACGGTGGTCGCCCGGCTCACCACCCGCGCCGCCGACCCCGACCGGGTCCGCGAGACGGTGCTCGCCGAGCTGTACCGGTACCTCAACCCGCTGCGCGGCGGCGCCGACGGGCGGGGCTGGCCGTTCGGCCGGGCGGTGCAGTACGGGGAGGTGTTCGCCGTGCTCCAGCGGGTCGCCGCCGTCGCGGGCGTCGAGGAGCTGCGACTGTTCCCGGCGGACCCGATCACCGGGCGCCGGGGCGCGCCCGCCGAGCGCGTCGACGTCCCGCCGGACGCCCTGGTCTTCTCCCACCAGCACCAGGTCGTGGTCACCGCGGCCGAGGGCGGGGAGGCGGGGGCATGAGCCGCGCGGCCGTCCCGGGCCTGCCGAGCCCGCACCCGATCGGCGAACTGCTCCCGGCCCTCTTCGCCGACGACGACTTCGCCCAGCGCTTCACGGCCGGCCTGGACACCGTCCTCGCCCCGGTCTTCGCCACCCTCGACAGCCTGCCCGCCTACTTCCGGCCGCGCCTCGCACCGGCGGACTTCCTCGACTGGCTGGCGTCCTGGGTCGCGGTGGACGTCGACCCGGCCTGGCCGGAGGAGGTGCGCCGCACAGTCGTCGGCCGCGCGGTCGAGCTGCACCGGTGGCGCGGCACCCGGCGGGGGCTCGTCGAGCGCCTGCGGCTGGTGCTGGACGCCGGCGCCGAGATCATCGACGGCGGTGGCGTCTCCTGGTCCACCGCCCCCGGCGCGGCGCCGCTGCCGGCTTCGAGCGGCGAGGTGCTGATCCGGGTCTGGCCCCTGCACGGCGCGGAGCTGGACGAGGACCAGGTGCTGTCCGTCGTCACGGCGGGCTGCCCTGTCCACCTGACCTGCCGGGTGGAGATCCTGCCCGGCCCACCCGGGCGAGCGGAGGACTGACGAATGCGGGTGTGCCCCGACTGCGGAACGGCCAACGGGGAGGACGACGACTTCTGCGGCAACTGCGGCGCGTACCTCGGCTGGTCGCGCCCCGCCGCCCCGGCTGGGGGTGCCGGGTCTGCGTCGGCGACTCCGGCGCCGGGGGCGGCGGCGACGCCGGCGGAGGGTCCGGCGTCTGCGTCTGCGTCTGCGCCCGGGTCGGGGGCGGGGCCGGGGTCGGTGCCGGGACCGCCGCCGGTACCGGCTCCGGCTCCGGCACCGGCGGAGGGGGCGCGGCCGGCGGCCGCGACCGGGCCGGAGGCTGCGCCTGCCTCCGCCGCTGCCCCTGCGTCCGGACAGTCGGAGCCCGCCGCGCCCGCCGAGCCTCCCGCGCACGACACGGCGCGCACCGGCTCCACCTGGCGAACCGTGTCGCGACGGGTGACGCGGGCGGCCAGGAAGGAGCAGCCGCCCGTTCCGGAGGGCGCACCGCCCACCCCGGCCGCCCAGGAGCCGCCGGACGCGCCGGCCGTCGAGCCCCCGGCGTCGACCTCCTCCCGGGTGCGGCCGGCCCCGACCGCCGCGCCGGCCGTTTCCTCGGGACCGGCCGACGCTTCCGGACCGGCTGACGCTTCCGGACCGGCCGCGCCTTCTGCTCCCAAGGCGGGGCCCGGGCCGACGGCGCCCGGGCCGGTTCCCGTCCCGGTGCGCCGACCGGCGCCGGTCCCCGAACCGTCCGCCGTCCCCGAACCCCGGACCGACCCGGTGGCCGTGCAGCCGGCCAAACCCGTCGCCCCGCGCCCCGTCGTGCGGGAAACCGTGGCCGAGGAGACCCAGGAGGGGCCGCCGTGCCCCCGGTGCAGCACGCCCAACCTGCCCGGGCGGAAGTTCTGCCGGCGCTGCGCCGCACCGCTGACCGTCACCGCACCCGTGGCCGAGCTGCCGTGGTGGCGCACCCGTTGGCCGTTCCGCCGCCGGGTGCGCATCGGCGGCTCGGGCAACGCGCTGCGCCGCACCATCGCACTGCTCGTCCTGGTCGCCCTGGTGATCGCCGGGATCCTGCTCTACCCGCTCGGGAAGGACGCCTACCAGGACGTGCTGGACAAGCTCGGCAGCACCGCGGCGATCACCCCCGCCGCGGCCACGGCGAGCGCGGCGGTCGAGGGCCATCCGGCGACGGCGGCCGACGACGGCCTCAGCAACACCTACTGGGGAGCGCCAGCGATCGGGGACTCGGTCACCTTCGGCTTCCGCACGCCGTTCCGGTTGGTGGACCTGATCATCCACACGGGCGACTCCGCCGACCCCCAGCACTACCAGCAGCAGGGCCGCCCCCTGGTCCTCGCCCTGGAAGTCACGGCCTCGGACGGGGAGATGCACCGGCAACAGATCACGCTCAACGACCAGCCGGGCCCGCAGACCGTGGTGACCGGGATCAGCGACGTCGTCCAGGTCAAGCTGACCGTCCGCGAGGCTGCCGGGACGGGCCCCGGCCGTGCGATCGCCCTGGCCGAGGTGGAGTTCTTCAAGCGGACCTGACGGCAGCCCACGTCATGGCCGTGCCCGAGGGCATTTGTCCTCGGGCACGGAGGAGGAGTACTGTTCCTTAGTCGCTCGGCAGGGAGCACCGGACACGCATCGGCGCGGACGGTCCCGGGGCGGCCAATCCTCTGAAACACACTTCCGGTTCGTGCCGGTCGTTTCGCTTTGCGCGGTGCGGCTCGGTGCTTATTCGGCGTGCTCGTTTTATCGGATTGCGGCCGATTCGCTTTTCGGAGCGGGGATCGGCTAGAGTTTGGAACGTCGGACGGGGCGTCAAACCCCGGAAGACGCCAGCGAGTTGGATGAGGGAAGCGCCGGAAACGGAGCGGAAAACATCTGATAAGCTGGAGACACGAAAGAACGAAGCGCCCGGAGGGCCCGCTGGAAGGCGGCCTGAAGGAAG
>NZ_JBIDAK010000024.1:0-102160 GCF_043202455.1 Kitasatospora sp. NPDC048194
GGGGGGGGGGGGGGGGGGGGGGGGGCGGGGGGGGGGGGGGGGGGGGGGGGGGGGGGGGGGGGGGGGGGGGGGGGGCCGGGGGGCGGGGGGGGGCCCCCGGGGGGGGGGCCCCCCCCCCACGCCGGGATCAGCCGAGCTGCTGCTCGATCGCGCGCAGCTTGCGCTCCAGCGAGTCCAGCTTCGGCATGGACAGGGTGTCGTCGTCGGCGGTCAGGTCGACGGTCGAGCCGCGCCGGGTCGGGGCGGAGCCTCCGGTGGAGGAGGAGTACGTCGAGGAGTACGAGGAGGAGCTGCTGCTCGACGACGAGGACGAGGCCGAGGAGTACCCCGAGGAGGAGTCACTGCTCGACGAGGAGTACGCCGAGGAGTAGGAGGAGCTGACCGCGGCCCGCGGGCGGCGGCCGGCCTCCAGGGCGGCCGGTTCGAGCGGGTCGGCGGCGAACCGGTCCGAGGAGGTGTTCGTGGCGGAGGTGGCGGTGTCGTCCCCGGCGGCTAGGGCAGGCTCCGTAGCGCTCGGGCCGTCTCCGGCCGCCGTGAGCGCGGGCACCTGACGCCCGCCGCGGGCCCGGGCGAGCATGCCGCCCTGGCGGGAGATGGCCTTCAGCTCGGCCCGCTCGCGGCGGTCGGCGGTGCGGGCGCGGACCTTGGCGTCCAGCTTCGCCTGGCGCTCCTCGCGCACCTCCTCGACCGCCTCGTCCAGGCTGCGGACGTTCTCCAGCAGCATCAGCGACCAGGCCGCGTAGGTCTCGCGCGGGGCGCGCAGCCAGCGGACGATGCGGATCTGCGGCAGCGGACGCGGGACGAGGCCCTGCTCACGCAGCGCCGCCTTGCGGGTCTGCTTCAGCGCGCGGTCGAACAGGATCGCCGCCGAGATCGACATGCCGGAGAAGAACTGGGGGGCGCCGGCGTGGCCGAAGCCGCGCGGGGCGTGCACCCAGTTGAACCAGGCCGAGGCGATCGCGAACACCCACACCAGCAGGCGGGAGCCGAGCGCGGCGTCACCGTGGCTGGCCTCGCGCACGGCGAGCACCGAGCAGAACATCGCGGCGCCGTCCAGGCCGAACGGGACGAGGTACTCCCAGCCGTTGGACAGGCCGAGGTTCTCCGTGCCGAAGCCCACCAGGCCGTGGAAGGACAGCGCGGCGGCGACACCGGCACAGCAGAACAGCAGGGTGTACGAGGAGATCCCGTAGATCATCTCCTTGCGGCGGCGGCGCTCCTCGCTGCGCTCCCAGGAGTCGGCCGCCTCGTCCTTCTTCGAGCTCTTGAAGCGCAGCGTCGCCATCAGGATGGCGACGAACAGCAGGGCTGCGCCGCCGACGACGGTCCAGACCAACTGTATGGAGGTCAGGTTCATTGCGGGTCGGGCCTCGGGTTTCCGCAGGGGACAGGTTCACAGTGCGACACAGGCGGTCAGGTTCCGCCGCGCGACGACGACCTGACGGTTCGTTCGTCTTCGCACGGAGTGTCGACCGCGCCCGCGCAGGGCGGACGGGACGCCTGTGCGGCTAGACGATATCGCGTCCGAAGGGGCGGCATGTTACGGGAGGGCGGCTTCCTCGGGCCAATCGACCCGCCGGTCGGTGTCGCGGGTGGGCGCGAACGGCCCCGCGGGGGTAGGGGAATGGTGGGTACGGGTATCGGTCGGCCGGGGCGATGCCCGATCATGGACCGGCGGATCGCCGAGCCGGCGGACCACATCGACCGGTGGATCGTCAGATCGCCGGACGGAGGCAGGGGGAGAGGACGGGATGGTCTCGATCTGGGAGTACCTGCGCGGGGACCGGAGCTACACCTTCGACAACCCGGACGGGCAGCACAAGGTCATACTCACCAAGTCGGCGCCGCAGCACGCGATCACCGGCTCCGCCGCCACCACCGGCTACCTCTACGTCAACCTGCACTGGACCATGCGCTCGGGCGCCGTCCGGCCCAGCACCCGGGAGACGTTCAAGCGCCTGCTCAGTCCGCGGATCCTGCGCCCGCTGGAGCCGGACTCGCCGGGTGGGAACGAGCCGCTGAACGTCGACCTCGACCTGGCCTGCATGTACGAACTCACCGACGGCACCCGGGGCGTGGTGCAACCGCTCGGCGGCCTCTTCGGCGACCTGCGGGAGCCGCCGTTCATCAAGCTCAGCGGCGACGACCAGTACGGGGCACCCTCCGGCGAGACGATGTACGTCAACCTGGAGAAGAAGGACAAGTTCAAGCGGCTGCTGATCTTCGTCTACATCTACGACGGCACCCCGGCCTTCGAGCAGACCCACGCGGTGATAACGATCGTGCCGCAGACCGGGCCGCGGATCGAGATCAAGCTCGACGAGCGGGCCCCGGCGGCGCGCTCCTGCGCGGTGGTGCTGATCGAGAACGCGGGGGACAACCAGCTGACGGTGCGCCGCGAGGTGCGGTACGTCAACGGGTTCCAGGCGGACATCGACCGGCTGTACGGCTTCGGGATGCAGTGGCAGCGGGGGTACAAGAACCAGTAGCCGGGCGGCAACCGGGTCCTGCCCGTTCCCGGCGGGGCCGTGCTGTCGCGGCCCCGCCGACCGGGGCGGGTCGGACCGGGCCGCCTAGCGGGGCTGGAACTGCGGGCCCTGCGGCGGGAGGGCGAACTCCTCGGCGGCCGGTGCCGGCGGCTGCGGCGGTACCGGCGGCTGCTGGCCGGTGCCGGGCTGGTGCGGGGGGTAGCCGTAGCCGGTGCCGGGTTGCGGCGGGACGGGTTGCGGTGGGACGGGCTGCTGGTGCTGGGGGTACCCGTAACCGGTGCCCGGCTGGGGGGCCGGCGGTGCGGGCGGGTACGGCTGGGTGGGCTGCGGGTAGCCGTAGCCGGCCGCGGGCTGGTGCGGGGGGTAGCCGTAGCCGGTGCCGGGTTGCGGCGGGACGGGCTGCTGGTGCTGGGGGTACCCGTACCCGGTGCCCGGCTGGGGCGGCGGCGCGGACGGCGCCGGCGGGACGTTCGGCAGCGCGGTGGGCGGGGTGGCCGGCGGAGCCGTGGGCGGCGGCGGGGTCGACGGCGACGGCGGGACGGCGGGCGTCGGGGTGGCCGGGCCGCTCGCGGCCGGTGCGGGTGCGGTCGGTACCGCGGTGGCGGCCGGGGGCTGCGCGGGGGGCTCGGGCCGGCTGGTCGGGACGGCCGGGGACAGGGTGAAGGTGCCCGGCTCGGGCCGGGGCGCCTGGCGCTGCTCGGGCAGCGGGGTGACGCGCGGGTCGACCGCGCCGGACGGGCCGCCGGCGGTGGACGCCTGGGCCTGGGACGGGGTCTGGGACGGGGTCTGGGACGGGGTCTGCGCCTGGGGCTGGGCCGGACTCTGGGCCGGGGTGTGGGCCTGGGCCGACTCGGGGGCGTCGCCCTCCGCCTCGTCCTCCACGGTGATGCCGAAGTCGGTGGCCAGGCCGATCAGCCCGGAGGTGTAGCCCTGGCCGACCGCCCGGAACTTCCAGGTGCCGTTGCGTCGGTAGAGCTCGCCCGCGACCATCGCCGTGACGTTCTCGCCGTCGGCGATCGCGAACTCCGCGATCGGGGGCGCGCCCTCCCCCGTCGCGGCGTCGAACAGCAGCAGCCGCAGGCCGGGGACGGCCCGGAACGGCCCGCCCTCGGAGGAGCCGGCCAGCACCACCCGGTCCACGTCGGCCGGCAGCTTGGCCAGCTCGACCTCGACGGTGTCGATGATCTCGGCGCCGGCGGCGGTGTGCTGCTTGGGCAGGTGGCGGACCAGTCCGGAGGGGTGGCGCGGCTGGTTGTAGAAGACGAAGTCGGCGTCCGAGCGGACCTTGCCGTCGGTGCCGAGCAGCAGCGCGGACGCGTCCACGTCCGGCGCACCGGGCGTGGCGCTCCAGCGCAGCACGGCGCGGACCGCCGCCGCCGGCAGTGCGAGGTTGGCGCCCTTGGCCATCACGTGCGTCATAGCGGACCATCCTGCCTGTTCGCCACCCCTTCGGACAACGTGACCGGGACCGTCGCGGTGGGGGTGGACTTTGCCAAGTCTTGCGCCGGTCGGAGGTTTGCCGTGGCGTCCCCATGACCTCCCCGGCGCCTGCGGCGCGCCCCGGCGGGTCTCCGGGTGGCCGGACGGTGACGGCTCGGGCGGTCGTCCGAGCGGAGGCCGGCGCTCCGGGATGTTCCGGGAGTTCAGTGACCGGGAACCGGGAACGGCCGGAAACCGTCCGTACGATGGGCGTTCGATAGGCCCCCTGGTGGTCCGGCGGAGGGAGTCCGCCGACGGTGCCTCCAGGTGAAACGTCCAGGTAGAACGGCTGGCCGGAGGCCGTCCGCCCCCGAGGAGAGCACCTTGCGCCATTTCGGCCACCTCGCCCACGACGTCCGCGGCCGGCTGTTCCTGGAGCAACCGCGGAGCTTCACCGCCGACAGCGGGCCCGCGGTGCTCGCCACCGCCCTCGGCGGCACCCTCTACAGCCCCGCCACCAGGCCCGCACTGGCCGCGGACATCCGCAAGCAGGCCGCCCGGGGCGTGGTCTCGATGGTGCTGTGCCTGGAGGACGCGATCGCCGACCACGAGGTGGACGCGGGGGAGCGGAACCTGGTCGACCAGCTCACCGACCTGGTCAAGGATTTCACCGACTGCGCACAGGATCATCCACTCCTCTTCATCAGGGTCCGCACCGCCGCCCAGATCCTCGACCTGGCCGAGCGGCTCGGCCCGGCCGTCTCGGTGCTCAGCGGCTTCGTGCTGCCCAAGTTCACCCCCGCGACCGGCGGGGCCTACCTGGCCGCGCTCGCCGCCGCCGAGGCCGCCACCGGACGGCGGCTCTTCGCCATGCCCGTCCTCGAGTCGCCCGAACTCGCCCACCTGGAGACCAGGCGCGCGCAGCTCCACGGCCTCGCCGAACTGCTCGCCCGGCACCGCGAACGGGTGCTCGCCGTCCGGCTCGGGGTCACCGACCTGTGCTCCGCGTACGGGCTGCGCCGCTCCCCGGACCTCACCGCGTACGACGTCGCGCTGGTCTCCTCGGTGATCGGCGACGTCGTCAACGTCCTCGGCCGGGCGGACGGCACCGGGTACACCGTGACCGGCCCGGTCTGGGAGTACTTCCCGGTGCAGGAGCGGATGTTCAAGCCCCAGCTGCGCCGCACCCCGTTCACCGCCACCGGCGGCACGGCCGGCGCCTCCGGGGAGGAGGTCCGCCGCCGGATCATCGAGCACGACCTGGACGGCCTGATCCGCGAGGTCGAACTCGACCGGGCCAACGGCCTGCTGGGCAAGACCTGCATCCACCCCAGCCACGTCCCGGCCGTGCACGCGCTCTCCGTGGTCACGCACGAGGAGTACTGCGACGCCCGGGACATCCTCCGCCAGGAGCAGGACGGCGGCGGGGTGCTGCGCTCGGCGTACACCAACAAGATGAACGAGTCCCGCCCCCACCGCGCCTGGGCGGAGCGGGTGCTGCTGCGCGCGGAGGTGTTCGGCGTGGCGCGGGAGGACGTGAGCTTCGCGGAGCTGCTGTCCGCCTGCCTGTGCGGCTGAGCGCGGGGCGCGCGGCGAGCGCCGGGGCCGCGCGACGAGAACCGAGCACGTGATTCGACAAGCACCAGCACCAACGGACCAGCACCACCGAAGGCGGAGCCAGCAGTGACGACAGCAGAGCAGACGTGGACCGGGCGCTGGGTCGCCGAGCGGGCCGGGGTGGCGCTCACCGGATCGGAGCGCCTCCCCGAACTCGTCGGCCTCGCCCTGCGGTCCGGCAACCCCCGGCGCGCGCACCTGCTGGTCTCCAGCGTGCTCGGCAAGCACGTCCCCCAGCGGCCCGCCGTGGTGCACGGCGCCGGGCTCGAACTCGGCCGGCGGGTCAGGGAACTGCTCGGCGCCGAGGCGGCCGCCCGGGCCGTCGTCCTCGGCTACGCGGAGACCGCCACCGGCCTCGGCCACAGCGTCGCCGACGGCCTCGACGCGCCCTGCCTGCACTCCACCCGGCGGCCCGTCCCCGGGATCACCCCGCTCGGCGGCTTCGAGGAGGAGCACTCGCACGTCACCGGACACCTGCTGCTTCCCGCCGATCCCGGACTCCTCGCCGGCGGAGGCCCGTTGGTCCTGGTGGACGACGAGTTCTCGACCGGCCGGACGATCGTCAACACCATCCGCGCACTGCACACCCGCTACCCGCGCGACCACTACGTGCTGGTCACCCTCGTCGACCTGCGCTCGGCCGACGACCGGGCCCTGCTCGCCGGGACCGCCGCCGAACTCGGCGCCAAGCTGGACGTGGTGGCCACCGCCAGCGGCGCCGTCGAGCTGCCTTGCGACATCGTCCGGCGGGCCGAGCGACTGATCGCCTCCGCGTCCCCGGCCGGGCGGCCCCCGGCGGCGACCCCCGCCCCGCTGGTCCGGGTCGAGCTGGACTGGCCCACCGGGCTCCCGGATGGCGGGCGGCACGGCTTCACCGTCCGCGACCGCGCCCGGCTCGACGCCGCACTGCCCGCACTGGCCGGGCAGTTGGCCGAGGCCCTGCCCGACTCGGCGGAACGCGTGCTGGTGCTCGGCTGCGAGGAGCTGATGTACGCCCCGCTGCGGCTGGCCGACGCGCTCGCCGAGCGGCTCGGCGGCGACCGCGTCCGGTACTCCACCACCACCCGCTCGCCCGTCCTCGCCGTGGACGACCCCGGCTACGCCATCCGTACCCGGCTGGCCTTCCCGGCCCACGACGACCCGCAGGACGACGGCTCCAGGGAGCGCTACGCGTACAACGTCGCGCCGGGCGCCGACCCGTCCCGGCGCTTCGACGCCGTGGTGCTGGTGGTGGACGACGTCGCCGACACCCCGGCCCTGTACCGGGGGGAGCGCGCGCTGCTGGGGCAGTTGCGGCAGGTCACCGACCGGGTGGTGCTCGCGGTGGTGCCCTCGCACCGGCCGGCGGCTTCGGTTCCGTCCGCGGATCCGGCTGCGGCTTCGGGTCCGTCCGCGGTTTCGGCTGCGGCTTCGGTTCCGTCCGCGGTTTCGGCTGCGGCTTCGGGTTCGGTTCCGTCCGCGGTTTCGCCTTCGTCGCCGTTGCCGGTGCCGTTGCCGGCGCCGTTGTACGGGCCCGCGTTCTCCTCGTACCGCGCCGAGGAGGTGGCCTGGCTGCTCAAGGACCTCTCCGACGTCCCCCTCGAGGTCCCCACCGAGGAGCGCGAGGAGGCCGTCCAGAACGGCGGCGCGCACTACGCCGAGTCCCTGCCGGTCGAGTACCAGCCCAGCCCCGAGTACCAGGAGCTGTTCCACCAGGCGCTGCGCGGCTCCGCCGGCCGGATCGCGCTCGCCGTCGGCACCGTCGCCGAGACGCTGCTGCGCGAACGCGGACCGGGCCTGGTGCTCGCCTCGCTGGCCCGGGCCGGGACGCCGGTCGGCATCCTGATCCGCCGCTGGCTCGCCTTCGCCCACGACCTCACCGTCCCGCACTACGCGGTGTCGATCGTCCGCGGCCGGGGCATCGACCCGGTCGCCCTGCGCTACCTGGCGGCCCACCACCGGGCGGCGGACGTGGTGTTCGTCGACGGCTGGACCGGCAAGGGCGCGATCACCCGGGAACTCGCCGACGCGCTGGCCGGCACCGGCTTCGACCCGGACCTCGCGGTGCTCGCCGACCCGGGCCGCTGCGTGCGGACGTACGGCACCCGGGACGACTTCCTGATCCCGTCCGCCTGCCTCAACTCCACGGTCTCCGGCCTGGTTTCGCGCACCGTCCTGCGTGCCGGGCTGATCGGGCCGGCGGACTTCCACGGGGCCAAGTACTACGCCGAGCTGGCCGGCGGCGACGTGTCGGCGGCCTTCCTGGACACCGTGGCGTCCTGCTTCGCCGCGGTCCGCGCGGCCGCCGCCGAGGAAGCCGACCGGCTGGCCGCCGACCCGCACCGCGCACCCGACTGGGCCGGCTGGGCCGCCGTGGAGCGGATCAGCGGGGACTACGGGATCGGCAACGTCAACCTGGTGAAGCCCGGCGTCGGCGAGACCACCCGGGTGCTGCTGCGCCGCGTCCCCTGGCGGGTGCTCGCCCGGCGCGGCGCCGGCGCCGACCTCGACCACGTGCGACTGCTCGCGGCCCAACGCGGCGTCGCCGTCGAGGAGGTGGACGGACTGCCGTACACCTGCGTCGGCCTGATCCACCCCCGCTACAGTCGGGGTGCGACCGGGGCGAGCGGCCGGGCCGTCACGGGGAGGGAGTCCTGATGGGTGGCGTGGCCGACGTACTGGTCGCCAGCGACCTCGACCGTACGCTCATCTACTCCGACCGGGCACTGGCCCTGAACGGCCTCGACCGGCTCGCGCCGCGGCTGCTCTGCGTCGAGGTCCTGGACGGGCGGCCGCTCTCCTTCCTGACCGAACGGGCGGCCTCGCTGCTCGTCGAACTCGCCCGCACGGCCGCCTTCGTCCCCGCCACCACCAGGACCGTCGAACAGTACCGGCGCGTCAACCTGCCCGGCCCGGTGCCGGGTTACGCGATCTGCGCGAACGGTGGGCACCTGCTGGTGGACGGCGAACCGGACCAGGACTGGCGCCGCGAGATCACCGCCCGGATCGCGGCCGGCTCGGCGCCGCTGGACGACGTGGTCCGGCAGCTCGCGCTGTCCGCCGACCCGGAGTGGACGCGCAAACGGCGGGTCGCCGACGGGCTGTTCGCCTACCTGGTGGTCGACCGGGACGGGCTGCCGGACGGCTGGCTCGCCGAACTGGCCGGCTGGTGCGCCGAACGCGGCTGGCGGGTCTCGCTCCAGGGACGGAAGGTGTACGCGGTGCCGGAGCCGCTGCGCAAGAGCGCCGCGCTCGCCGAAGCCGTCCGGCGCAGCGGCGCGAGCACCGTGCTCGCCGCCGGGGACTCGCTGCTCGACACCGACCTGCTGCTCGCCGCGCACGCCGCCTGGCGGCCGGGCCACGGCGAACTCGCCGACAGCGGGTGGACGGCCCCCGGCGTCACCGCCCTGACCGAGGTGGGCGTGACGGCGGGGGAGGAGATCGTCCGTCGGTTCCTGGCGGCCGCCTCGGTGACCGCGGCGGCCGCCCTCCCGGGCTGACCGACCGCAGCGGCGCCGGATGCGTTGCGGTGCGCTACTAGCCGCAGCTACCGCCGGTAGCCGCAGCAGCCGCTGCTAGCCGCAGCAACCGCCGCCGCAGCAGCCGCCCCCGGAACCCTGCTGCGGCGCGCGGCCGGCCGCCCCGGAGGCTCCGGCGGCTCCGGCGGCTCCCGTCACGGCGACGGTGGTCAGCAGCTTCACGGTGTCCTCGTGGCCCTCCGGGCAGACGGCGGGGTCGTTGGCCTGCGCCATCGGACGGCGGAGCTCGAAGGTGGCGCCGCAGGAGCGGCAGCGGAAGTCGTAGCGTGGCATACCGGCAGGGTACCGAGGACCGCACGGCCGGCGGCACCGGTGGAGGGGATGCTCCCGCTACCGGTGGCCGAGATCGCCGCGGATCATGCCGATCACCTGCGCTGCCGTGTCCCGTACCGCCGCCAGCTCGGTCAGGAAGTGCCAGTAGTCGGGGTGCCGACCGGCCGCCTGCAGGGTCGCCACCGCCTGGTCCAACCGGGCCACCGCCTGGTCCAGCGGGGCGGCGTGCCGCGGGTCCGGCGCGCTGCGGCCAGCCATCGCCAGGCGCTGCGCGTCCCGGAGGGCGAAGCGGGCCCGCTCGATCTCCCGGTTGGGGTCGTGCTGCACCTCGTTCAGCTGCCGCAGCCGATCGTTCACGGCGAGCACCGAGCCGTCCGCGGTCTCCAGCAGCGCGCGCACCGTACCGATCGCGGCCGTGGCGTCCGCCCAGCGCTGCTCGTCCCGGGCCCGCGCGGCCTCGGCGAGCTTCTGCCCGGCGGCGCGACCCGTCTCGGCGACCTGCTCGGGCACCCGCTGGAGGTCCTGCCAGCAGGCCGTGCTGAACCGGCGGCGCAGCTCGCTCAGCGCCGGCTCCACCGTCTCGGCCTTGGTCTCCAGCGCCTGGAGGCGGGTCCGCAGGCTGGACACCCGCCGGTCGAGCTCTCGGGCCCGCTCCGGCAACTGCGCGGCGTCGGCGCTCACCGCCTCGGCGCGCCGACGCACGTCGTCGGCGCGGCGCAGCGTGGCCGCCACGCCGTGCCGCGCCGGACCCTCGTTCAACCGCCCGAGCTCCGGCGCGAGCTCGGCCAGCCGGGCCGCCAGGTCGTCCGCCCGCAGCCCGGCGCCCCGCACCTCGTCCAGGACGGTGGTGGCCTGCAGCAGCGCGCGCTTGGCCTGCTCGACGGCCGGGGTGACGCGCATCAACTGCTGCTCGGCGTGCTGGAGGGTCGGCTGCAGACGTCGCAGGAAGTCGTTCAGCTCGGCGCGGGCGGCGCCCAGCTGGCCCTTCACGTCCTCCAACTGGCGCCGGGCCCGGGCGGCGGAACCGGCGTCCAGGGCCTCGCTGTCGAGGTCCTGGGCGTCCAGGGCGGCCAGGTAGTTCACGGTGACCTGCTCCACCCGGCCGGAGATCGCCGGCAGCTCGGCCAGCGCCCGCTGCGCCGACCCGTCCTCCTCGGCGGCGCGCACGGTCTCCACCGCGAGCTTCACCTCGCGCTGCGTCTCCTCCAGCTCGTAGAACGCCTCCTGCGCCGCGGCCCGGGCCTCCTTGGCCTCCGCCCGCACCCCCTCACCGCCACGCCGGCCCCACCAGCCGCCGCTGCCGGCCGACGCCACCGCGACCGCCCCCAACGCGCCCGCCAGCACCACCGGCACCACCAGCGCGTCCCCGACGGCCCCCGCCACCCCACGCCGCCCCCGCCGCCCGCTCCCGCCGGCCACCGCCACTGCGCGCTCCCTGCTCCGACCTACCGCCGTACCCGCTGATCCGCGCCCATTCTCCCCGATCCACCCGCCCCACGGGCACCCCGGGCCTCCACCTCCCCCCGGCCGCCACCTCTCCGCCCTCCCCCACCCCCCTCCCCACGCCGCGCCCCGGCCCACTGCGCTCACCACCCCCCGGGACCAGGTACCCTAGGCACTCGTCGTGCGCCCGGTCGGGCCACGGCAGGGGGCGCGTAGCTCAGTGGTAGAGCGCTGCTCTTACAAAGCAGATGTCGGCGGTTCGAAACCGTCCGCGCCCACGTCGTGAACAGCTGAAATGCGCACTGCGGCCCAGGTCAGGAGCATGATCCCGACCCGGGCCGCAGTCGTAGCGGCAGTCTCAGCACAGTCTTGGACAGTCTCACTACAGTCTCGGCACGCGGGTTCTCCTCCTAAATTTCCCCCAAACGATCATGAGGAACCTGCAGGTCAGATCGCTTGCCCACACACGGAAAGCGCCCCCAGTCGCCGAAGCGACGTGGGGGCGCTTTCATGCGCCGGGGTGTAGGGGGGTCAGGACCTGCCCCGGCGTTGTTTGCTACTCGCTCCCCGCCATGCGGCGGGTCCCGAGCGGCGGTGAGGTCAGTAGGATTCGAACGACCTCACGGTTTCCTCCTCGTAGCGCCCGTCTCCATCGGGCACTCCGTGGAGGTGTTCAGGGGCCCGGTCGGTCGGAGAGCAGCCGCCGACCGGGCCTAACGAGCTGCGTCAGCCGCCCCAGGAGGAGTCGTTGACGGTCATGGCCGACGCCACCACGGTCGGGGTGGGACCTGGGTCCGGCGCGACGACGCCGCCCCAGCTCGAGTCCGCGACGGGCGGTCGCGTGCTATCCGGCGCGGCAGCGCCAACCAGTGCCGCCCCGGCGACCAGTGCGGTGCCGGCCACGATGGCCGCGGTGAAGCGGGCGATCCGCGTGCGAGGCATGGGACACCCCTTTCAGCGTTGGGGAAGGTGTGCGCGTTGATGTCTCGCGCACGCACTAGTGTTCGCGTGGGGTAGTTGCGACTTCAAGCGCTCAAGGGGTCGCGGCGGCTAGACTTCCCATACTGGAAGGTCGGCGCGGGGGTGAAAGTGGACACTTCGGACTCAGGGGACAGTCAAAACCTTCTCAGTTGTGAAGCGAAGCGGCTCTACCGCAAGTTGCTCGAGGGGTCCGGGACTGCTCCGCAGCCCGGCAACCCGCTTGACGAACTCCTCGCCATGCGGCTGGCGGCACCGGACCCGAACCGGCCCGGCTACTACACCGCCCTCAACGCGGCCAGTGCGGCATTGCACTGGCAGACCCACCTTCAGAACCTCGGCAGTCGGTACCTGTCCCAAGCCGCCTCCGTCGCCAACGAGATGAGCGATCTAGTCGGCGCCTATCAGATGGCACAGCCGTCCACGAGCGGATCCATCGAGTACCTGGCCGGCCTCGACGTCATCCAAGACCGTCTCACACCGCTCCTTGCGGCGTGCGAGACCGAGTTGTTCACCGCTCAGCCCAATGGACCGCGGCCGGCCGCCCAACTGGCCCTCAGCTACCAGCGCGACCTCGAGGTGCTAGGCCGCGGCGTGAAGATGCGGACCATCTATCACTACAGCGCCCGAGGTGATGGGCCCACCGCCCGGTGGGCAGAGACAGTCACGGTGCACGGCGCTCAGGTCCGTACCGTGGTGGACCGGTTCCCCCGCACAGTCATCATCGACCGCAAGACGGCGGTCACCGCAGTCCTGACTCCGTGGGAGGGGCAGGGGCCGCCCCCGGACGAGCGCGCGCTCTTCATCTACGACGCCGCCGTAGTGAAGTGCCTGGCGACGATGATGGACCTGCTCTGGGGCGGTGCCATGCCGTGGGACGGCCGCCCCTTCGTCGAGATCACGCCGACACAGAAAGCCATCCTTGAGGGGCTGGTGCGAGGTGAAGGCCTGGAGGTCATCGGCCGCTCGCTCGGCGTCAGCCGGCGCACGATTTCAACGCACCTCGATCCCCTGAGGGAGGCCGTGGGGGTCGACTCCCTTCCTCAGCTGACGTACTGGTACGGCAGGCATGAAGCGCACTACCAGGGGGTCAGCCCAGCTGGCGGATAAGGGCAACGTGCTGCTGCTGGTCCGCCACGAAGGTAAGCCGGTACTCGCCATCCGCCAGCAGGAAATCGCGTACCCGGCCCTCGTCTCCAAGGAACCAGAGGTATGCGTCTCGCTGAGCCGGATCGAGGGCCATGGTGGCGAGTAGCTCGACCAACGCTGCGATCGCGCTCGCCAAGTCGGCGTGCCGTGATTCACGGTCGTCGAGGACGAGGGCATAGGCGGTGCTCAGGGCGTGCTCCCGGTTCGGTCCCCCCGGCTGCATGTACCAATCATAAGCGAACGAATATTCGCTCGAATTGTCCCTGGCTGGGGGCAGACTTTGGATCATGGAATGGTGAGCGTCGGAGGGTGCTCCCCCCTCCTCCGCCAGACCAGGCGTACCTCGACCAGCAGCGACGCATGACCGGCCAGCGGATTCGTCGGGCGCGACGCCTTCAACGCCTGACGCAGGAGGGCTTGGCGGAGCGGTCCGGGCTGCACCGCAAGACGATCTCGAAGATCGAACTGGGCGAGGCGATGCTCACCCACGACCACCTCGCCCAGGTCGCACACGGCCTTGGCCTACCCATATGGCGGCTGTTCTGGGACGAGTGAGGCCGGCCGTGCCGCCGCACGGCCGGCCATGCGCCGCCGCTACTCGGTCGGCGGCGGGTTCGGCGGCGGCGGATTGGACGGCCCGGCCGGCGGCGCCTTCGGGCCACCGATCCCTCCGGAGCCTCCCGACGCGGGATTCTGCCCGTCGTCCATGCTGTCCTCCTCGATCTCCTCGACCACCGGGATCTGATCCGGTGGGGGCATGGGCGGATGGAACTTCTGCCGGGTCGGAGCCGGAACTCCTCGACGTCGGCCGGGCCAGCGGCCCTGGCGGTCGTAGGGGACAACGCCGCTCATGACGTCCTCTCGTCGCGCCTGCGGGACGCACCATCGTGGCACCGCGGCCCGCGCCGCACCGGGTTCAGGAGCAATCGTCACCCTGCGGGTCGACAGGCCCCGGGCACCCCACGTGCTCGGTGATCCAGTCCGTCAGGGACGTTCGGATGTCGTCGAAGCGCCCCCGCCCGTACTGGCCGCAGTCGCGGCAGTAGCCGGCTGCCTGCCCGGGGCTGGGATCGAGCGACGGAGTCTCACCGACGACGCTCACTCGTCACTCTGATCGGCCGGCGTGGTCCCGTACACGGCAGCCTCAAGCTCGGCGACCTCGTGAGCTGCGTCAGTGCGGCGCCCGCGCATGCGCTCGATGTACTCGTCGACGCCGGCGAGGGCGGCACGCCATTCAGGGCCGTCGGGGTTGAAATGAGCCGTCACCGGTGGGCCTCCAGGCTCGCCGCGTACCGCGGGCACGCCGAGCACACCACGACCGCGTAGACCAGCCCCTCGTCCTCAACGTGGCCGGCGTCCTGCAGGCCGGTGGTGCGGCCGCAGGCGACGCACGCGCGGCCGTTGCGCTGAGCGCAGGTGAGCCGGGCGGCCGGGCGCGGGGCGACTACCCGCACGCTGTCGCCCAGGGCGCCGGACGCGGCGTCGTGCAGGTGGTGGCGTCGTGCGAGTTCCTGGGGTGTCCGGTTCAGCGACCGGGTGGTGGCGGCCATCGTTCTCTCCTCGGTGTAGGTGTCCCGATACTGAGAGTGTCGGCCGCACACAGGGGCCGAACTATCACTCTTCGGTGATAGTTCGGCCCCTGTGTGTGATCGTCAGATGCCGACCCAATGCGCCAGGTTGGAGAGGGTGCCCGGCGTGGAGCGGTGCGCTGAGACCAGCCCGGCGACGGTCTCTCGCACCATCGGGTGATAGCGCGTCTGCTGCGGGGCGATCTCCCGCGCCCTCTGGAGCGTCGCCAGCGCCGCGTCCGGGCGCGCGGTCCACAGCTGGGCGCGGGCCACCTCGGCCAGGTGCGCGGACACCCGGGACGCTGGCCAGTCGGCGGGGATGGCGACTCCGCGCGCGGCCTGAAGCGCCTCGGCGTACTGGCACTGCTCGGCGAGCGTCGCGACCTGATGCACGGCCACGTTGGTGGGGCCGAAGCTGAGCCAGTGCACCCGGGTGGCCTCGCCGGTCGCCTCGGCGAGCCGGGCCGCCTCGGCGATGTGGCCGGCGGCGGAGTCTCCGTCCCCGCTGCGGGCCGCGAGGACGGCCGCGCCGAGGTGGAGCTGCCCGGTGGCGACGTCCCGGATTTCGTCCGGCGCGCCCTGCCCGAGGGTCTTCATGCCGACGCTGACGAGGCGTTGGCCCATGCGGTACTGCCCGGCCCGCAGGTAGACCAGGGAGCGCAGGTACTGGCGCACGCCGGCGAGCACGGGGTCGGAGGCGCGCTCGGCGGCCCACGCCATGCGGTCCAGGGCGACCACGCACAGGTCGGCGAAGCCGAGCTTCGCGGTCACGTCGTAGGCCGTGCGGTAGGTGCTCGCCAGGACCCGCCAGGCCTCGTCCGTCTGGACCGTGTGCGCGACGGTGGTCGCCTCCGTCATGAGCGCCGGCAGGGCGCGGGCGGCATCCTTGAGTCGGGTGTCCCGGACCAGGGCGCACAGCTGGTCCGCCTCGGCGGCCAGGGCGGCGACACCGCGCGGTGCGACCTCGGGGTCGGCGCCGAGGTCGTACAGGTCGAGTGCCTCGCGGATCGGTTGAATCAGGCCGTCCAGCTCGTCCTGCTGCAGCTCGGTGAGGTAGGGCTGGCCTGTCAGGTCGACGGTCTGGACGGACAGCGCCCGGGCGATCGCGGCGAGGACTCCCGGAGAGGCGGGCTTCACGCCCTGCTCGATCTTGGTGAGCATGCTGTACGAGACGCCGGCCGTCTCGGCCAGGGCTCTCTGGGTGAGATGACGCAGCTTCCGGTACCGGGCGATGCGGTCCCCGGTGTGCTCGGTGGCGTTGAGGGGCATACTGGGCTCCGTTCGTGGGTCAGCACTGCGGACGATACCCGCTGTAGGTGGCGGGCAGCCGTCGGCGGCGGAGTCCAGTGCTCCGCCGCCGTTCGCGTGGTAGCGACCTCGTCCCAACGACGAAGCGCCCCCGCCCGGATGTCCGGGCGGGGGCGTGGTGTTCAGGGGTGAACCAGGGCGTAGGCAGCGGCGGCCGCACCGACGACGCCGACGATCGCGCCGATGGTCGGCAGCGGCCACCGGGAGGCTTCCAGGCGGCGGATCCGGGACTCGTGGTCGGCGATCGTCTCGCGGTGCTCGCGCTGGTCGCCGAGGATGGCGTCGAGTTTGGCCTCCATCCTGATCTGGCCGTCGGCGATCCGCCTCACCTCCGCGTGCGTCTGGGCCGGGCTGATGTACACCCCGGCGTCCGGGGCTGGGCTCGTCACTCGAGACTCCCGGCCGGCGGAACGGGCGGCACCGGAGGCGCGGTCGGGTCCGGCAGCAGGGCGGGCGGGGCCATCCGCAGCCAGGACGGCAGCCAGGCGTTGACCTGGGGCAGCGCCATGACGCGGGTGATGGCGGCGGCGACGGCGAGGACGGTGCCGAGTCCGGGCAGCGTGTCCGGCAGGCCCGCGGTGTGGACGAGGAGGGGCAGGCCGGCGGCGAGCGCGAGGACGACCGCGAGGATGGTGCGGATGGTGCGGCGGGCGGAGTCGGACATCAGGCCCCCTTCGGGGTGGTGTTGACGGTCAGGGTGATGCCGCTGGTGAACCTCGCCGCGGTGGCGTCCGGGATGGCGTCGATCTTCTCGGCGAGCGAGGCGACGCCGGCGGCGCCGAGCTTGTAGTCGAGGACCGCCGCGGTACTCGACTGGCTGCACTGGTGGTACCAGTTGGTCAGCCAGGTCAGGTTGTCGTCCGCTCCGGACGGGGCCTGGCCGGCGAGCCCCTGGGCGAGCAGAAGCACGACTCGGCGGGCTACGCGCTCGACGTCGGTGTCGGTCAGGGGCATGTCGTCCTCCTGGGGGGTCGGCGCCGGGGTCGGCGCGGTGAAGTCGGGCCAAGAGCCCGGGTCCTGGTGGTCGTTCTCGGGGACGTGGGCGTGCGCGTACCAGCCGCCGCGCGTCTCCCAAGTCGTCTCGTCGCGATGGGAGGTGAAGTCGACCGGGCGGCCCATCGGCCACACGTCCGGCACACCCCACGAGGAGATCCAGGCGTGCAGTCGGTCCCAGCCCGCGCACGGCGTGTCCACCAGCCTCGGGTACACCCGACCCTGGTAACGGCAGTACGGGAAGAACACCGCCTCGATCTGGATCACCACCCGCCCGGCCCGGTTGGTGCGGGTCCCGCCCGGCGCGTCGACGACGCTCTTGGAGCGGCTGTCGGCCGGGAACAGCTGGGCCACGCGACCGCTGAACGGGTCCCAGATGATGTGCGGGGCCGCGCCGGCGCCGCTGCCGGTGAAGTAGGTGACCAGGCTGTCGAAGCTGACCCAGTCCTGGGGTGCGGCGGCGGTGGCGTTGCGGTCCCAGGTGATGTGGGCGATGGCCTTAGGCGGGTACTGCTGGTCGGTCGGCGCGTGGTCGCCGAGGTCATGCACCTCAGCACCAGGCATCCACAGGTCGGGCATGTGTCCCTCCTCGAGGGCGGGCTGGGTCAGGTGAGGGGGACGTCGGCCGCGGCCGAGCTGACGCCGAAGCTGGCGTAGTGGCGGAGGGCGACGGTGTAGCCGGCCGCGGCGAGTGGGCGGGCGATGTCCGTGGCGGTGCGGATGCCGCCGGTGTACTGGCCGGTTCGGTAGGGCCAGCCGGGGACGTCGTCCTCGCTGGTGATGGCGTAGACGATGTACTCGCCGGGGTCGACGGCGATCCGGGCGACCGCGAGGAGCCACAGCTCGCCGTAGACGGCGGGCTGGCCGGACTGGGGCGGGGCGAGCTGCCCGCACCGGCCGGCGAGGTACTCGGCGGCGGCGAGCTGGTCGAGGCGGCTGACGAGATCGCCCGGGGTGAGGGCGACGAGCGTGGCGACTGTGCGCACGGGGCTCCTACATGAGGTTGCGGATGAGCTGGGTCTGGGCGTGGACGGTGCCGGAGCCGGAGGTGCGCTGGGCGTCGACCGTGATCCGGTAGACGGTGCCGACAACGACGTTGGAGGGCAGGGCGCCGGTGTAGTCGAAGGGCGTCCCGGCGGCCACGACGGGCCCCCATTGGGCACCGTTGACAGTGACGCGGATGTTGCCGGCGCCCCCGCCGGACGTGGCGGTGTTGAGGACCAGGCGGAGCTGGGTGGACCAGCGGACGTTGCTGCACGACGCGATGGTTGTCCAGCTGGTGAGGGTGGTCTGCGGCCAGCGGGTCGGGTCGGTGTCAAGCGGCGGCAGCACGGCGTCGGCGGCGGACAGGTCCGGCAGTGCGGCGCGGAGTTCGCGCAGTTGCCGTTCCAGGTCCGCGATGCGGGCGCCGAGCGCGGCCGGGCCGCCGGGCAGCTGATCCTGGCGGGTCGTCACTCGTCCTCCAGCAGGATCGGGGAGACGCGGTCCGCGCGGGGGTCGAGCGTCCAGGCGTAGGCCCGGGCGGTGGTGGAGATCCCGGCGGGGTGGCGGGGCGAGGAGTCGACGGTGATGGAGACGGTGTCGCCCAGGTCCCAGGCGGAGCCGAGCCGGGGGGCGGCGGAGGCTACGGCGGTCACGGTCCAGGCCCGGGTGCCGGTGCCCATCAGGGCGAGCGCCTCGGTGGCGTGCCGGTCGAGCTGTGCGGTGTCGGTGATGCCCTGGGCCGGGGTCCAGCGGTGCTCCCACAGCCCCCAGCCGGAAGCGATCAGCGCGTCGGCAGTGTGCACGGTCGAGGACGAGCGGACGTTGCCGGTTTGGTCGCCCCGGGCGGTCACCCGGGTGGCGCCCTTGCCGCGCTCATACGACTCGGTCAGCGAGTATGAGGAGATGCAGCCCGGCATGTCGAACGCGGCGTCGCCCGAGGTGGATCCGAGGGTCGGTCGGATCCGCAGGTAGAGCTGGAACTTCGTCTGGGCGGCGTCGCCCCACACGGTGTCGATCGTCCACTCGGGGCCGCCAGCCATGGCCGCGATCTCCTGCAGCGCGGACAGGACGGTGCGGTCGTCCGAGTCGGCCATCGTGTAGGTGATGGTCGTCCCGCTGGCGGTGGTGTCGAGGGCGAGCGGCGGCCCGCTGGTGAGCGCGGGCGTGGCGAGCGCCGACATGACCGTCGACGCGTCGGCGGTGGCGGTGTAGTCGCCCGGGTAGCGGCGGTCCAGGTAGGCCTCGGGAGTGGCGACCTGGAGGGTGGCGGTCGGGCCGGAGCCGCCCTCGCGCCGCAGGACCAGCCCGGACCACAGCGGCTGCCCGGTGAGGGTGTCAACGGCGACCAGCATGGACCGGCCCGGGTCGGTGGCGGCCTCCCACTCCGGGGGCGCGCCGGCGAGCGCAAGGGACAAGCTGCCACTGGTGGGCGTCCCGATGCGCATGCTGAGC
The DNA here is from genome assembly GCF_043202455.1 of Kitasatospora sp. NPDC048194. Taxonomy (NCBI): domain Bacteria; kingdom Bacillati; phylum Actinomycetota; class Actinomycetes; order Kitasatosporales; family Streptomycetaceae; genus Kitasatospora; species Kitasatospora sp. NPDC048194. Next base: position 19,192 of record NZ_JBIDAK010000024.1, read on the forward strand.
GGCTGGTCCGGTCGCAGGGCGGGCAGTTCCTCGGAGATGCCGCCGGTCCGCAGGTCGCAGCCGTACCAGGCGAGTTCGACCGCGGCCATCAGGCGGCCTCGTATTCGACGGCCCAGATGATCTGTGCGCCGGTGACCATGGTCGTCGGGGTGCTGGCGCCGACGTTGTCGAACGAGGTACTGCTGAACGACGACTTGGCGATCAAGGTCGCCTTGCCGCCGTCGCTGGGGTTGCAGCTGATCAGGCCAACGTAGTTGTTGCCGCCCGAGATGTAGTTGAGGGTCCCGGTGCGGGTGAAGGCGACGCTGGCGGGCGTGGTGGGCTGCAGCGTCGGCATGCTGATGAACCACAGCCCGGAGCCGCCGTTGGTGGTAGAGCCGATGGTCATCTGGCCCTGCCACACCACGGAGTTGCCGAGCCGGTACCAGCGGCTGTAGATGGTGCCGTTGCCGATGCTGGCGCCGCCGCCGAGGCTGGTGAACGTCGGCGTGTAGGAGCTCCAGTCGCCCTGCGCGACCCACGCGGTGCCGTTCCAGTACTCGGGCATGGCGCGGACGGTGTTGTAGCGGGCCTGGCCGGTGTAGGTGCCGGCGGCCGCGATGTCGGCGGTGCTGGAGACGGGCAGGATGCCGCCCGGGGCGACGGTGACCTGGCGGACGGCCGTGGACACGGTGGCTGAGCCGGTGCCGCCGCTGCCGGTCGGGGGCACGGTGATGGTGGCCAGCGGCACGTAGATCTCGGTGGCACCCGGTGTCGGTGCGGCCGGGGCCGCCCCGGGGGTGCCGGTCAGCAGCACTGGGTCCGCCTTCCGCAGGCTCGAGCTGTCGACGGCGGTGTCCCACACGCGCAGGTAGACGAGATCGATACGGGTGTAGGTGCCGTCGGCGGCGGCGAGGGTACCCGCGGTGGACGCCGGGATCTGCGCGCGGTAAACGCCCTGACCGGATCGGTACAGGACCGCCGTGCCGGTCGAGACGTTGACCGTTGTGCCGGAGAGGGTGACGGTGAGGCCGGCGTCGCCGGGCCGCACGCCGGGGCGCGAGCCCATCGCCGTGCCGTCGGCCATGACCAGCGCGGAGTCCATCTTGCGGAGCTCGGTCTCGTCGTAGCTGAGGGTGGGAAGCCAGAGCGGATCGGTGGGCATGTCGGCTCCTCACATCCAGGCCGAGCGCGCGGTGCCGGTCAGCAGCGCAGACGACGAGTAGTTGGGGCAGGACCAGCTGAAGCTCAGCGAGGACTGCGGGGGGATCTCCGGCCAGGTGCCGGACAGGTACCGGCGCCTGCTGGTCTGGCCGTTGAGGCGCACGGTGCGGGCCTGCGCGTCGATGACGAGGGTGTCGCCGGCGAGCAGGCTGTCGCTGTACGTCTGCTGGGTCGTGGCGCCCGACGGCTGAGACGCGACGACCGTGAACCCGCCGACGCACGGCCCGGTGACGGTCAGCGTCGGCCTGGTGCCGATGCTGCCCTGGTTGGCGAGCGTGAACGTCCCGGATGCGGTGGTCGCGGTGATCGTCAGGGGCAGCACGATCGGCAGACTGAAGCCGCCAGTCGTCTGCGGCAGCCCGGTTGACCGGGACTGGAGCGTCGTGCTGTACCGGCGCGGGTCGGGGGCGGTGAGCATCACCGAGTAGCGGGCGACCCGGTCGGTGTCGTACTCCAGCAGCACCTCGCCGCTCCGCCGGACCGTGGCCTGCTTGGGGATGGTCTCGGCGATGGTCAGAGTGGTGTCCGTGATGGCGGCCGCCGCGAGCAGTTGCTCTGCGGCCGCGTCCAGGGCGGCGAGGGACGGGGCGATGATGGTGCCAGCCAGGGTGATGGTCCGGGCCCCCAGGTAGGTGGGCCCGGCCCATGCACCGTGGTCGGCCTCGCGGTCGGAGTACTGCGTGCGGATCGCAGGCCCGGACCAGCCCTTGAGGCCGTCGGGGGCGATGGTCCAGGCGACCCCGGCGCCGTCGACCGCGCCCAGCTGCAGCGTGCCGAGCGTGATCTGACGGCCGCCGAGGATCTGCCCCGGCGTGTAGCCGGCCACCCGATCACCTCCTCTCAGCCGATGAACTCGATGTGCCGGACCAGGTCGGCGAGCTGTTCGCTGGTCGCCTGGCGGGCGCCGTAGAGGGTGACGTTGGTGGTGCGGTGGGTGTCCTGGGGCACGGGGGCCGTCGGGGCGGCGAGCTGCCGGGCGGGGATCAGCTCGCCGGCCACCGGCCGTGCCGGGACGAGTTGCTGCCCGAAAATGCTCGCGACCTCGCCCAGCAGGGCCATGCTGCGGCCGCGCTTGGCGGGATCCAGCGGGATGTACGCCTCGGGCCCGGCCTCGGCCCACAGGATCGGCCGGGAGGACATCATGGCCTGGCGCCCCGACAGGCCATCGGCGGCCGCCCGGACGCCACCGTTCGCATACTTCGTGACGCCGCCCCAGGCCTTGTTGACGGGCTGATGCCGGTCGGCGTAGCCCGGATCGTAGTAGTCGACCCGCACCGTGACGGTGCGACCCTCGATACCGTTGATGGCCTGCTGGATCCTCGCGGTCCCGTTCGCGGCGTCGTTCGTCGGCACGGTGACCCGGACGTCCTTGCCGCCGGGCAGAGCCTCGACCTGGTAGCCGATCGCCTGCAGGGCCTGGATCGCGTCGGCGCTCGGCGCCCGGACGGTCACGGTCTTGCCGGGCGGGACGTTCTCGACCTTGGCCTTGACCTCCTCCAGGTCTTTGATCGTCTGCAGGGCGCCGGGATCGGTGACCTTGGTCTCCTTCGCTGGTGGAAGCTGGGCGTACGCCGCCGTCAGCGAGTCGATCTGCTGCTGGGTGAACCCGGCCTGCTTCATCACCCGCTTGAGGGCATCGATGTCCTCACCGAGCACGGCCACCGACTGTTCGGTGCTGCCGGTCTGCTTCATGACCGCCTCGGCGTGGGCCTGCGCGGCTGCTGCGGCGTCCAGGAACGCGGTCTTGACGTTGCGGCCCTTCTCTGTGGTGATGTCGAGGTTGACCCCGTTCTCCTTGACCTTGTCCTTCAGGTCGGCGAGAGCGCCCTGCATCGACACAGCCGCCTTCGCGGCCGAGATGTTCGCGCCGTTGAGGCCGTTCAGCGCGTCGTTAAGTTTCTCGACCTCGGTGCGGGTGTCGCTGATGTCCTGGGCTGTGACCTTGGCCGCACCGCCCAGGCTCTTCGTGCTGTCCGCGGCGGTGCCGCTCGCCTCCGCCTCGCGCTTGGCTGCGTCGACCGCGCCGCTGATCTGTGGGGTCAGGCCGCCGAGGGCCTTGTCGACCTTGGTGATGCCCTGCGCCCACTCGGTCTGGCCGCCGCCGGCATCGGCGGCCGCCTGAGCAGCTGCCTTGGCCTCCTCTCTCATCGGCGCCAGCTGGCCGTTTACGCGCTCGAGGGCTGCGGCGTTGCCAAGGATCGCCTCGGTCAGGTCGGATGTGGAGATCCCGAGCGCCTGGGCGCTCTTGAGCACGCCGTCCTGCTCCAGCTTGTGGGCCAGCCATGCCTTGACGTTGGCGCCGACCGCGTTGCTGTCCGCCTTGACCGCCTCGGTCAGGCTCTCCTGCTGCTGCTTCGCGTCGTGCGAGGCCAAGCCGAAGATCGACAGGGCGACCGTGGCGACGCCGAGGATCGCGCCGAACGGGCCGCCCAGGAAGCCGGCGGCTCCGGACGCCGCGGACGCGAGCCGCGGCATGGTCTCCGACAGGGTCGCCACCGAGGCTTTGAACGCCGCGATTTTCGGTAGAGCGAGCATCAGGCCGCCGACCACCACGGTGAGCGCGCCGCCGATGCCGAGCAGCGCAACCGCGCTGGTCTGCAGCCACGGAGGCAGGTCGGTGTAGGCGTTGACGAGTCTGGTGACCCACTGGACCATGTCGCGCAGGACCCCGTTGGCGGCGGTGCCGCCGTTGATCAGTGCGACCTCGAGGCTGCCCCGGAGCTGCTCGATGTCTCCGGCCAGGTTGTTCATCTGGGTTCCGGCCATGCGGGACGCGGCGCCCTGGTCGTTGACGGCGTCGCGGTAGCGGTCGACGCCTGAGGCGCCGAGCTCGTACAGGATCGTTGCCGCGCGCACCGAGTCGCTGCCGAAAATGGTGGCCATGGCGGCGTTCCGCGCCTCGGGCGTGAGGTTCGTGAACGACGACTGCAGGCGCCCAGCGAGCGCGGTGAGGCCGACGAAGTTGCCCTGCGCGTCGTATGCGCTGAAACCCAACTTGTCCATGACGCCGCGGGCTTCGTCGGACTGCGGGACCAGCCGCTGCAGCATGACCTTTAGGCTGGTGCCAGCATCCGAGCCGACCAGCGCGTGGTCAGCGAACGCTGACAGGGTGCCGACAGTGTCCTCGAAGGACAGGCCGGTCTGGTGGGCGAGCAGGCCGCCCATGCGCAGGGACTCGCCCAGGCCGTGCACGTCCGCCGCCGACTTGTTGGCGCCTGCGGCGAGGACGTCGGCGATGTGACCGACGTCGGCGCCCTTGAGGCTGAACGTGTTCATCGCCTGCGCGCTGATGGTTGCGGACTCGGCGAGGTCCAACTGCCCAGCCGCGGCGAGGGACAGCGAGCCCTTCAGCGCGCCGCCGGTGATGTCGGCGACGCTGACGCCCGCGCGCGCCAGCTCGCCCTCGGCGTCCGCGGCCTGGGACGCGCTGTAGGCGGTGTCCCGGCCGGCCACGATCGCGGCCTGCCGCAGCTGGGCGAGTTGTTGGTCGGTGGCGTCGGCGACAGCCGCGACGCCGGACATGGCCTTCTCGAAGTGTGCGGCCGTGATGCTGGCTGCGGCGAACGCGCCGATCATCAGCAGGCCGCTCGTCCGGACCGCCGTGAAGGCCTTCTCCCCGCGCTCGCCCGCCGACACCATGCTCGCGCCGAACGAGGTCGCGTTGGCCCGGGCGGCCGCGGCGAACCCGCTGACGGCCATCGTCGCGCGGCCCCACACGGTGGCCTGCGCGGCGGCGGTCTCCGCCGTGACGACACCCGCCGACGTGGCCGCCTCGGACAGAGCCAGTCGCGAGGCCAGCGAGAGGCGCTCGACGCCCGTCGCTGCGGCGAGGTTCGCGCTGGTGAGGGTGGCGGAGACCTGCCCGATGGCCAGCGATGACCGCGTGGATGCGGCTGTCACCTCGGCCATCGACGCCGCACCGACGGTCGCGACCGCGCGGAACGTCGCCGGGATCTCGCCGGCGGCGGTCGCGACCCCGCGGGTCGCCGTCGAGGCCAGGGCCGACGCCGTGGTGACCTCGCCCATGCTGCCGCCCGCAGCGGCCGCCAACCCGGCCAGCGCCTCCGACGCGGCCGCCGACATGTTGACCGTGACCGCCCCAGTGCGGGCGAGCGCCTGCGACGTCCCGAGCGCGTCGGTCGTGATGCTCGACAGCGAGGCGTCCGCCGCCGCGGCGGCGGACCGGAACGTCGCCGGGATGGTCTCGGCTGCCGCAGCGATGCGCTCGGTGGACGCCGCCGCGGTCTGGCCGGCCTCCGCGACCGTGCGGCTCGCCGCAGTCGCTGCTGTCGCGCCCCGCTCGAACGCGCTCTGCTGGGCGCGCATCGCGGCGGTCGCGGCGGTGGCGGTGCTCTCGAACGCCCGGTTGTAGGCGGTCTGGGTCTCGCGGGCCGCGGCCTGCGCGGTGACCGCGAGACGCCGACTGTCCTGCTCGGCCTGGCCGGCGCCGCGCTGGAACGCGGCCGTGTCCAGGCTGAGCCGGACGTTGACGGTGCGGTTGGCCACGTCAGCCTCCTCTCGGGTGGACGTGGACGTGCGCCCCGTTCGGGTCGCCTCCGGCCTGCTGGAACTGGGCTGTTCGCTGGCCCGCGGCGGTGCACGCGTGGCAGCGGATGACCTCCGCCACCCACGCGTCCTCGGCATCGGGCGCGGTTGCGACGGACAGCGGCTGGCCACAGCCGCGGCAGGTGTCCTCCTCGACCACGACCAGGGCGAGTGCCCACGCGCGGTCGGAGTCGGTCCACAGCGGCTCGGCCGAGCCGACGACCCGGCCGAGGAACACCGATCGGGGGACGCCCCAGGCGCGGGCGGCTTCTACTTCTCGCCGGTGCGGGAGGCGGCGGTCGCGGAGGCGAGCAACGAGAAAGGGACGGCCTGCTGGGCGGCGTTGTTGAGGTCCCAGAGGGCCTGCTCCAGCACGCTCTGCTGGCCCGCGGAGAGCTTCTCCGCCAGCCGCTTGTACTGGTCGACGGTCATGACCGGGTCGACGGAGCACGCGGCGATCACCGCGGGGAAGAGCGTCGTCGGGTCGAACAGCATGTCCGGCTTGCTGGCCGGGTGCGCGGCCAGCAGGTCGGACCAGGCTTGCGGGGACAGGGCCCGGAACCGGAACTCCACCAGGTGCTGGGCCATCTCCTCGCGCAGGGCCTCCATGCGCTCGGCGATCCGCGTGCGGGGGTTGCCGGCCAGGGACTGGCCGACCAGTGCCGCCGCGTCGGTGAGCTGCCGCTCGAGGGCCTCGTACTCGCCCTGGAGCGCGCCGGCCAGGCACAGCGGGACGGTGATTTCGCGCGCCGTGGCGCCCGCGATGATCGCCTCAATGTCCAGCCCCGGGGACTGCTTCTGGGGCATCAGGCGACCGTCGCGTTGGTCGCCGGCTGGGTGGTGACCTTGAGCGGGCTCATGAACTTGAGCACCTCGTTCGCGGCGGGGGCCTTGTTCGCGCGCTCGCCGCACACGACCGGGTACACCTCGACCTGCTGGCCGGAGGCGAAGTTGGTCGAGTAGTCGATGCCGCGGCGGATGACCAGGTAGCCGTGGGTGCCGTACAGCAGGGTGGTGTAGGGCTGGTCCTCGGTCGGCGTGCTGCCGCGCTTGACCGTCAGCTCGCCGTCGAACTTGATCCGGCCGACTTCCATGGTGTCGAACGTGCTGGCCAGCGAGCTGGTGTCGACGTCGGCGGTGGTCGGGTCCATCTTGAGGCCGTCGGGGGTCAGGCGCGGCGTGAGGTCCATGCCGCCGTTGAGCTCGGTAGTGGTGGGGGCGTTGATGTTGGCGACGCTGGCGACCCAGGCAACCCGGGTCTTGCCGTCGCTGATCAGGTCGGACATGGGCCCTCCAGGGCGTGCGGGGTGGTCAGATGCGGACGGCGGCGACGGTGACCGAGGTGGTCGCCGAGTAGCTGATGGCGGCGAGTCCGTCGGAGGTACCGGCGAGCAGGTCGGCGGTGAGCGGGCCGATCATGCGCTCGCCCGAGGCCGGGACGGACACGGTCGGCGAGGTGACGGTCTGGCCGCGGACCGCGCCGGTCGCGGTGAGCGTCACCGTGATGGGCGATCCTCCGCCGTTCTTGACGTGCAGGAACGTGCGGTCGCCGGACATGGCGACCTTGTCGCCGGAGCCGCCGGCGGCGACGTAGGCGGGGTTCAGCCCGGCGAGGCTGATGACCTGGGTGGTCAGGGTGGCCATGGGGCCCTCCTCATGCGGGGATCGAGCGGATCCGGTACTGGATCGGCAGGTAGTAGAGGGGCGGGGTGACGTCGTCGTCGCGCTGCAGTGGCGGCCCGCCGAGTTCCTCGGGCCGCCACGTCGCCCGGCCGTCCACGGCGAGCGCCGGGGACAGAGCAGCGCGTGCCCGGTCGGCTGTACCGAGGGCGCCGTCGGGAGTCGTGGCCACGCAGGTGACCTGCAGCAGGACGTCGAGGGTGGTGCGGTCGTCGGCCAGGGAGTCTGTGGATGAGGCCCCTGGGCCGCTGTACACGACCACGTAGCTCTTGGGCAGCGGGGCCGGGCCGGCCGGTGCGCCGCCGAGGTAAACGGTCAGACCGGCCGCTGCGAGGGCGGCCTGGATGGCGGCCACGTGCGGCAGGACGGCAGGGATCGTCACAGCAGGCCCCCGCCGAACTCCTCGATGGCGGCCAGGAAGCGGGGTTCCTCGGCGGCCAGCGCCCGGCCGCCGTCGTTGTGGCCGCCCTGCCGACTCGTCCCGAACTCCAGGATGTTGCCCAAGGCGCCCTGGGGCCCGCCCTTGTCCGGGCCGATCACCGCACCCGTGCCGACCGGTGTGGTCTCCAGGTCGTAGCTGATGCTCGCCGGGTAGTGCGGCGCGTACCGGCCGGCGCTCGCACGAGCGTTGGCCTGCCAGTCGCGTTTGATGTTCAGCGCACCGCGGGAGACCACCTGTCGGGCGCCGCGCGCGGCCTCCTGGCCGGCCCGGGCCAGGTCCGCGACCAGAGCCTCGAGTCCGGTGATGTCGATGCTCACGAGCGGTCCTCCGTCTCCAGGCGCCACGCGGTGGCGGTCGAGGACTCCTCGACCGAGGTGACCCACAGGGTCATCCCGGCCAGACGCGGGTCCGGAGAGGCGGCCACGATCACCTGGTCACCGGCGACGACGCGGTCGACCGCGAGCGGCATCGCCGACCACGGCAGGGCCACCTGGTAGCGGCGGAGCACGACCTGCCGCTCACCGGCCTCCTTGCCGTGGTCCTGGACCACGTTCGGTTTGACCCTGCCCGGTCCGGGCCCGTAGAGGACCCGGGCGTCCGGCTGGGTGGTGGCGCCGGTGACAGGGTCGTAGACGTCGGTGCCTGGCCGCACGAGGCGGACGGTGTCGACCATCAGGGCCTCGTGCGCGGTGCGGCCGGCGGCGAGGAGGGTGTCGAGGGGCATCAGCGGCTCCCCGTCATCCAGGCCTCCGGCGTGCCGAGGGCCGCCTCCAGGGCCTCCAGTTCGCCAGGCAGCAGGTCGCCGGCTGCGGTGATGGCCTCGGTGGCGAACGTCCTGCTGTAGTCGTCGATCTGCTCGGACCGCAGCAGCCCGTCGGCGCCGGCCGGGGTGGCCCCGAACCGCGAGGCGACCGCGCAGGTCAGCTCGACGATGCCGTCCGGGACGGTGCCGTAGCCGCGGGTGTAGACGACCTCCACCTGGCCGGTGCCGCAGGGGACGGTCAGCCGCTCGCCGTCCCAGCACCACCAGGGAAGTGCTGTGGTGGTGCCGGTGCTGTCGACCGCGACGACCGACGTCACCGCGGTGATCGGCGGCCCGGGGAGGGCCACGGTGCCGTCGTGCTCGGCGAGACGGACGGTGGAGGTGCTGGAGGTGATGGGCTGTCCAGCCGCCCGGCGGATGCGTGCCGAGGCCCGCGCGAGGAGGGCGTCGGCGGTCGCTGCCGGGAGGCTGTAGCCGTACGTGGTGGCGTCGGCCTGGGTGGCGAGTGGGGGCAGGCTCATGCTCGCCTCCTAGACGCCGTGGGCCTCGATCAGGTCGGCCTTGGTCATCGCCTCGGCGGCGGCCGGGTCGGCGCCGTTGGCTACCGCCCAGCCGACCCACTCACTCTTGGGGGCGCTGGTCGGCGGGGCCTGGCTCGGCAGCTGCGGCACGTCGGGCTCGGCCGGTTCGGTGTAGGGGCTGCCGTCCTCGTTGACGCGCCGCAGCTGGCCGGTGGTCATGCGGTGGGCGATCGCGTCGGGCAGAGGGAGGTCCATGGCGATGACCGCGCCGCCCTCGCCGAGGACGTAGATCGTCTCGGGCATCAGGTGTTCCTCGGCATCTTGAAGGCGGTCAGGGATCCGGCGAAGGAGGCGCCGAGGTTGATGCTCAGCGAGCCGTCGGCCTGGAGGAACCGGCCGGACTCGAACGGGCCGAGCCAGACGATGGCGCCGGCGCCGACGGTCACGGCGAGGTCGCCCTGGCCGGCGGCGAGGGCGGGCGGGTAGGTGCCGGCCTTGACGGTGGCGGTGTTGGAGGAGCCGCCGGAGTTGTAGACGCGAAGCATCGTGAGCTCCGGCGTGGCCTTGGCGATGGTGTGCTGGTTGGTGGGGTCCGCGGTGGTCGGCGTCGGGTCGGCGATCGAGCTGTTCGGCGACAGGACGCTGTACGGGACGGCGGTGCGAGCCATGGTTCAGGTCTCCGATCAGGCCGGGTTGATGAAGGCGCAGGCGAGCGCCTCCGGGCGGACGAGCTTGGCGCCGTAGACGGCCAGGCCCTTGACGGCGTCGGAGAACCCGGCCTCGGGCCGGTAGGCCTCGGTCTGGCTGATCTGCTCGGCGAAAGTCAGCGCGGAGTTGACGCCCGCGATGATGACCTGGGTGTCGCCGGACGGGTTGGGCACGTTGTTCGACTCGTAGATGTCGAACCCCGCGGCCCGGCCGACGAAGCCGTTGCGCAGGGCGTCCGTGGTGCCAGCCTCGTTGGCCTTGATGAACCGGGCGTCGCGCAGGAGGGAGCCCATCAGCTCCGGGGAGACGACGACGAACCGGCCGGCCGTCGGGACGTTCGCCTTCTTCAGGGCCGTCCGCAGCGGGACGAGCACCTTGTCGTAGGCGTCGGTGACGGTGGTGTAGGTGTCGATCGGGGAGCCGGTCGACCCGAGCTGGTTGGCGGCGACGATTCCGGTGTAGAACGAGGCGATGTACTGGTCGACGGTGTCGGCGAGCTTGTACGCGGCCCGGGACATGGCCTCGGTCATGACGTTGCCGGCGGCCTGGCGCTGGTCGACGTCGTCGACCTTGAAGGCGAAGTACTTCGCCTGGTCGATGACGAGGGTGCGCTGGGCGTCGGTGAGCTCCTCGGGCACGATGGTCGTGCTGTTCGGTACGTAGGTGCCGATGGTCGGGTCGGAGATCGAGGTGATGCGGACGGTGTCGCCGGCGTTGGCGATCTCGCCCTCGTAGTCGCGGTTGATCATGCCGGGCCCGCCGTAGACGAGCTCCTTGCGCAGGGCGACCAGGAGCTTGGCGCTCCAGATCTCCGGCTTGAAACGGGTGATGGCCACTGCTGTGGGTCCTCTCGGTCAGGAGCCCAGGTAGTCGCGCAGCTGACCCTTGCGGTGAGCCTCGTCGATCTGCTCGGGCGTCATCTTCTTGACGTCGGCCTCGGTGTACTGGCGGGGGCCGGTGGGCGTTTTGCGCGCGCCGCCGTCGCCGGTGCCTTCGAACCGGGGCTTGGTGCTGCCGGCCGTTGCGGCCAGGTAGGGCTTGGACTTCACGAGGTCGTCGATCGCTTCGGCGATCTCGTCCTCGTCGACCTGGCCGTCCTCGTCGACCTCGAAGCGGGTGAGGTCGAGGAAGCGCAGGGCGTCGCGGGGGTCGGACAGCTTGCCGGCGGCGGCCGCGCGGACCTCGGAGCGCAGGATGCGCTCGTTGGCACGGGCGGTGGCCGCGGTGGTGGCGTCGCGGCGGATCTGGTCCTCGTCGGGGCCGCCGTCGCCCTTCTTCGCGGCGGCGAGCTCGGCCTCCAGGTCGGCGGCGCGCTTCTCGGCGGCACGTCGGCGCTCGGCCTCGGCCTTGCGGCGGGCCTTCTCCGCCGCGAGGGCCTTCGTGCCGGCCTCGCCGAGCGGCTCGTCGTCGCCGTCGTCCGGGCTGTCGTCGTCCGGCTGGTCGTCGGGGTCGTCGTCGCCGTCGTCGGGGGCGCCGCCGAGGATCGGCCAGATCGGCTGTTCGCCGTCCTCGCCGGGGCGCGGCTTGCGCCAGCCGACGGCGAGCAGGCCCGTACGGGCGTGGCGGGGCAGGGTGCGGTCGTGCATCGGGGCTCCTGTTGCAGGAGTCGGGGCCGCCGTTGCGGCGGCCTGGTCAGTAGAGGAAGCCGTACCGGTGGAGGAGGCGGATCGCCTCGTTCCGGTCGGACGCGAGTTTGTAGATCGCCTCAGGCATGAGACGGGCCCGTGCGGGCGCGCGGCCGGCCTCGACCAGACTCTTGAGGCGGCGGGCAGCCAGGCCCCGCTTGGTCATGCCCTCTCGGGTAGCCAGCAGGCGTCCGCCGTGCGTCCCGGAGGCGATCGTGTACAGGCCGCGGCGGGCGTTGACGATCTGACCGATGTCAGCGCCGTCTCGGATGGCCCGAGCCCCGGCTATGGTGAAAACGCGGTCCTGCTCGGCCCGGGACAGGCTGCGGAAGTAGCCCTCCGGGTCCATCGTGTGCACTCCCCGCCGGTAGCGGGTGATGGGCAGGTGCACGCAGTCGCAGTGCGGATGCCGCTGGAATCCGCTGTTCCAGCCGTACTCCTTCCCGGCCAGGACCACGCAGCGGGCGCACGACGGCGGGGACAGGACACGGACGTAGCCGGTCGTGCGCCGGTCAGCCGTGATGCCGGCGCCGACGGCCTGCCGGCCCGCGTCCGGGACCTCCGTGCCGACGATCCGCAGCAGTTCGGACAAGCCCTGGTCGAGCGCGTCACCCGACGCGGCGCCGCCGCCGATGGCTTGCTTGGTGCGGATGATCGGCTGGTAGAGCAGGGATTCCAGCGGACGGCCGTCGGCGGCGACCCGGGTGAACGCGGCCGGGTCGACCCGGAATTCGGGAGCCTGGCCATCCGCGCCCTGGGCCGTGACCGCGGCAGACACGTAGGAGGTGCTGCCGGTGGCCGCGGCCAGCTGGGCGGCCGCGATGATCGCGAACACCCGGTCCCCGGTGGCGGACATCCACGCCTCGGTGATGGCGTCCTGGGGTAGCTGGCGCCACTCGCGGGTGGCGGCGCGCAGGGCGGCCAGGGTGATGCGCCGCTGGCGCCGGTAGTGGGCGATGGCGAGGGCCTCGGCGTCCACATCACACCTGCGGCGGGACGGGGGTCGGCTCCGGTGGCGGCGGGATCGGGTCGGGTTTGCCGGCCAGCAGCGAGGACACCGGGTCCAGGGCCGCTTCCTGCTCGCGCATGGCCATAAGGTCCGCGACCTCGGTCGGGGTGAGCCCGTACCGCAGCGCGAGGTACTCGAAGGGGAAGCCGATCTGCTTCAGCTTCAGCAGGCTGTCGGTGAGCTGGGCCATCGAACGGGACTCGGCGTCCGCCCACATGACCGTGCCGCCGGCCAGCGCGCGGGCCTTGCTGTCCTCGCCGCGGGCGAGCGCGATCAGCTGGAACAGCTCGCGGATCGCTTGCCCGTACCAGAGCTGCTTCTGCTGGACCTTCTTGACCTGGCCGGTCTCGGCCGCGATCAGGGCGTCGCCGGACAGGTTGGCCATCTTGCCGACGAGGTAGTGCTGCGGGGTGCGGGTCTGGGCAGCGATGTGCCCGACCGCGACCTCGATCACCTTGGTGTAGGCCTCCAGGTTCGCGGCCGGCCAGGAGCCGATGTTGGCCTTGTCGGAGCTGAGCCACAGGACGCGGTCGACGGCGAATTTCTCCAGCGGCACCGGCCGGGAGCCGATCACCTGGCCGTTGGCGTCAAGGATCGGCGTCTTGGGCGGCTCGGCGCCGAGCACAACGCGCTGCGGGAAGCTCGCGAAGTCGCTCGCGGTGAACAGCTGGGACCACAGCAGGTTCACGGCGTCCTGCATCGCGATCACGCCGGAGACGTCGCTGATCGGGTCGTCGGCCAGGAGCGGCCGGTTCGGCAGCTCCACCATCGGCACCAGGCCCATGGGGTTCGGCTGCGGGTTCGGCTCGCTGCCCGTGTCCCGCTCCGTCCAGGCGCGTTCCAGCTCGTCGGCCTGCGCCAGCAGCGGGCTCTTGCGGGGCTCCGCGCCGACCGGCCGCTTCAGCTTCCAGACCTCGTCCTTGAGGTAGAGGGTGGCGTACTCGCAGTTGCCGTCCTGCCACGTCTTCAGAGCGGCCCGCCGGCATCGCCGACTCCCCGGCTCGTACTGGACGATGGCCTGCCGGGCGTCCTCGAACGTGACGCGCGGGGTCTCCTCGTCGTCCGGGTCGCCCCACACGAGCGCGAACGCCCGTGCGCCGAGCCCGGCGCCGAGGAAGCCGAGCTGGGAGTCGGCGTCGAGCCCGTTGCGCTGCCACACCCCCCACAGGTCCTTGTCGGCCGTGACCTCGCCGGCGGCCTTCACGCCGGTCACTGCGAGGCGCTCCACCGGGGACTCAGCGACCACGGAAACCCAGTTGTCGCTGAACCCCCGGTACTGCTTCTCGAAGTACTGGCGGTACTGCTCGCTCGCGAACCGCAGGGGCACCTTGCCCTTGTAGTAGTTCGTCGCCGTCCGGACGGCGCCCGAGCGGGACTGCAGCTCGGACATCAGCACGTCCGCCAGCCGTCCGGCCTGCTCCAGCGTCAGCCCCACAGGGCACCTCCTCTCACGCGGTCCACACCCACGACTCCGTCTCGCGGGCCAGGCCCGCCTTGATGGCGTCGCCCGCCGCCTCGTGAGCGAGGATGCTCACCACCGCGAGGTCGATCTTCTGGGCCGGGCTGGCCTTCTTCAGCACGTACCGGTCCGCCGGCCTGGCCGCTTTGCGGGCGTTCGCGATGTGCGCGCCCGCCGTTGGGCATCCGTCGTGCCGGAACGTGCTGTCCTTCTTCATCACGTCCGTGCGGAGGCGCTCCGCCGCGGCGTGCATCTGCACGGCCCGCTGGGTGTACCAGCGGACCACGACCTTCTCGCCGTACCGGTCGGCCCACGTGTCGACTTCGGTCTCCCAGTACGGCGGATCGCAGTACATCCGGACGACTCGGTAGCGGCGCATCAGGTCCTGCACCGCGGCGTCGACCTCGAGGCGCGGCACCTGGCCGCCGTGCTCCGCCGGGTCCCAGATCGTCGGGGTGCGGTCCGGTCCGAACGTCGGGGTGAACTGGAAGCCATCGAGGGTCTCGGCCCTGATGCCGGTCCAGTCATCGACGTCACTGCCGTCGAAGCCGAGCACCACCGCGGTGCCGTCGGCGGGCACCGGGCGGACCGCGGCCCGGGCGTCCCACAGGTGCCGGTCGAGGTAGCCAGCGGTGCCGGCCACGATCCGGTTCAGGTAGAACCGCTCGGCCTGGGCCGGGTCCTTCTCGGCGATCTCGACGAGCTCGCCGTCGATCCGGTCGATGTCCACCCAGCCGCCAGCGCCGACCGCCGAGCCGCCGTAGGCGATCCGCAGGGCCTTGTGCCGCTCCCGCTTGTTCGCCAGCGACGCCGGCGGCGGGATCCGGTGGTCGCGGTGCACGTCCGTGACCCGGGCCTCAGCGGTGCGCTGGGCCACGCTCTGTTCGGACGGGTCCCAGGCGTTGGTGGTCTCCACCGCCCGGCCGCCGGTCCCGGATAGGTTCCGGCGCTGGGTCTCCGCCAGCCTCCAGCCGCCGTTCGCCTCCAGCCAGGAGTGCGTCTCGTCCTGCACAGCGAAGGTGATGCGCTGGCCCAGGCGGGCCCGGCCGCTGGAGGTGACCGGTTCGATCCGGCCGCCGCCCGGAACGTTGATTCGGGTCTCGCCGGTGTCCGGGATCCAGTCGGCCAGCGGCCCCTCGTCAATCATCGGGACGAGCGCCCGGTAGACGTTGTCGGTCTGATCCTCGGAAGTAGCGGCGATCTGAATCCAGGGCGTTTCCCACGGCCGGCCGACCGGCTCTCCTGCGGCGTCCCAGCCGGCGAAGCGGACCGGGCCGACCGCCTCGGCGCACACCAGCGCGCACGTCAGCGGGCCCTTGCCCCACTTCTGAGGCCGTACCAGCTGGCTGCGGCGGTAGGCCCAGGCGGACGCCCACCGGTCCTCGGCGGCGTCCGGCCGGAGCCGGTAGTGCCAGGCCAGGAACTGCCACATCTCGTCGGTCAGCAGGTATGGCTCGCCGATCCGGTCGCCGTCCGGGATGACGCAGTGCGCCTCGATCCACTCGCCGATCGTCCAGCCCAGCGTGGGGAACTCGCCCGGGTGATCAGGCCCCCGCCACGGCACTGGGGTCGACCACCTTCAGCCGCTGTCGGGCACTCATCGGGCGTCGGGACGACCGGCTCTGACGCTGCTCGGCCACCTCGTCCGGGGCGATCTCCCACCGCAACCGCAGCATCGCCTGCGGGTTCAGGCCGAGCCGATCCTCCAGCTGCCTCGCCTCGGTCGCCGCCTTGGTGTTGCCGTTCTCGGCGAGGACAGAGAAGCGGACGAAGCGCGCGACGGTCAGCACGGCGCGCGTGCGTTCCCACATCACGGCCTGCGGCGTCGACCACAGGTCGGCCCACAGGTCGAGCTCGCGCTCTCGCAGGGCAGTCGTGTCGACGTCCTTGATGACGAGAGGCGGCAGCGGGAAGCGGGGCGGTTCGCCCTGGCGTCCCTCGGCTGGGAGCTGGGTCATTGCGATCGAGGCGTTGCGCCGTCGTCGTTCGCCCGCCGGCTTGGGGGCCGGGCCCATTCCGCCCATGGTGATCACTCTCCAGTGCCGTTGCGGCACGTCACGGCGGGGCCGTTGCGGCCCGCGCCTGGGGTCACTCTGGGTTACGGTCGGCGGCCCCCAGGGGGCACCAGACCCGTACAGATTGCGGGCTGCCTCCCCGGCGGTCCTGGTCGGTGGGCCGTCGGGGGGTCCACCCCCTGGGGTCAGTCACCCTCCGTGGTGGCTGGCGGTGTCCAGCCCATGGCGACCAGGGCCTCGTAGGTGCCGTGACCGAGGATGTAGCTCGGCTCTGCGTCGCTTGTAGTGGTGACGTCGACCAGGGTGAGGGCCTTGGTGTTGGGCTGGGCTCGGTAGTCCTCGGTCATCGGCTGTTCCATCCTCCGGGCTGGTGGCGTGCTGTCTCGCGGCTGTGGCAGCTGTGGCAGAGGCCTCGGCCGTGGGCTGGGTCGTCCGGGTCGTGGCCTGCGTCGACGAGCTCTCGGCGGGACAGCGGCCAGTGGTCGGCGTGCTGGCTGGGCTGGCTGCAGGGCTGCCCGTGTCCGTGGTCCTGGTCGGTGCACACGCACTGTGGGTCGCGCTGCAGGACGCCGGGGCGGAAGCGGTTGCGGTGCTGGTGGCCGTAGCCGCGCTGGGTGCGGGTGCCGCGGGCCTGCTCTGCCTGGGCCTGGTGGTCTGGGCAGCGGCCGCCGGTGGTGAGCTCGGGGCAGCCGGCCACGGTGCAGACGGTGAGGGCGCGACGTCTGGCCACGGTCGATCACCTGCCCTACGCTGAGCGGCCTCACTGGGGAGGCGTGGTGGCTGTGGCAGGCAAGAGTCGGCGGGGGAAGTGGGTCGCTGCGGTGGTCGTGGTCGCTGGGATCTTCGGCGTGTCGTGGCTGGTCGCCGGCGACGACGGTCACAGCAAGGAAGTGTCGCGAGAGACGGTGTCGCCGTGGCCGTTCACGGTGGAGTCGGGGACGCTGCGGTGCCGGCCGGGGCAAGCGGTGACGTTCGAGGCTGGCGGCACTGAGTACGGCCTGAACGGTGCAGCCCAGGTCAGGTACGTGAAGCCGCAGTCGATCTGGGCTGACGATCCGACACTCGGCAACGGCCTGAAGGTGAACCTTAGCTCGGTGGTCAAGACCGGGCTGGCGCTGTGCTGAGCTAAGCCGCCAGGACGCGCCCTGCCCGCTTGCGGGTCTTGGCTTCGGCTCGGGCGAGGGTGATCTGCCGATAGAGCGGGCGTCCTCGTTCGTCGAGCCCGTCGGGCTGTATGAGGCCGCGACGTTTCCACTGCCAGATGGTGTCGACCGTGACGCCGCACAGGTCGGCGCCTTCGGCGGGGGTCATCAGTTCGTTCATCGAGACCTCCCGGGAACGCCGAAGGCCCGACCGTGGTGGTCGGGCCTTCGTGAAGTGGGCGCACCTGTGGTGCTGTCATCAGCCTGACACAAGGTGCCGATCTTGTGCAAGCGCCTCAGCTCTCGGGCTGCGGCTGCGGGGCTGGCGTGGGCCAGATGACGCTGTGGCCGCTGCCGCGCTCGACGACGATGGGCTCGGGGGTCGGCGCGGGCTGCTGGTCGGTTCCGTTGGCGTAGGCCATGATGTGCTCCTCTGCTGCTCTGGTGGGTGGTGGAGGGCCCGGGGCGGCCGGTTTGCTGGCAGGCGTGGCGGCCGCCCCGGGGCGCTGCTACTTGCCGCAGGCAGCCGCGTGGTCCCGGGCCGCCTGGTCGTCGGCGTCGAGCACGAGGTTGGTGCACCCGGTGCACTGGTAGCCCTGACGGCCCTCGTCGTCCCACAGGGTGGTGACGGTGCCGCCGTTGGCGGTGGGGTGGTGGGCGATCACGGTCATGGCCATGGTGCGGGTATCTCCTTCAGATCGGTCGGTTGTGCGGGCGTAGTCAGACCGGCAGGCGGTCGTACAGCTTGGTGATCTCGTCGCGGGTCTGGCGGATCTGGTCAGCGAGGCGGTGGCGCTTGGCCGAGTCGTAGGCGGCGTCGACGAACGCGTGCTGCAACTCGGTGAGTCGGGCCTGGGCGGCGGCGATCTGCTCGTCGATGGTCATCGCGCGTTCTCATCACGCTGGCGGCGCATCTCGGCTTTGATGTCGTCCTCGGTCGCACCGAGGGCCAGTGCGGCGGCCATGGCTCGGAGGGCGATGTGCGGGTCGGTGAGGCAGGCGGGTCCGCCGTGGGCGAGGACTTCGCGGGCGGCCTTGGCGATGGCTTCGGTCTTGGTCATGGGTCTCTCCGATCGGTAGGTCGTCGGGTAGGTGGGCCCGGTAGGGGGCCGGTAGGGCGGGCGGTAGGTGTGCTCTGACCTGCGGTTCCTACCGCCTACTGGCCGTCCTCGGGGTGGGCCGCGGGTGGCCCAGGGGAGCGCGTTCACGCGGCGCTGTGGACGATGGCCGGGACGGGCGCGGGGTCGGCCTCGGGGAGGTCGGCCAGGAGGACCGCCGAGCGGTTGTAGTGGCGCCCCCCGATCGTGAGCTTCTTCTGCTCCACGATCGGGACCCCGTGGGAGGCCAGTTCGTCGGCGAGGTCGGAGACCGTCCAGTCGGTCATCTGGCCGCGCTTGCTGGCCTCATCGAGGACCGCTTGGAGATGGGCGGCGGTGCCCTGTTTGGTGAGGCTGGCGGTGTGCCGGATGAGGGCCCACAGCACCTCGACCGCGGGGGCTTCCTGGATCCACTCCCCGTCGTCCGGGTCGGGCTCGCTGGCGTCCGCCTGGGGGCTGGTGGCCGTCTTGCTGGCCGCAGGTCCGGTTTCCTGGCCGCGGATCAGGGCGGTCAGGGTCCAGAGGGTGAGCACGCCGGCGATGATCGCCGCGTGGCGGCCGCGGAGCATGGGCCAGACGACGACGGTCGCGACGACCGTGCACCCGGCGGTCACGAGGAGAGGATTGGTAGGCCGCTCCCCCTTGAGGTCGTCCAGGGCCTTGGCGCGCTGCTCGGGGTCTTTGACCTCCAGGGCCTGGGCCCGGCGTTCTTTCCAGGCGGCCAGCGCTTCGGCGTGGCTGGCCTTGGCGTCGGCGTGCCGTGCCTTGAGCGGGGCCAGCATGCGCCGGTTACCTCGGGCGATGGCAGTGAGCGACATCCCTTCGAGGTAGCGCTTCATCAGGCACCGACCAAGGGCTTGAGAACAGACCCGAGCACGGCGAGCGGCAGGGCCCAGAGTCCACCGGCGGCGGCGTACACGCTCGGCAGGGTGGGGCCGAGGATGCTGTCCAGGATGGGCCGGGGCTTGGTACCGAACAGGACGATCGTCAGGATCGCGGCGACGGCGCCAACGCCGACGTTGCCGAACGCCTGGCTCTGCGAGGAGAAGGCGTGGGCGAGAGTGTCACCCACCGTGCCCGGTGCGCTGAACGCCTGGCCGGCCCCGGCCGCGAAGACGCCGAAGAGGATCATCCACCAGGCGGTGTGGCTGTCCTTGTGCTTCTCGGCGAGTTTGCCTTTGCCTCGGTGGCCGACGATCACCCAGACCGCGATGGCAAGGCAGACGCCACCGGACCCGAAGGCGCCGAACAGTGAAGTCATGATCGGTGCTCCTAGTGGTGCAAGAGCTGGCCGGTGGCGGACAGCAGGGGGGCGAGGTGGAGGCTGGCGGCAAGCGCGGAGCCGAAGGGAACGCGGGTGAGGGTGACGGCGGCCAGCGGACGCACGCCGCGCAAGTCGGTGATGCGTACTGCCGAAACCCAGCCGCCGCGCAGCCAGACGTCGAGGCAGTAGGCCCCGCCGAGGGCGGCGATGGTGACGTGGTAGGGCAGGGAGCCGAGCCACTGGACTAGGCCGATCGAGTAGCCAGCGGAGGCGGAGAGGGCGGTGAGGGTGCACCAGCGGCGGAACCGTTGGGCGCGCCTGGTGCCGTCCTGGCGCCACAGGGCGGATGCCTTGCGCCTACGGTCGGCCGCCTCGCGGCGGTGCCTGGCCTTGCGTTCGGCCTCGGTCTCCCCCTCGGCGGCGTAGCGCGCTTCGCGGTCGGCTCGGATGCGGGCTTCGCGTTCTTCGGAGGTCTCGGTGATCATTTCGCCGATGGTGTGGCCCATCCGGTGCGCGAAGGCGTTCCAGTCGAAGGGCGGCTGGTCGGGCTGCGGGCTGGCTTCGGCCTGGCGGTCGGTGTCGTCCTTGCGGGGGTCCACCGGCTCGGTGGTCGGGCCGTTCTGCTTGGCGGGCCAGCTCTTGCGCCACCACTCGAGGACGGGCTGCTGTTCGGTGGCGTGTCCGATGGTGGGCGGGTAGGCGGGCGGAGGAGGTGGCGGTGTCATGGTCAGCGGCCCTTTCGGGGGGCGAGGCCGCCGGCGCGGAGCCACGCGGCGGTGCTGGCGTCGGCCTTGCGGACGTTGCGGCTGTCGCGGAGGCGGTCCTTGGCGGTGCGGCCGGTCGTGATGGTGCTGGCGGTCTTGTTGCCGCCGGTGAACAGGGACCTGAGGCCCATGGCTGTCTCCTGGAGCGGAGGGGCTGGTTGGTGGCGCTGTGGGCGCGGGCGCCGTGACGGCGCGGGATGGTGCGGTCAGTCACCGGTTCGTCGAGATCGGGAGGCGCCCGTCCACGGCGGTGCAGCGCGTGGCGGTCAGTCGCCGACGACGGCCCGTCGGAGTTCCTGCGCGTCACGCCGGGAGAGGCCGAGCTGTACCTGCAGCGTTTCGATGGTGACCGGCCGACTCGGCTTCCCTTTGCGGGCCTGCCGGTCCAGGCGCCGTGCGGCGGCGAGCAACTGGGACCTGGTCATGGTGGACGGGTCCTGGGTGACCACCGAGGTGACCATGTCGCGTGCCGGACGCTTGGCCGCCACGGTGGTCATCACGCGGTCGTGCTGGTGGTCATCCTGCGGGCGCGGGGTGACCGGCGAGGTGACCAGTCCGGCTGCCACCAGTTGGGCGGTGATCTGGTCGTCGTCGGCGCCGGGCATGAGGCTGCGGGCGTACTCGGCGGCGCGGTCGGCGTCGGTCAGCTCGGGCTCGGTGGCGGGGAGCTCGTAGGCGGCGTGCATGTCCGCGGTGACGCCTTCGACTCGGGCGAGCTCGCGCTGTACGGCGGCGGTCGCGAGGCGGGCGTGCGCGGCGGACAGCCGGCGCTCGACCCACTGCTGGGAGCGGTCGTCGAGTTCGACGCTGAAGTGCCGCATGCTCATGGTCCACATCCCCTTGGCGAGCGCGGAGACGAGGGCGCCGATGATGCCGACGACGATCGCACCGTGGCCGCCCTGGAGGATGCCGTGGGCGCAGACGGCGGCCATGGCGATGATGAGCGCGACGTAGCCGGCCTTGCGGGGGCCTGCGGCCTTGCGGCGGTCGTAGCGGGCGAGCCACTCCAGGGCCATGCAGCTGATCCAGGCGAGGTCGAAGACCCCGGCGGCGCCGTAGCCGATGACGGGCTGGACGGTGCGGGCGAGGAGGTCGCCGATGCTGGCGGTCGACCAGGCGATGCTGCCGGCGACGGTGAGGGCGGTGGCTCCGGTGACGGAGCCGCGGACGATGCGGTCCCAGTCGCGGGGCGGGATGGGCACGGCGGTGGCGTACTTCTCGGTGACCATCTCGGTGACGCCGTTGATGGTGTGCGGGACGGTGCGTTCCTGCTGTACCTGCCGGGAGCGCCGGAAGGTAGGGTTCAACTGGGTCATGGGAGGGCTATCTCCTGTGGTCAAGGGCCTGGGCCGGGGCTGCGATCCCCGTGCCTGGGCCCGTTCTGTTAGAGGTGCTGGTCGATGAGGCGGCGGATGACGGCGGAGCGACTCCCGCCGTTGGCGGCCTGGTTGAGCTTGGTGAGCTGCGGGCCGTAGAGGGTGATGCCGCCGATGATCTTCTTTGCGGGCTTCTCGGGCGTGCCGGTGTTCACCGGCTTATCGTCGGTGTGCATATGCACAGACTAGCTTGGTGTGCATATGCACGCAAGTGCCTCCACTCGACTAGTGCATATGCAGCCCATACGCTGGGCGGATGGTCAGCCGCGCGAAGGACAGTCACACCACGAACAGAGTCGTCCGCATCGGCGACGACGACTGGAAAGACCTTGGCGAGCGGGCGGGTGAGCGCAACCGTGCCGAGATCATCCGCGCTCTGGTCGCCTGGTACCTGCGTAGGCCAGGCGCAAAGCTGCCCGAGCGCCCGCCAGCCCCGAAGGATCCGACGGGCGCCTGACGTCACGCCGCGTTGAGGGCGTTCAGGTAGGCCTCGGCGCGCTGGTCGTACTCGTCCTGGCGCAGGACGGCCCAGCAGCTCTCGTTGCCGCACCGAATGTCGTCGCCGTCGAGCTGGGACAGGCTGTAGAGCTTGCACCGCGGACAGGGCAGCTGCAGCGCGCGCCAACGGGGCCGGACGGCGGCGAGCCGGTCGAGAGTGCACCAGGCGCCGTGGATCTCGGCGGCGTACTCGTCGGCCCACATCTGCAGCACCGACCAGGCGAGGACGTCGCGGCGGCCGAGGTAGGCGAGGAGGTCGTCGAGGCGGCCGGACTCGGGGCCGCCGAGGTCGCTCTCCTCGACGTGGATGCGGGCCCAGGTGGCGACGGTGCCAGCAAGGGGCACTATGCCGTCCTGGTCGCCATGGGGGTCGCGGACGTCGCCGGGGGCGGCGGGGCCGAGGTAGGAGGCGACGTGCATGACGAGCGGCGCGGGCGGGGTGCGGGTGGCACCGGAGACGCGGGCCCCCCGGCGGCCGGCGCCGGGCATCACGGAGAGCTGGGCCCAAGCGGCGAGGAGCGGGATCTCGGCGAGCTCGCGGGCGAGGCGGCTGCCGGTCGAGAAGTCGAGCATGAGCGTCTCCGTGCGGTGTTCAGCGGGTGGGCTGGTAGTCGGCGAGGTCGCGGATCACGTCGCGGATGGGGCGGGGCGGCGGGTCGAGGGGCCAGTCCTCGCTGTCGTCGGTGAACAGGAGGTCGGGCAGCCACTCGTCCCACTCGTCGTCGGGGCAGGTCACGGCTGGGCCCCGTCGAGGACGGCGCGGAGGCGATCGGCGTACAGGCTGGCGACACCGTGAGGCGAGCAGTAGGTGGCCATCTCGTCGGCGAACCCGTAGGCGGCGGCGATACGGGCCTCGGCCTGCTCGGCGCGCTCCCGGTAGTCGGCCTCGCGGAATGCGCGCTGCCGCCACTGGGCGAGTTCGTCCTCGGCGGTGGCAAGCTGCTTTACGACCTGCTGGTGGTAGGTGCCGAGCGACGGCCGGCCGAGGGTGGCGCTGAGCGTTGCTTCGAGAGATCCAGCGAGGACGGCCCGGAGTGCCCGGACGCCGGCGCGGAGGGCGGCGTGCTCGTCGGGGGTGAGTGCGCGGCCGGAGGTGTGGCCGATGAGGTGGTCGAGCTGTTCGGCGGTGGGGGTCATCGACTGGCCTTTCGCTGCTGGCGCTTCAGAGCCCGGCGGGTGGCGCGGTTGGGGCGGGGGTCGGGCGCGTCGTCGGGGACGACGGTCTCGACGCGGGTGACGGTGGTGTCCCAGGTGCGGCCTGGGCGCGGGGCGTGCTCGAAGGTCACGACTGGTCCTCCCCGGCGGGGAGTTGGGTGCCGGGGGCGGCGTGGCGGCTGAGGGTGTGGCCGTGGCGTTCCCAGAGGATGGCTGGCTGGTGCTCGGTGGCGGGGGTGACGCCGATGTCGTCGGGCATGTCGGGCATGGGGGGCCTCCGGGTGGCGGCGAGGCGGTAGGCGAACCAGACGACGAGGGGGATGCAGGCGGCGATGAGGACCAGGGTGGTGTTCACGTGCGTCTCCGGGGGTGGAGTGCGAGGAGGGTGGCTGCGAGGCCGGCGCCGTAGAGGGCGCCGGCCACGGCGAGCCAGGGGGAGACCGTCACGCGGTGGGGCCAGTCTCGGGCTCGATCAGACAGGCAGCAACGGCCGCGTCCCACAGCTCGCAGGTGGGGATCGGGTCACCGGGTCGCCAGACGGCCTGGATTCGGGAGCAGGCCCGGCAGTAGGTGAGGTACCGGGAGGAGCCGGTGACGGCGCAGGGGTCGGGTTCGAAAATGGGCCGGTGGGTTTCGGCGAGGCGGCGGGCGAGGTCGGTCACTTCTGGCCGCCGTCCTGGCCGAGCACCGCGCGGGCAACGGCGAGGGCGGCGTCGGGCTGCTGTCGGGCGATCCAGGCAGTGCGGGCATCCGGATCGTCGGGCCAGACCTGCGCGGCAGCGGTTTCGGCTGCGGTGACGCTGCGGGCTGCACCGTCGATCAGGCGGGCGACGGCGTCCATCGCGGCCGGGCTGAAGATGGCGACCTTGTCGGCCGCGATGTGGTCGCGCAGGCGCTGGGCTGCGGCGGCGAGCAGGTCGGCGGGCTGGTCGGTCACGGTGAGGCTCCTACTGATCTGGGAGCTACTAGGAGGTAGCTAGGAGGGTGGGGCCTGCCAGCAGGCCCGGGCGGGTCAGCTGAGCGGCAGTTCGTGGATGGAGCGGTAGGCCTTGGCCCAGCGGCCGGTCAGGCCCTTGACGCGGAGCTCCCAGACGCGGAGGCCGAGCGCGCTGGTCTCCTGGTCCCATCGGTAGTCGGCGGGGTGCTGCCGAATGCGGCGTTCGTCGCTCTCGGCTTCGGCCTGCGCGAGGGCGAGGCTCATGTGGGCGCTGTGGGGGCCCTCGCTGTTGGCGACGACGTAGACGGTGGCCACGGTGTACTCCTCGGGGTGGTGGGCCTGCCGCCGGGTGACGGCAGGCCGGGGCGGGGTCAGGGGGTGAGGTCTTCGCCGCACTTGGTGCACTGCGAGTGGGCGCTGAGCAGGCCGCCCATGGCGTCGTGAAGGTGGATCATGTGGACGTCGCCGCCGCAGTCGGCGTGCTCGACGTTCTCGGCGCGGTAGGTGCGCTCGGGGCCGCCGCCCCAGTCCTCGGTCTGGATGAGGGTCCACTGGATCTGGTCAGGGTCGATCGTGCTCACGGAGTTCTCCTTCGGATGGGGCCGCCTGCGGTCACGGGCGGCGTCGGGTGTCAGGGGGTCAGCTGGTCGCGGCGCGGGCGGCGTCGAGGAGGTCGGCGGCCGCGTCGACGCCGTCCGTTTCGTTCGGGGAGACGATGGCGTACCGGAGCATCTCGGCGGCCTCGGTGAGCGTGCGGTCGCGGGCGGCGACCAGCTCGGCGCGGAGCCGGTCGATCTCGGCGTCGCGGCGGTCGAGCTCGGGCTGGACCACGGCGAGGGCTGCGTCCGTGAGCGACGGGGCGTCACCGTGGCAGAGCGAGCACCCGGTCTCGAAGCGGTGGCCGCCGTCGCCGTGTTGGGTAATCGGGGGCATGTTGGCGGCCCAGGGGACGGCCGCGATGCGGAGGGCGTGCTCGATGCGCTCGGCGAGGCTGGGCGGCGGGGTGCCGGTCACCGGGCACCGCCGTCCAGGACCGCGCGGGCGGCCTGCTCGATGGCGTGGTTGATGGCGTGCTCGGCGTCGTCGACGGGCTCGGAGATCAGGAGGGCGCGGACGCGGCTGGCGGCGGCCTCAAGGATCTTGCGGGTTTCGGCGGCGGTGGCCATGTGTGTCTCCGTGGTGGGTGTGTGTGGTGGGCGGCCGGTGGGTGCCGGCCGCCCGGGTCAGGGGTAGCCCTCGTGGTAGTGGTCGATCCGGCAGTCGGCGCACAGCGGACGCCAGCACACCCGGCACCAGGTGGTAGACGGCCCGCGCTCACAGCGCCAGCACGGCTTGGGTTCGGCAGGGTTGGCGGTCGGTGCGATGGGGGCGGGGTTCTGCGCGGCGCCGCTCAGCCACGGGTCATCGGTCATCGGGCGCACGGCTTTACGTTCAGGTCTCCGTAAAAGTCGCTGGGGTCGTCGTCCTCGGACAGGAAGTCGCTGAAGACCTCGCGGCAGACGTCGTCGATCGTGCCGGCGATCACCTGCGTGCGGTGAGCGCCGCGTCCGGAGTCGCGGAGGTTGTGGCTGCAGCCGGTTCGGTGGACGACGGGCTCTCCGCCTCCGGTGTAGATGACCGTGTACGACAGGGCCGGTGTGGAGTGCTCGGCGATCTCGTCCGGCGTGGCCTGGCGAATCTCGACGGTCCGGCCGTCGCGGTAGTGGAGGTTCGCGCCGGTGCGGGATGCGGACATCTGGTCTACGTCCTTGCGAGTGGGGCCACTGATGGCGGAGTCGATCTCGTCCGCGGCCTGCTGGCGGGTGATAAGGGTGGTGGTGCCGTTCTCGTTGCGGATGTGGGTGAGGTCCATCGGTTCCTCCAGCTCACGGGTGGCTTGCCACCCATAGAGTGGCACAAGACTAGACGGGTGGCAAGCCACCTGAGAGGATCGGCCCATGGCCAACATGCACAAGCACAAGCAGCGCGTCGTCCGAGGCATCGACGACGACCTCACCGCAGCGTTCGACGCCGCAGCCAAGGCGGCCGGCTCGGATCGGTCCGCGGTCACTCGCCAGCTCTGGGAGTGGTTTGCGGGCCGCCCAGGCGCCGAGCTCCCCAAGCGCCCCGAGCCGCCGAAGGCCTGACCCGTACCGCCCCGCAGCCGCCGGCCGACGCCGCGCGGCGCTTCGTGCTGCCCTGACGCGGTGTCGGTCGGCTGAGTCACGGTGGCTCCTGTGGTGGTCGTGGCGGGGCCTTGGGCGCCTTTGCGGGCGCCGGTCGGCCCCGGTTGGCCCGGTGCGGGGCTGGCGGGCGGTCAGACGGGCCGCGTGGGGCCGCTACAGCTCGCGGAGGATCAGGTGTCCGAGCTGGGTGGTGAAGCCCTCGCGGTCCCGGTCGGTGGCGTCGGGCGAGAAGGCCAGGTGGACACGCAGGTAGGGCTTGTCGTCGGCGTCGAGGGTGAGGGTGCCGTCGTAGGGCTCCAGGCCGGCGTCGGCCATGTCGGCGGCCCAGCCGGTGAGCGTGGGTGTTTCGGGCCGCGTGGGACCGCTGGGGGCGGCGCTGAGCATCTGCTTGATGTCGGCGATGGCGTCGTCGCGGCCGGTGGTCTGCTGGTAGGCCTCGGGGTCCATCCGCTCCAGCTCCTCGTCAGTGGCGGGTTCGAGGGCGAGCACGGCGGCGATGGCGGCCTCCAGTTCCCGGACCCGGGCGAGCAGGGAGGCCGCGACGGAGGCGACCTCGTGGGCGAAGTGGGCGATGGAGAGATGGGCGTGCAGATCGCGGGCACGGACCCCGGCGCGGCAGGCCGAGACCGGGCAGGGGGCCTGGATGGCGGCGAGGTCGAGAAGCTCGGTGGCGGGCTGGGTGCTCATCGGGTGGTCTCCTCGGTACGCAGGTCGATGTGCTCCAGGTGGATGCCGCCCGCGTAGCCCTCGACCATGACCACCGGCTCGGGGCCGAGGTTCCAGGCGCGGCTACGGGTGCGGGTCTCCAACCGGGGGTAGTCGGTCGCGCCAATCTCGGCGGCGTAGGCCGGGTTGATGCCCGGGTACGCGGTCACCGGGGTGCCGATCGGGTAGCGGTCGTTCCACTGCTCGGCGGTCAGGGTGGTCATCGGGTGGCCTCCTCGGTGGTCTGCGGGCCGGAGACGAAACCGGGTTCGTCCAGCGGGCGTTCGTAGGGGCTCAGTTGGCCGAGGGCCTGGGCGAGCTCGTAGCGCGCGCCGAGCGCCTCGACACCCGGGTCGTAGGTGTTAGCGATCAGGTCGTCCAGAGCACCCAGGGCCCGGCGGGCGGTCTCGATGAGGCGGCTCACGGGCAGGTAAAGCGGCTGGGCGCTGGGGCAGTGGAAGTCCCGCAGTTCGGCGGGGCGGTGCCGCTGGTCGGCGAACTCCAGGGCGGTGTGCACCTCGGGGCGGCGCTGGATCTGGTAGCCGCTGCCGTCCTCGGGGATCTCGACGCTGTAGTGCGGGCGCGTCTCGCGGTCGAGGTGGCGGTGGTCGCAGTAGTAGGCCACGGGCTGGGTGCTCATCGGGGTCTCCTCAGGCGGCGGGTCGGGTGTGTACGAGCCAGGCGTCGAGCCGGCTGGGGTGGCTGCCGGCGGTGAGACGGCGGCCGATGGGCGTGTGGCAGGGGGTGCCGGCCTTGGCGCGGCAGTGGTCGAGGGGGCAGGGGATGGCCCACTCGGGTGGCCGGTCGTGGCGGCGGAGACCCGGCGGCGGAGGGGCGCCCATCACGCGGCGCCGTTCAGGGCGTCCACGCGGGACCCGTGGTAGCCGGTCAGTCGCCGGCCGCTGGGGGCGGTGCAGGGCTTTCCGCCGTCCGCGCCGCACTTCGGGCAGCGGACCGCGTGCGCGCTGCGGATCCGGGTACCAGCGGTGGTCTCCCACGGCTCGGGGACGGTCTGGCCGGCCGTGAGCTCCAGTACCGGCCGCGGGGAGCCGGCGTAGGGCAGCTGGGGCGGGCGGTGGCCGTCGATGGTGGCGGCGATCTGGGCGCGCAGGTTGCGGGTGAACTCGACGGCGGTCTCGCCGGGGGTGGGCTCGTACTGGAAGTAGTCGAGCCGGCCGGTCCGGGCCCGCTTGACCTCGGTGATGATCTCGGCGGGGGCGACCCACGGCTGACGGCGGGCGATCTCGACGGCGGCGGCCTTGCAGTCCTGGAGGTCGTAGTCGCCGAGGAGGTCGTACCAGGCGTCGGGGGTGTACTCGTCGAACTTCTGCTGGGGGCACAGGGCCCGGACGTAGCGGGCGAGGATCACGGTCTCGGTGGGGTTCATGAGGACTCCTACGTGCGGTTCTGTGCACGGGCCATGGCCCGGTCGAACATGTCGTCGGTCTCTCGCTGCTGCCGGCTCTTGGGGGCCAGGGGCACGACGTTCGGGTCTACGGGGGTGGGGATCGCTCGCCAGCCGGGGTAGAAGAAGCGGCTGGAGAACGGTCCCCGCTGGGCACCTTGGGCAGCCTGGACGGCGAAGCGGACCATGATCGGGATGCCGAGTCGTTGGACGTCGTTCTGCAGCAGCAGCTGGTCGTCGCCTTGGAACTTCCACGGGACGTCGATGCCGTTGGCGCTGAGTGCTGCCTGCAGCTGGGCGAGCCACGCGGGTCGGTGGTCTTCCTCGACCTCGGCGCCGGCCCGGACGGCGGGCAGGTTGGGCGGGGGCGCCGGGTGGTGGTGGTTCCCTGACGGTTCCGTAGTTGGGTGGTTCTTCTTATGGTTCGGGCGGCACTGAGTGCGTGACATCACGCTGTCTGAGTGCGTGACATCCCCCTCTGTCACGTCGTCTGAGTGCGTGACGTCCGGACGCAGAGTGCGTGACATCGTGGATGTCACGTCGTTCAACGGCGTGACCGTCACGTCGCCTGAGTGCGTGACCGTCTTGGCGCGGGACTTGCGCTTCCTGGCTGCCGCCGCTTCCCGCAGCCGCTCCTCCTCCGTCTCCAGCGCTGCCCAGTCCGACGCCGGACGGACCTTGTCCAGCATCAGCCGGTACAAGGTGCAGCCCCGGATGACACCCTCGGCGACGATCAGCTCGGCGTCCTCCAGCCGACGAAGTGCCCGCTGTACGGTCCGCCGGTCGTACCCAGTCCGGTACTGCAGCCGCATGACCGACGGCCGAGCCCCGCTGCCGTCCTTGTGGGCGTGCTCGGCGAGCGCCTGGAGGACCCCCCGCGACGTGGTGTCGGGCTTGCCCTTCTCGGTCAGCAGCATGGGCGCGTCGTCCATGGCCCACTTCACTGCCTCGGTGCTCAACGGGTCGCCTCTCGGTGATGGGGGTGGGGGCTGGTGGCCTGGGGCGGGGGCGGTGGCACCCCGCCCCAGGCAGTCAGTGGGTCAGTCGCAGGTGCAGGAGTGGCCGCCGTCGGCGACCTCCGCGCACAGCGGCTCGGTGAGCGCCCGGAGCGCCCGCCACAGGTCCTCCGGCTCAACCGGTCGCCGGGTCGGCGTCATCGGCACGCAGTGCGCCGACTCGACGGCGTTCTGCACGGCGGCCCTGTCGGCATTCGACCGGATCCGGGTCGTGCCCTGGGTCCAGTCGGCGAGGGGCGCCAGACTGGTGGCGAGCTGGCGAATGCGGTCCTCGTCGAGGCCACTCGCGATGGCGAGGCCGGTCCAGTGACCCACTCGCCAGCGGAGGACCGCGTCGGGCTCGACGTGGTCCGGGATCTGGTAGATGAGCAGGCCGGGAACGATCATCTCGGCGTGCACGATCTCAACGTGCACGCTGACACCGCCGTCGCTGCTGCACTGGATGGTGTGCTCGATCGTGGTGTTCATCTCGGCTCCATCGGGGTTGATGGTGGTTCGGGGTGTCCGGCCTGCGCGGCCGGGGTGTGCTTGGGGCAGCGCCAGTGGCCGGCCGGGTAGCGGCGGGTGGGCTGGTCGAGGCCGAGCGCGGCCAGCATCAACGCAAGGTGGTCCTTGTCACGGGCCATCTCTTCCAGGTACCGGCGGGCTAGGGCGATCGTCTCCGCCGGGCTCCAGCAGGGGGGCACCGTCACGACGCCATCCCCTGTTGGGGAATCAGCGGCCAGTGGCCGCCCACGACCGCAGACGGGTCTCCGGTGCGACGCTTGTACGCCTGCCGAGCAGCCGCCCGTTCAACCGCCCAGCCGACCTGGGCCGCGTGCACCTCAGCGAGGCTCATGGCCTGTAGCTGCGGGTAGTGGCAGACGATTCGGTACGCCACTGCTGCGGCGGCCGCAGCGTCGGCGTCCGCCTGGTGCGGGCGGTCGTGCTCGACCTCGTAGTGGTGGCACAGGTCGTTCAGCCGCCGGCGGCCCTCACGGGTTTTGTCGAGGGCCCAGTCAAGCAGCAGCGGATCCAGGATCAGCAGGTCCGACTTGGGCTTGATCCCCCTCCACACGTTGGCCCGCCACAGCTCACGGCTGATCAGGGTCAGGTCGTACGGGGCGTTCGCCACGACCACCGGCAGGCCGTCGTTTGCGGCCTCGACCACGGCGGCGGCCACGGCACGGGCGACCGTCTCGACCGGCTGCCCGTATCGGTGCGCGTGCCGCGTGGCGACCCCATGGACCTTCGTGGCCTCCATCGGGATGTCCTGTCGGCCAGCGTCGGCCAGCCAAGTGCGGGTCTCAACCGGCACCCCGCGAACGCACCGGGCAGTCGCGGCCGTAACGATGCGGTCGGTGTCAACGTCCAGGCCTGTCGTCTCCAGGTCGACGGCGAACCAGTCCCGGAGGTACCACGGGCGGCTCACGCGGTGACCGCCTTGCTGATGCCGCCGGCGTTGATGACCGCGAGGGTCTTCTCGTCGTACAGGGCGTCGTCGAGGCTGCGGCGGAGCTGGGTGACCTCACGGCGGAGTCGGGCGTTGTCGGCAACGACCGCGGCGTGACCGGAGCGCAGGTCTCGCCGGAACTCGTCGAGCGCCTGCTGGGCCCGGGCGGCGCGATCAGCCTCGACGCGGAGCATCGACTCCAGGCGCACGATGTGCTCGCGGTCGCGGCAACGCTCGGCCTGGAGGAGCCGGATGGCCTCCTGCTGGTCGGGGGCGTCGGGCCGGCGGCGGAACAGGGCGGCGATGGTGCGCATCAGGACTCCTCGGCGGCGGTGCGCTGGCGGGGGAAGCGGGCGAGGTGGCGGCGCAAGGCCTGCTCGGCGGTCGGCGCCTTGAAGACGTGCCAGCCGGGGCCGGGCATCCAGGGCCGGATGTGGTCACGGCGGAGCAGGCCGCACTCGGTGCACCGGGTCTGGTCGGCGCCGGTCACTTGGCACCGCCCAGGTTGGCGAGCTTCTGCGCGCACTCGGCGGCCATGGCCGGCGTCCACTCGGTGGGGTCGCCGTGGTCATCCATGTAGTGCTGCAGTTCGGCGTTCTCGCGCGGGTCGGGCTGGCGCACCGGCAGCTCCTTGGCGTGCGCCGCGATCCGCTGGAGCGCTTCCTGCTGGGCGGTCGAAAGTTGGGCCATCATGCGGCCTTCCACTCGGCGACCAGCGCCTCCGTCGCCGACGACCACGCCGGCAACTCCGGCAACGGCCCGTACAGCAGGTCGCAGTACGCCGCGTGCATCTCGCGCTGGACCGGGTCGTCGTAGACGATCGGCCAGGAGTGCATCTCCGCGTACGCCGCGAGCGTTGCGTCGAGCAGCGCGTTCAACTCCTGCTCGCTGATGACGGTAGGCTGGCTCATGGCCTGCCTCCTTCCTTCGTGTTGGTCGTTGATCGGTGGGCCGTAGGGCTCTCGCGGGCGGCATCCGGGTGCATCCGGGTGTGCCGGGCGGGGGCCCGACCCGTGTCAGGGGTGCGATCAGGCGGCGCGACGGCTGCCGCGGCTGGCCGGGTCCACGTCACAGGCCAGCTGGATCTGAAGGATGTGTTCCAGCCGGAAGCGCACCTTGCGGTTGACCGTGGTGTGCGGGACGCGCCGTCGGTGGGCGGCGTCTCGCAGGGTCCGGGCGGTGTAGGGCAGCAGCTTCATGTCGATGACCTCCTCCACCGTGTAGAGCCGGAGTCGTTCCTCGGCCGTGTACTCGGCAGTGAGGTTGGGCGGCGCGACCTTCTTGGTCACGGTTGTTCCTCTCGGTTGAGAGCGGCGGCGTTGGGAAGGCCGAGAGCAGCGGCGATCGCTCGGATCGTTTCTTCGCTCGCCCCTGCCAGCCCACGTTCCACTCGGGACAAATGACTGCGGTCACGCCCAGTCCGCAAAGCAAGCTCCCTGAGGCTTACATTGCAAGCAGTTCGGAGTGCTCTGATCGCGGTTCCGTTCGGCGTCACGAGAGAAGACAACCACGCGACAGCTCGCTTTGCAAGCAGTTTCGACACACTTTCGACGCAGCAAGCGGCTTGTAATGCAAGCTGTCATGGGCGCGTAATGCGCGCGATGCAACCGCCGAACGCCTTAAATGCAGGTCAAACGGCTGGATCCAGGCTCTGCGGTTGCATGAGCATGCGGCATGATGTGTCCCATGGACAGAGACTGGGCCCGCCTCTCACGCGCGATCGCGGCCGCGCGCGACGATCTTGGGCTAACGCAGCCCGAGCTAGCCGCCGAGCTAGGGGTCGGTCGCTCATCAGTTCAGAAGCTGGAGAGTGGCCACCAGTACGTCAAGGTCACACCCCTTCACCGGGCAGCCGCCCGGCGGCTGGGCTGGACCGAGGACAGCATCGAAGCTGTGCTGACGGGTGGCGATCCGACCGTACGAACGGGGCGCGGCGACGTGGCGACCAGTGTCGACGCTGGCGACGGCGAAGTCGACGAGCTCCTCGACGACCTGACCGGGCGGGTGCGGGCAGCCCTGCTCGGTGGCCGGGTCGCGGACGCTACGGCGATCGCCCTCGACACGCCCGACGAAGGCGACGTGGTGATCATCTGGAAGGAGGGCGAGACTCGGGACCTCACGCCCGAGGAACGGCGCAAGCTGCAGAAGAAGTGGTCAAAGCTGCAGCGCGCCGCACACGAGATCTTCTCTGACGACTCGGAGTAGGTCGACAATCACACGAAACGCCCGCGAAACCCGTGCGCATACGCCAACTGTGTGTCAGGATTCCGCTACCTGAGTGAGGGGGGTCAACCCAACACAGGTAGGGGGACCGCCCCATGCGGCTGCGGATCGAGCGCGTAACGGACATCCCCCACGGCGGCCTAGCGGTCGTCCGACGGAAGGCCGGCACGCCGGTGGTCCAGCTGAACGCGCGCCTCGTCACCGAGGCCCAGGCGATTCTGTTCGGCCAGCGGCTCCGCAAGGACCCGGACCTCTGGCGGACGCTCGGCGAGACCGACGTGTAGCACGGCACCCTTGGCACGGCGGGGTCTCGCGGGACGGCAGGCCCCGCCTGCCAGGACAAAGAGGGGTGCCCCTTGGCCTACGGCGAGAAAGTCTTCAAGGTCCGCAACGGCAAGAAGACGAAGCAGTACACCTGGCGAGCACGATTCCTGTTGCCCGACGGGATCAACTACGGCAGCGCGCCCGGTTTCCCCACGGAGAAGACCGCCAAGGAGTACGGGCAGGAGCAGGAAGCCCTCATCCGGGCAGGCCGCTGGATCGACCCGAAGCTTGCGCAGACCCAGTTCGGGCAGTGGGCCCGGGAGTGGATGGCTGCGAAGGCCCCGCGTGGTCGGACCAACACCACGAGGTGGGACCGCCTCGACACGCACATCCTGCCGCGCTGGGAACACGTGCCGCTCAACCAGATCAACTGGTTCGACGCGGAATCGTGGGCCAACTCCGTCGGCGAGACGCACGACGACACCACCGCCTCGCACTGCCTCACGCTCATGAGCCAGATCATGACCGGCGCGGTCGACGCCGGAAAGCTCACAGTCAACCCGCTGTTCGGGCGGAGGCGCAGTCGCACGGCCGCCATCAAGGCCAAGAATCAGGCGAAGATGGTCAAGAAGCAGTCCGCGCCTGCAACACCCGAGCTTGTGCTCCAGCTCGCCCGCCGCGTCGGCCCGCTCGACGGCATGCACATCCTCACCACCGCGTTCCTCGGCCCCCGTTGGGGCGAGGGCTGTGCACTCACCCGCAGCAGCCGCGGCGAGCGGCGAGAGGCCCACGGTAACGGTGTTTGGACCTGTCCCACCCTCCAGATTCGGGAGGAGGTTGCGGAGTACCAGACCAGAGACCCGAAGACCGGCAAGAAGGGCCCCATGCACTTCGGCCTGGAGCCGGTGAAGAACGACGGCTCCCTGCGCGACATCGACGTGCCGCCGTTCCTCGACGACTTGCTGGACCAGCACGAGAAGCGGATGCAGCCTCACCACAACACGCTGTTCTGCACCCGGAAGGGAGTGTGGTGGCGCAACAGCAACTTCGGCCGGCAGGTGATGCGGCCCGGCGCGGACGGGCGCGAAGCACTGAAGGCGACGAAGGGGCATGCGCCAAGGGAAGGTTGGGAGCCGCTGCTGCCCGGGCTTACCATGGACTTGCTGCGGCACTTCCACGACACCCTGCAGTCGCAGATCGGGGTGGCGGATCCGCTGGCGCACGAGCAGGCCGGCCACGTGCGGTCCGGCATCAAGGCCGTGTACCAGCATCCGACGGTGCCGATGCGGATCGACCGGCTCAATGGCCTGCAGGCCGTCTTCGAGCAGGCGATGGAGAATCTGGGCTGGGAGAGGGTCTGGGAGAGTTGATCTCCGATATTTCCCCTAAATGATCTCCATCGGATGTATCGCAGCAGGTGAGAGGCAATCAAAACGGTGCTCTTACAAAGCAGATGTCGGCGGTTCGAAACCGTCCGCGCCCACCCATAACGGACATATTTTCAGGTCGAAACGGACAATCGGGGCGCGTATCCTTTGCCCTCGCACTTGTGGCAACGTTGGCCCTTGTTCTGTATCGCCGCAGGTCAGAGCCACTTTGGTGCTCATGATGACATCTGCCCCCAGAAGGCGGCACTCAGGCCCGAATCAGGGCTTCTCGTTGGAGAAACAGCAGGTCAGGGTAGGTCTTCTAGTCAATTGACCGCTCTGTGCGACCTCTGCTCACACGGACTGCGGGTCGCCCCTCTGGCCCTATGTGAAGTCGCAGGTCAGGCCGGGTGCAACCGAAGGTGCGGGAGCTTCCAGCACACATTCAGCACACACGGCAACCGATCACGGCGACTCCGACACCTGTTGCGGTGCTGGCTTGCTGTCCTAGCCGACGCCCTCTTACCGACCGCGATACCACTGCCCTGCTGGCCGCCTCCCCGAGCGCACCTGACCCACTCTCATGGCAGCCCTGTGCCGCGCTGAGACCGCCGGCCCACGGGCCCGCCGCAATGCTGCGGCAGCCGCCGAACGGCGCCGCTCACCATCGCCGACAGCCTCAGCCAGGTTCTCGCCTGGCATATCGGCTGCCACCTGGCCACGGCGGCCCCAGAGGTGGCGAACCCACGCCTGAACTCTCAAGGCCATCGAGAACACCGGCGCCACCGCGGAGACCGCCCTCACCGAGGTGACCGGCCGCACTGCCCTGCCCGAACTGTTCCAGTACGCCCAACAGCAGGTCCTCGTCCACGCCCGCGCCGCCGTCAGCCGAGCCGGCCTCCCGGACCGGACCAGCGCAATACCGCGCTCCACTGCGGCCAACCCGCGCCACCAGGCAGCGCCGCCCTGATCGCCGACCGGACCGTGGAGACCCGCCCGGAGTGGAGCCGGACCCTCGGTGAAGCCCCGACCGACCCCACTCAGTGTGCCCAGTGGCAACGGCAGCTCGCCTTCCTCGCCGCCTACCGCGACCAGTACGAGGTCGCCGACGACAACTCCGCCCAGCCCTCTGGTCCCTACATCGAGGAAGGCCGCACCGGCCACGACGCCTACTGGCAGGCCGCCGCAGCCGCCGTCGCCGCCCGGCGTACCGCCGCCGCGCCAGCAAGCGCGGAGACCACCCCTGCGGCACCCGACCAGCAGGCCCGCCACCAGCTCGCCGCCGACGTCTACCGCGCCCTGCCCGAGGCCGACCAGACCGAGATCCTGCCCGCCGTCGCGGCCCGGACCGGTGCGCCAGCCTCCCGCGCCCGGACGACGCTGCCCTCGCCCAGCAGAACGTCGCTGAGCAGGTCACCACCGTGCTCGCGGAGCGGCGCCAGCTCACCGCGGAGACCGTCCGGCCCGAGCAGCCGCAGGCGGAGGAACAGTGTCGGCCGACCCTCGCCGAGCGCCGACGAGCCGGCCATCAAGTCGAACGCCAGGCCCACTGCGAACAGCTCCAGCAGTGCGGCGGACAGTCCGCCCGGACCGCCCGGCACGTGCCCGGCCGCCGACCCGAGCCAGTCGAAGGGCGCCAGAGTCAGACCCCAGCCCAGCGTGCTGCCGCGCCGCAGCAGCAAGTTCAGCAGCCGCCGCAGGCTCGCTCGCACCACCGCGGTCCCCGACTTCGGTAACGGATCGCGAGAGCGATCCGTAGTTCACAGCAACAGACGCCTGGCTCCTTGCCTGTTCCGGAGACTATCCGGAGCGGGCACATCCAATTCGTCGGGCGTAGAAGGAATATGGGCACAGATTGGCGAATTCGGATACTACCTGAACGTAAACGCCAATTATCTATTCGAGATTGTCTCGCGCGAACCAGAGATTAAGCCGTTGGGCATCAACTGCTCTGCGGCCTTGAGGTGCCGGTAAGTTGATGTTCCTGCCGGACGTCCGGCACGGCCCCGGGCATGGCTTATCCCACCGTGCCCGGGGACCGAACCGAACCGGTCAAGAACGATGAAGCCCCTCGCGGACCTCCGCGGCCCCGTTGGACGCTCCCGTGCGATCGGCGCCGCCATCCGCGCCGGTCTGGCTGGTGGCGAGGACGAATAGGAGATCGCCGGGCGCGTTCGGGCAGCGATTGCAGAAGGGCGTCCCCTGAGCCTCTGGTGACAGTCTCTTCGCTGGTCGCCACCAATCGGAATCTAGCCATTCTACGCGGCGACGTTCGCGTGGCGGCCAGCCCCATCGAGTTGCCGCCCCTTTCAAGGCAGGTGAGGGCGGCGGAACATTCGGTTTCGACACTTGGGAGTGGTAGTTGATACCCCTTTCAGGGGCGATGAGAGCAGGCATGGCGGTACTGCCACCGCTGGTCTGCGCTAATTGCTACTCCGCCGGGGGTGATGAGACCGCTGAGCCTTCGCCCTAGTGCTCGAATTCAAGGGGTTGTTACCCCTGAATGGGGCGATGAGCCTACCCACCGTGCGTTGCTGATGCTACCGGCGGCCCTCACACGACCTGGCTGGTCTGGTAGGCGTGTCGGTGGGGGCCGCGGATGGCGAGGAGACCGAGGTCGGGGTCGTAGTCGGCGTCAAGGATGCGGACGTTGAGGGATTTCTCGTAGCGGGTGAGCGGGGCGGCCCAGGCGGGCATGGGGATGAGGTACTGGTCAGCGACGAGTCGTCCTTCGGCGGTGGTGCCCTGGGTGAGGGCTTGGGTGTAGGCGGCGCGGTGTTGTTCGAGGATGGCTTCGGTGCCGTCGAAGAGTTCGTCGAAGGTCTGGGCGTGGTCGGTGCGGTCGGCGAAGGGCCGGCGGAAGGAGAGGAAGGCGTTGTCGAAGGCGTCGCGGTGGTTGGTGACTTCGTCGTGCCAGCGTCGGCCCCAGTCGGTGGTGTAGATGGTGTTGAGCCAGCCGGTTGCGTCGGCTTCGCTGATGATGCGGTGCTGGTGTTCGAGGAGGCGGTGCCAGCCGGCCTCGACCGGTTCGCGGGCGTAGATGCCGTCGGCGTACTCGCCGGGCTGGTTGCGTCGGCGCGTCCAGGCCGGTGCGTGGACAATGACGTCGGCCGGGTCGTAGGCGCCGAGGCGGTTGATGCGGCCGAATCGCTGGAGTAGGGCTTCCAGCGGAGCGGCTGCGGTGAACAGCACGTCGAGGTCGAGGTCGAGGCTGACCTCGACGACCTGGGTGGCGACCAGCAGCCCGGGGAGGCGGTGGGCTGCTGCGCTGGCGAACCGGTTTCGGATGTTCTGCTCGATACGGCTGCGGTCCTGGCGGGTGAAACGGGAGTGCAGGAGGAAGGCACTGTCGTCGCCGTGGATGGCCCGGCAGTGCGGGGCGAGTTCGCTGAACAGGGCCAGGGCGTGCGCGACGTTGTTGGCGACGACCAGCACGCTCTGACCGCGGTCGAGCCGAGCGCGGATCGCGTGGGTGGTGGCCGGGTCGGTGAGGTGGTGGTGGCGGACCTGAAGGCGGTGGCGGGGCGGCAGGCCGAGATCGGGGGTGTCCACCAGAGCGGGTGCCTGGGCGAGCGTGTCCTTGAAGAGGTCAGCGAGGACGTCGGGCAGGGTGGCGGAGACGACGGCGATCCGCCCGCCCAGGCGTTCCCACAGCCGGGCCGTGGCGAGGACGTAGCCGAGGCGGCGGGAGTCGTAGGCGTGCAGCTCGTCGAGGATGAACACCGAGTTCGCGGCGTCCACGAGCAGGCCGGCATGGGCCGGGCCCGCGAGGGCGGCGCGGAGTAGCTGGTAGGGCGTGCCCACCCGCACGCTCTCGCGGAACAGCCGGGTGGCCGCTGCCCGGGCGAGGGCCTTGGTGGCTTCGCTCTGTTGGCAGGGCCCGGTCTCCTCCTGCTCCTCGCTGTCGGGGCTGTCGGTGGAGTGGATGGCGGCGGCCAGGTGGTAGGAGGCGGCGCGGGAGTGGGCGACGCCGACCAGGTCCGGGTTGCCGAGGAGGTCGGCGAAGCGGTCGGCCATCGCGTTGATGGAGGCGAGGTAGGGCAGGGTGAAGAAGACTCTGGGCACGCCGCCCGAGTGCTGGGTGAGCTCGGTGACCTGGCGGGCCGCCCACAGCAGCATGGCCTCGGTCTTCCCGCTGCCGGTGGGCGCCCGCAGGAGCAGGTGGCCGCTGGTCTCGGCCGCGCGGACCTGGTGCTCGCGCAGCGCCCGGCCCTTGGCGGCCATTTGCTCTTCGAGGGCGGGCCGGAAGCGGTGGTCGAAGGGCTGGGTGGTGTGGAGGGAGCCGTGGGCGGAGGAGAGGTGGTCGGCGACCGTTACTGCCCCTTGGAGCAGGACGGCGGCCAGGCCGACGTCCGGAGTCACCCGCCGGTCCCAACGGTGCAGCAGCTCGGTGAGGGTGCGGTGTGCCGCGTCGATGAGGTCGGTACCGCTCAGCGGGCTGGTGTTCGAGGTGGTGGGGAGCATGGCCGCGGTCGCGGTGGTGTGCAGCCAGGCGAACAGCGCCGTCACCGCGTTCTCGTCGATCGGGCCGATCCGCTTCGCGAGGTCCGCCGGTGTCAGGCCGTCGTAGAGGAAGCGCAGATCGCGGCCGTTGCTTCCGGTCAGTGCGCGGTGGTGGGTGGCGACACCGGCCGCCACCCAGCCGCACAGTTGCTCGTCCGGTACGAGAGTGGGGAGGAATCCGAGGGAGACGACCTCGTGCCTCTCGCCCCAGGAGCGGACCCTGCCGAGGAGCATCTGCTGGCAGCCGTCTGGGAGCTTGCCACCGTCGTGGTACAGCCCGCTCAACTGGGCGGCCGGCCAGAACCGGCCGTCCAGCACACACTCTGCGGCCTCGATCCGGCCGACCCGGCGGGCGAGCTCGACCCCCGCCGTCAATGTGGTCTCCAGATGCACTGTCAGCTCTTCGGGCGGCACGGCGCCGCGGGCGCTTTTGGCCAGCAGCGTCCGCAAGGGATCGGCGCTCGTGCCCAAGGTCGTCTCCTTCTTCCTTTTGGGTCAGGCCGGGCTGACGGCGGTGGTGAAGTGGGCTCCGGGGTGGACGGGCGGCAGCAGCAGAACGGCCTGGCCGTCAGCATCCGACCAACTGCCGGGCACCGGAGTTCGGCTGCGGCTGGTGGCGTCATGCCGGTAGTCACCCCAGATAGTCCGCTCCCGCCCCGGGGCAACAGCGGTCGGCAGCCGCAGCAGCGTGCCCTGGGCCTTGGGGAAGGCGGGGACCACGGCGCCGCGCTGCTCCCCCTCGACCGGGGTGAGGACGGTGTGGTCGAGGCAGACTCCGACGAGGTCCTGGCTTCGGCCCAGCCGCAGCGGCCACACCGGCCGCCGCAACCGGCCGCGCCACACGTCGGCGTCGTCCAGCAGCCAGATGCGCATAGTGGCGTCGGCGAGGAACTCCCGGGTACGCGGGACCGGGGTGGTGGCCTTCCCAGTGGCTTCCAGCGGGTGGTAGGTCTCCAGGTCGATCCCGGTGCCGGCGGCGTGGAAGGCCATGGCGAACCGCAGGCCGACGTCGACCTCGTCCCAGCCGCCGGCCGCCGCCGCGAGTATCCCGGCGACGGTGGACGGCGGCGGACAGGGATGAGTGACCTGCACACCGGCATACAGGTGGTTGCGGAAGGAGACCACCGGCGCGGTCAGCGTCACCCGCAGCGCCATGACCGGGGAAGCCGTCATGCCGCGGGGTCCTCGAACCAGCCGTCGTACTCGCCCGCACCGATCCGGTCGGCCAGGCCGTTGAGGATCACCCGGGGGTGCCCGAAGACCACCGCGCTGCTGTCGACGAGGTCGGCGAGGTCCTTGACCGCCCGCTCGCGCTGGTCACCGAGGAACCCGGGGGCCCAGCCGACCAGCACCGGGCCGTCCAGTTCGTCGCGCCACGCCTCGATCTCCTCGCGCAGCACATCGGCCTGGAAGACGGGCCGGCCGTCGTCGGCGCCGACGATCCGGGTGAACGGGTTCACCCCGCCCTTGACCGAGGCGAGCAGCACCAGCGCCGGGGCGCGGTCACCGTAGTGGAGGGCCTGCTTCGCGCCGCCGCGCACGGCGGCGAGCGTGCGCAGCACGGTGTCCACCCGCCGTCGGCGCTCCGCCAGCGGCAGCTTGACCGCGCCGGTGCCGCGCAGCGTCGTCTTCTCGGCACCCGCCTTGACGGCCTCCTCGGCGGAGGCCGGGCTCAGCGCGGTGCGCAGGCCGGTGCCGTCCGTCTCGAAGACACCGACCCGGGGGAGGTCCAGGAGCACGTCCCCGGCCAGGACGGCGCTGTAGAGCTCGTGGGAGTGGATCACCGGGTGCTCGCCGGCGGGGAAGTCCCGGCTCATGGTGCCGAAGTCGCTGGTCGGGCGCTGGGGGACGACGGAGACGAACGTGCCGGTCGCCAGCACCGTCTCGCGACCGTAGCTCTCCTTCTTCACCGCGACCATGTACCCGAACAGGTCGTCGTCCAGGTGCAGATCGGGGCGGCCCGCGGTGTACGCCTGCTGCTTCGCGCCGGAACCGCTGCGGGTCACCGGCGAACGGGACTCCTGCACGGGCAGGCTGTCGCGCAGCCAGCGGCGGAACGCCTGCGCCGACACGTACGGGTAGACGTCGCGGCCCACCCGCAACTGCTTGACCTTGCCGTTGTTGTCCTCCGCCAGTCCGTTGTTCGGGGCTCCCGCCACCACATCCAGAACGATCTTGCCGACCAGGT
Source organism: Kitasatospora sp. NPDC048194 (assembly GCF_043202455.1). NCBI lineage: Bacteria > Bacillati > Actinomycetota > Actinomycetes > Kitasatosporales > Streptomycetaceae > Kitasatospora > Kitasatospora sp. NPDC048194. The sequence continues at coordinate 60,663 of NZ_JBIDAK010000024.1, forward strand.
ACGTCACTGCTGCTCATCCTCCGTGTCGAACGTCAGGGCTTCGAGGTCGCGGGGATCGAGATCCTCCTCGCCCTCCTCCTCCGGCTGCTCGGGCTTCCAGCCGAGCGAGTTCAGTTCCTGCAGCACACCGACCAGGAGCATGTCCCGGTGAAACCAGGCCGGGTTCTGCGAGACCGGGCTGAACAGCAGCTCGAAGCCCCGCTCGGTCACCAAAGGTCCGGCTGCTCCCGTGGGCGGCTTGACGGTCCACTGCACGCCTTGGGAGGTCAGCCACGCGCGCAGCTTCGACGGGTCGCGCAGCAGAGTGCGGAAGCTCCGCAGTTGGCCGCCGGTGGTGGCGGTGTTCAGCAGCACGGCCACGTTGCGGGCGGTCCTGGCGATCTCGGCCAGGTCTTTCTCGGTCATCAGCATTACCTCGGTCGCAAAGGAGTTGAGCAGCACGGCCAGCGCCTCGGCCCGGGACCGGTCACGCCCGGTGCGGGTCAGGTCGGCGAGCAACTGGCCGTGGCCGGCGGCCACGATCCGGCTGGGCGAGCGGAAAACGTTGCGGGCCAAGGCCACGAGCCCGGGCGTCGACGCACTGGCATGGGCGCGAACCAGCTCCGCGAAACCGGCACGCCGATCACCCAGCCGCTGGGTGCGGCGCAGCCACTCGGCCAGCGGCTGCTCCAGCGCGTGGGTCTCCAGCTCCTGGCCGCGGTTGTTGTTGTTGAACACCACGAGGTCGACGGCAGCGCCCATCGGGCGGCGGTGGGTGCGCAGCGCGACAAGTGCGACGACCTCCTGCGCGCCGGTCTGCCGTTTGCTGCCGTCGCCGGTGGCGGCGAGCATCCGGTTGTGGTCGACCTGCTCGGCCACGGCGTGCTGGAGGAAGTCGTCGTCCCAGCTGTGCAGGGCGATGGACGGGCCGCCGGTCAGGCGCACCCCGTAGGGCAGCGCGTAGAAGCTGCACAGACACGGCCAGCACAGGGCCATCCCGTCGTGGCCTCGCGGGGTGGTGTTGCGGTACGACTGGCTCTCGGCGAGCGGCACGTCGCTCTTCCCGTAGTACCCGACCGCCTGCCGTGAGCACAGCGAGCACACCGTGGGCGGCCAGTGGGACGGCAGGGGCAGGGTCCGCCACTGCTTCACCCGCTCCGTGATCTCGGCATCGGTGCGCTTGCCGTTGCTGGGGTGGTTCATCGCGGTGTTGGGGAAGAAGGAGTAGCTGACCTTCAACCAGAAGCCGTCCGGCGCTTTACTGTCGCGTCCGAGCGCTGCACTCAGCGCGTCCCGGGCCATCTGCGACAGCGCCGCCTCGAACTCGGCCTCGGTGGTCTCCTTCGGAGAGCCGTCGCCGGCCAGGGCGGCGAGCGCGAACGCCCCCACCCGCTGCAAGGGGTGCGCGGTCAGCACCAGTCGGCCCTGGCCGAGGTCACCGCGAACCGGCGCGCTCATGCCGCCACCCAGCCGAACCCGGCCGAGTTCGCCTGGCCCAGGCCCCAGCTCCACAAGGCCCGCAGCGTCTCCGGCGCTCCGGACAGCTCCACCTCGACGGCGGCCCCCGGCTTGGCGCCCTGCCCCACCGCGAACGACCTCTTCGGACCCATCCAGGACACCGACTCCAGGCTGACCCCGGCGTCCAGGCCCAAGGTCTCGGCCTTTCGCCGCAGGTTCCCCTGGAAGTAGCCCGCCCACTCCAACTCAGTCGGCAGCACCCACGCCTGACGCGGCCCGCGCACCCCATCCGGGCTGTAGCCGGAGCCCTTCATCACCACCGGAGTTGACGTCCGCAGCACCGCCCGGCCATCGGCGAACTCCGGCGGCTCCACCAGGCCGAGGCCCGTCAGGCGCAGGGCGACCCCGCCCCAGTCCAACAACTCGCGCTCCGCGAACCCCGCCGCCAGCGCCTCCACGATGGCCGGCACCGGACTGCCGAACTCGACCACCCCCCGCCCGCCCGCCGCATACCGCCCCGGCCGCCGACGCGCGGACGAGAACACCGGCGCACCATGCCCGAACGGTGCCATCCCGTGGGGCCCCTCACCGTGCTCGTGCAACCGGCGCCCAAGCTCCGGAGCCACCCGCCCCAGCACGTCGTAGACCAACCCCCGACCAGGGGCAAGCACGCTGCCCCACGGCACCTCCTCCGCCGCCGTCACCACGGCCAGCCGCACCCTCATCCCGCACTCCAACGCTCAAACGGCATGACAAACCAGCAAGCTGACGAACCACCAGCCGCACAGTCCAGGACCCTAAACTGCACCACTGACAGCCGTCACAAGATTGCGCACAGTCACCCACGACCCCGGGCAGCACTCGATGCCCTACCGTTGAACAAGCCCACCCAGACCAACGCTAAGCTGCGCACCACGGCGCCATGACGTGGCCAACAGCATCACCGGACTCCTACTGCAGGACCTGACTCACTGACCAGTCACATCCGGCGTCTGACCTGCAGCTTTACCATCGGTCCTCATCGCCCCCGGGGAGGGGTAGCAACCAGACGATCTCCCGGACCTGCCAGCGGCGGCAGGCGGCCTCATCGCCCCGGGAAGGGGTAGTAACAAGTCCACGCCCACAGCGTGCGAGGCGGGGGAGTCGGGTCTCATCGCCCCTGGGGGGGTAGCAACGCGTGTTCCTGGATGTCGAGCATCAGCGGGTACGGCGCTTCATCGCCCCTGGGAGGGGTGGCAACTGGTGCACCGCACCGGCCGCGACGCCGAAGCGGACCGCCTCATCGCCCCTGGGAGGGGCTGCAATGTGGTGGCGGGCACCTGACGTTTCTCCAGCGCGCTGGTCCTCATCGCCCCGCAGGGGTAGCAAGGTGATGCCGTGGATGTGGGTGGCGTGGATCGGCACCGACTCATCACCCTTCAGGGGGTAGCAACTACTCGCGGTCCTGGAAGACTGGTACCAGGCGGATCGTCTTTGCCTTCTGGAAAGACAGCAACAAGCAACTACTCGTCTCCCCTCGGAGGGGCAGCAACTCCTCCCCGCAGTAGCAGGCGTCGCAGGCGGTGCACGGCTCATTACCCCTCGGAGGGGTATCAACGTCTCTTCGATCTCCCGACCTGGGTCCTCGGCGGAGGCTTGTCGCCCCTCGGAGGGGTAGCAATACCATGCCGGGACCAGCCCGAAAGGCCCGCCACATCGGCTCACCCCCTTGGGAGGGGTAGCAACAGCGTGGCCTGCTGCATCAGCTGCAGCAGTGCCTTGGTCTCATCGCCCCTGGGAGGGGTTGCAACGTCTCCACCTGCAGCCACAGCCTCGACAGCGCGCCTGCCTCACCGCCCCTGAGAGGGGTGGCAACAGGGGCACATAGGCGTCGAGGGCGTCCTTGACGTCCAGTCTCATCTCCCCTGGGTGGGGTAGCAACACGTGGGCGCCGCCGACGGTCAGGTAGCGGGCCAGGGCCTCATCGCCCCTTGGAGGGGTAACAACTTGATGTAGCGCCCCGGGGACCAGTTGCTGACGAACGCCTCATCGCCCTTGGGAGGGGTGGCAACAGATGGTCTCGGTGCCACGCGCTGGGGCCGGTATAGGCCTTATCGCCCCTGGGAGGGGTGGCAACGGGAGCAGCGCGATCCCGGACGTGGACCAGACATCGCCCCTGGGAGGGGCAGCAACAGAAGAAGGGTGACCGGTCCGGCGGACAGCCGCAGCTCTCATCGTCCCTGGGAGGGGTAGCAACATGGTGAGCGGGCCGAGGGTGCGGACGGCACTGCCGACTCCATCGCCCCTGGGAGAGATAGCGACTTGGAAGTGAACAGCGCGCGCAGATCGGCCACGTGATGCCTCATTGCCCTCCGGGGGAGGGGTAGCAACGTGAGGTACTCACACAGACCTTAGAGCCTGAAGGTGGCCTCATCGCCCCTGGGAGGGGTAACAACGGGTACTCGGCCATGCTCCATACGCGGCCGAGGTGCGGCCTCATTGCCCCTGGGAGGGGCCGCAACTGACACACCAGCACGAGGCCCGCGGGGTGGAAGAGCTCCTCATCGTCCCTGGGAGGGGTGGCAACTTGAAGATCACCACGCCGTAGGTGTCCTTGAGTACGGTCTCATCGGCCCTGGGAGGGGTAGCAATTCCCATACGTCGTAGTGCACGGGAGTGCCCGGCGTAGGCTCATCGCCCCTGGGAGGGGTAACAACCTGGCGACGATGGCGAGGCGGTATGCCTCCGGGTCAGCCTCATTGCCCCTGGGAGGGGTAGCAACTCGGGAGTGTAGTAGTACTGGTCATCGAGCAGATCACGTCTCATCACCCCCCGGAGAGGTGGCAATTGGGCGGCTTCGATCTTCGGAGCAGCGACGATAATGCCCTCATCGCCCCTAGGAGGGGTAGCAACCCGACCTACGTCCGCAAGGGCGTCGCCGGGGAGGCCGCCTCATCGTCCCTGGGAGGGGTAGCAACATGGAGGCGTCCACCTCTTCTGGCGTATTGCCGGAAGTCTCATCGTCCCTGGGAGGGGTTGCAACGTCTCCACCTGCAACCACAGCCTCGACCGCGCGCCGGCCTCATCGCCCCTAGGAGGGGTAGCAACACCCGGGAGACCATCTGGCGGCAGACGCCCACACGCGCCTCATCCCCCCCCCGGGAGGGGCACCAACTCCATGGAGTACAGGGCGGGTGCGGTGCCCATCGCCAGACCGTCTCATCACCCCTGGAGGGGTAGTAACCCGAGCACGCAGGACGGAATGGCGGCCGCGAGCGCGACTCATCACCTCTGGGAGGGGTAGCAACGAGCGTACCCATGTCCAGCGACCTGCGTGCGGTGTGGCCTCATCGCCCCTGGGAGGGGTAACAACCCGACCATCCACTCCACTCGCCCGCAGGCATCCAGCGCCTCATTGCCCCTGGAAGGGGTAGCAACTCGTAGTCGGCGCCGGTCCAGGTGCGGCCAGCGGATTCCTCATCGCCCCTGGGAGGGGCAGCGACTGGCCGTAGATGTTGATGCAGATCTGGGGGCCCGACGTCTCATCATCCCTGGGCGGGGTAGCAACAGGAGAAGGGTGACTGGTCCGGCGGACAGCCGCAGCTCTCTTCGCCCCTGGGAGGGGTAGCAACGGGGTGGAACAGGTGATCAGACAGGTACGGGTTCCGGCCTTACCGCCCCTGGGAGGGGTAGCAACCCGATGATGCCGGACTTGCCGAGCAAGCCGATCGCGGTGGGCCTCATCGCCCCCTTGGATGGGTAGCAACGCGATCAGGCGGCGGTAGTGATCCGCAATCGCCTGGTGTCCCATCGCCCCCTCGGAGGGGGTAGCAACCTGATCGGCGGCGTCCAGTAGACGCGGGAAAGGACCGGTCTCATCGCCCCTGGGAGGGGTAGCAACCCGAGGAAGGTGACGACGCAGATGGCCTGGTCGTGGGTCTCATCGCCCCTGGGAGGGGTAGCAACGTGCGGTGCCACCAGTCGACGCTGGTGTACATGCCCACGTCTCATCGCCCCTGGGAGGGGTAACAACTTGGAACTGAACAGCGCGCGCAGATCGGCCACGTGATGCCTCATCGCCCCCGGGAGGGGTAGCAACGCGAGGATCGTCCTGATCTGGAAGATCGTCGATGCGGTCTCATCGCTTCTGGGAGGGGTAGCAACACGTCCCCGGTTGTCGGGCCGTCGAACATGCCGCGCGCCTCACCGCTCTTGGGAGGGGTAACAACTCGCGGGCGCCGTTGTCAGACCCGGCTGATAAGCAGGCATCATCGACCCTGGGAGGGGTAGCAGCGACAGGATGCGGGCCGCCTCGGCGCCCTGGTCCCGGGCCTCATCGCCCCTGCGAGGGGTAGCAACTCCATGGGGTACAGGGCGGGTGCGGTGCCCATCACCAGACCGTCTCATCGCCCTTGGGAGGGGTAGCAACAGGACGCCGGCGTCACGGCGGCCGATGATCAGGGCCGCCTCATCGCCCCTGAAAGGGGTAGCAACCGGACGGCGAGATAGGAGCCCCCGAGGCCGCTCGCCGCCTCATCGCCCTTGGGAGGGGTAGCAACACCTGCTGGCCGGCAGCGAACGCCGTCTGGTAGGGCGCCTCATCGCCCCCCCTAGGAGGGGTCGCAACCCTGGAGTGACGGGGAGTGGCACACCAAGGCCGGGGGCCTCATCCCCCTGGGAGGGGAGGGGTAGCAACAGGTAGGCGTCACCGACCAGCATCAGGTCCGTCACCGCCTCATCGCCCCTGGGAGGGGTAGCAACGCGATCTGCTGGCGACTGCCGGGCAGGGGGTGGGACGCCTTATCGTCCCTGGGAGGGATGGCAACATGAAGCTGCGGATCTCCACCAGCGTCGGTTCCTCACGCCTTATCGCCCTTGGGAGGGGTGGCAACAGGTGGTCTCGGTGCCACACGCTGGGGCCGGTGTAGGCATTATCGCCCCTGAGGGGTAGCAGCGCGGTGGACACGGAGGTCCACCAGAACCTGGCCCTGGCCTTATCGCCCCTAGGAGGGGTAGCAACGCGAGTTTGCAGAACGCCAGCACCCTAGGCGCAGCATGTCTCACCGCCCTGGGAGGGGGGTAGGAATGCGGGGTCCGTCACGATGTCGGTCTCCTCTTCCAGCGTCTCATCGTCCCTGGGAGGGGTAGCAACATGCGAGCGGAGACTCTGGAACTCGCCGAGGCATGCCTCATCGCCCCCATGAGGGGTAGCAACTACGCGTCCAGGCCGTACAGCATCGCGAGAGCCTCGGCCTCATCGCCCCTGGGAGGGGTAGCAACTCGATCCCGTCTCCGCCGATGTAGTGGCCGATCAGCCCGGTCTTATCACCCCTGCGAGGGGTAGCAACCTGGTCAGCAGCACCAGGTGACCGGCCAGGATCTCGCCTCATCACCCCTGCGAGGGGTAGCAACAGGATGACCTGGGTGTGCGCAGCGAGGGTGTGGCCGACCTCATCGCCCCTGCGAGGGGTAGCAACTTGGAGCCGTCCGCGTGCAGGGCGGCGTAGGACCAGCGCCTCATCGCCCCCGGGAGGGGCAACAACGGGAACTCAGCCGGGGCGAAGGGATGGATGTTGTCGAGCATCATCGCCCCTGGGAAAGCCGCCTGAGTTGCCGGCGAACGAACTGCTGAGCTTGGAACAGCCACCACCAGCGAGCCCAACGCGGCCCGTTGCGCAGCTCCGTGTAGCGGACTACCGCGTCTTCTGAGGTGGTACGGACCCAGAGCGGGCGACCCACGATGATCCGTTGGGCCCCTTGCAAGTCGTCGGTGAGGTTCCAACGGGACTCGGTGAGCACGACGTCGGTGTAGACCTCGGCCATGAGTTCACACGCCTCCGCGTGGAGGATGGTACGGCCGCGGGTCTCCGGACGTCCTGGTTCCGAGTCGGGCAACCGACCTTCTTCGAGGGCGATCCTCAGCACCTCGACGGAGAGGGCCTCAGGGTCGTCCCACTGCGAGGTGTTGACCTGGCCCCGGGTCTCCAGTAGTTCCTGCACTGCGTAGTACGCCGAGGAATACCAGCCGCCGGTGAAGCTGTCGAGCGGCCCGCTGCCATACAGGTTGTCCATGCTGCCGAAAAGGCAGAGGTCGATCCGATGGCCGGCGCGGTTGGTGGTTTGGAGGTGGACGAGAAGTCCGTCGTTCTTGGCGTAGTGGATCATCTTCGAGAGGTTCACCCGGCCGACAGTCCAGACCCACGGGGCCTTCGGCGGTTGGTCCAGGGCTTCGGTCGCCTTCGAGCCCATGGCCTCCTTGATCCGCTCAGCCTCCTCCAGTCGGTTGCGGGTCTTCCTCTCGCTGCTGCTGAAGGCCCCCTGCACCTGGGCTGATACCGGGAGGTGTGAAACGGTCGCGCTGACGTTGGCCTGGAATCGTGAGTTCCTCCCCAGGTCCACGCCGTTGTCCTCCGCGAGCGACTGAACGGCTCGGTCGGACCAGTAGAGGAACCTGCCCGAGATCCTGGCCTTGCCCAAGGTGTTCCTGCCTTTCCGGTCCGCGGCGTGGCCTGCTCTGGTTACCGGCGAGTCGGTCCTGAACGGGCATGCTGGTCGGCCGCGCAATGCGGGCAGTCAAGATACACGGAATCCCCGGTCGATCGTGCCCCGCGCCTCCTCAATCTCGGGCACCGTTCGGGCAGTTCGAGCTGGAGGTTGGATTCAATGGGCGACTATGGTCGCCCGGATCGCTGGGAACTTGAGACGAGGAACCGGAACTGGTAGTCAGGAAGGGCCCACGGTGCCGCCCGGCACCTTTCGCGCGTCCGGACGGCGCCCGAGGTCGACTTAGCTTGCCGGACGCTTCCGCCCGAAGCCGGAGTTCCGAAACGCATGGATCGAGCACCCGGCGTACTGCCGTGCGGCCCGAGTCGCCACCTCTCGGGACATGGGTTTTCCTCCTTCGGTGAAGATTGCACCCGCCACACGGTTGCCGATGGCCTCGCGGAGAAGGACCGAGGCACTTTCCGGGATGAGCATCTCCGGAGCCCAGTCTTCGAAGCGCCGGCGGCGTTCAACGTGGTGTCGGTCGCGTCCCGGACGTCGAGGGAAGGGAAGTCCGCAAGGTTGAACTTGACCTCCGTGAGCAGCGCCCACAAGGCACAGTGAGCGACAGGAGTGGTCGCGTCCGAGAGCAGTTCGTCGAGCCGCTCATGGGTGATGGTGTCGATGTGCATGGTCAGCTCCTTCGTTACGTTCCGTGATAGCTAGAGTGGGTCTGGGGATGCTGCCAACCGCAGGTCCGCAGCGAGGTCCAGCCCTGTTCGGCGCCCGCGCGGGAGCGGTGGACCTGCGATACTTGCGCAGCGGCCGAACAGCCGAGCAGTGGGGCAGTTGGCGGCGGCCAGCAGGCGGGCCGACTACCTCGCAGCACGGAATCGGCACACATGAGGCCGAGAAACGTGGTGAGGTTGGGAGAGTCACCGAGAGTGAATCTCGCAGGTCAGGTGGCCTGCCAGTCGCGTTTGTGCAGGTCAGAGGCTTGCCCGGGGAAAACTTACAAAGCAGATGTCGGCGGTTCGAAACCGTCCGCGCCCACCCACACGAAGGGCCAGTTCGGGGGCAGGATCCCCCCGAACTGGCCCTTGATCGTTTCGGGGGCCGAGTCGGCTCCAGGGCGCGGGCTGAGCGGTGGCCCCCTCGCCGGACCGCGGGGCCGCGGCGCCGTCGGTGGCGGGGTGGGGGTGGGCGGGTGAGGATCGGGGGACCGGAGGCATCCCCGGGAGAGGTGGGCGGATGGTGGAGCGGCTGGGGGCGGTCGCGTACTATCCGGCGCGGCTGAACTGGCTGCGGGCGGCGGTGCTGGGTGCCAATGACGGGGTGGTGTCCACGGCCGGGATCGTGACGGGGGTGGCGGGCGCGGCCGGTTCGCGCACCGCGCTGCTCGTGGCCGGGGTGGCCGGGGTGGCCGGGCTGTTGGCGGGGCGATGTCGATGGCGGTGGGCGAGGACGTGTCGGTGAGCACCCAACGGGACATCGAGCAGGCGGAGTTGGCGTAGGAGCGGCGCGAGCCGGCGGAGGATCCGGAGGGGGAGTTCGACGAGCTGACCGACTGCTACCGGGACAGCGGGCTGGCGGATGGCCTGGCCCGGGACGTGGCGGCGGCGTTGACCGAGCGGGATGCGTCGGGGGCCCATGCGCAGACCGAACTCGTTACCGGTCCGGCGGCGTTGACCAGTCCCTGGCAGGCGGCGCTGGCCAGCGCGGCGGCGTTCACGCTGGGCGCGTTGGTGCCGCTGCTGGCGGTGATGCTGCCGCCGGAGTCATGGCGGCTGGGGGTGACGGCGGCGGCGGTGGTGCTCGCGCTGACGCTGTCCGGGTGGACCAGCGCCCGGCTGGGTGGGGCCCGCCCGGGGCCGGCGGTGGCGCGCAACGTCGCGGGCGGGTTGCCGGCGACGGCGGTGACGTACAGCGGGGGCGTGCTGCTGGACGACGTCACGGGGTGAGATCCGCCGGCGAGCGCGGACTTCCGAGCAGGGCCGCGCCCGGTCTCCGCTCGACAGGCGAGCGCACCCGCCCTGTGTTTGTGTGGCTGCAAACCGTTTGGGAGAGGTGAACCGTCGTGACCATGCCCCCGTTCGGATCGAACGATCCGTTCTCCGACCTGCTCAGCCGGTTCTTCGGAATGAGTCCGATGGCCTCTCCGCCCGCCGTGCAGCGGGTCCCGATCGGGCGGCTGCTCAGTGAGTCCTCCCAGGAGCTGCTGGCGCTGGCCGCGCAACGTGCGGCCGAGGACGGGAGCAGCGACCTCGACACCGCGCACCTGGCCTGGGCGGCCACCCGGGTGGAGCCCTCGCGCCGGATGCTGCAGCGCGCGGGCATCGATCCCGACGAGCTGTCGCGGGACCTGGAGGCGGGGCTGCCGTCCGGCGACGCGGCGACGTCGGAAGGGCGCCCGGCGCTCACTCCCTCGGCCAAGCGGGCCCTGCTGTCCGCGCACGCCCGCTCGCAGGAGGCCGGCGCCTCGTACATCGGTCCGGAGCACATCCTGGGCGCGCTGCTGGAGCAGGAGCGCTCGGGCGCGGGGACGGCGTTGCGCAACGCGGCGCAGTCGCCGGAGGCGCTGAGGTCGGTGCTGGAGGGGCGCGGCCCGGCCGGGGAGCGCGGCGGCTCGGGCGCGCGCCCGAGTGAGACGCCGACGCTGGACGAGTACGGGCGGGACCTCACCGAGGAGGCCCGCTCGGGCCGGCTGGATCCGGTGGTCGGGCGGGCCGAGGAGATCGAGCAGACCGTCGAGATCCTCTCCCGGCGGACCAAGAACAATCCGGTGCTGATCGGTGAACCGGGTGTCGGCAAGACCGCGATCGTCGAGGGGCTGGCCCAGCGGATCGTCTCCGGGGACGTGCCGCAGAGCCTCCGCGACAAGCGGGTGGTCGCGCTGGACCTGACCGCGCTGGTGGCCGGGTCCAAGTACCGGGGCGAGTTCGAGGAGCGGCTGAAGAACGTCATCGACGAGGTCACGGCGGCCGAGAAGAGCGTGATCCTGTTCCTGGACGAGTTGCACACCGTGGTCGGCGCGGGCGGTGGCGGCGAGGGCTCGATGGACGCCGGCAACATCCTCAAACCGGCCCTGGCGAGAGGCGAGTTGAGCGTGGTCGGCGCGACCACGCTGGACGAGTACCGCAAGCACGTGGAGAAGGACGCCGCGCTGGAGCGCCGGTTCCAGCCGGTGCTGGTGCCCGAGCCGAGCGTCGAGGAGACGATCGAGATCCTGCGGGGGCTGCGCGACGCGTACGAGGCGCACCACCAGGTGCGGTTCAGCGACGAGGCGCTGGACGCGGCGGCGACGCTCTCAGACCGCTACGTCAGCGACCGCTTCCTGCCGGACAAGGCGATCGACCTGCTGGACCAGGCCGGGGCGCGGGTGCGGTTGCGCAGTCTCAGCGGTTCCACGGAGGCCACGTCGGTGCAGGACCGGATCACCAAGCTCAAGCGGGAGCTGGACGAGGCCGTCGCGGACGAGGAGTTCGTGCGGGCCGCCAACCTGAAGACCGAACTGCGGCAGACCGAGGAGGAGTTGGCGGCCATCGCCGAGTCCCGCGAGGAGGTCGTCGACGTGACGGCCGACGACATCGCCCAGGTGCTGTCCTCCCGGACGGGCATTCCGGTCGCCGAACTGAACGCGACCGAGAAGGAGCGGCTGCTCAAGCTCGAGCAGCACCTGCACCAGAAGGTGATCGGCCAGGACGAGGCGGTCACCGCCGTCGCCCAGGCGGTGCGCCGCGGCCGGGCCGGAATGGGTGATCCGGAGCGGCCGACCGGCTCCTTCCTCTTCCTCGGACCGACCGGCGTCGGCAAGACCGAGCTGGCGAAGGCGCTGGCGGAGCTGCTGTTCGGTGATCCGGACCGGATGATCCGCTTCGACATGAGCGAGTTCCAGGAGAAGCACACCGTCTCCCGCCTGGTCGGCTCCCCGCCCGGGTACGTCGGCTACGAGGAGGCGGGGCAGCTGACCGAGGCGGTGCGCCGCAAGCCGTACAGCGTGCTGCTCTTCGACGAGGTGGAGAAGGCCCACCCGGACGTCTTCAACCTGCTGCTCCAGGTGCTGGACGACGGTCGGCTGACCGACGCCCAGGGGCGTACGGTCGACTTCCGCAACACCGTGGTGATCATGACCAGCAACATCGGCTCGCAGCGGATCCTGGACCACTCCGGGAACGTCGACGAGATCCGGGACGACCTGATGCGGGACCTGCGCGGGCAGTTCCGGCCGGAGTTCCTCAACCGGATCGACGAGGTGATCGTCTTCCACGCGCTCACCCGGAAGGACCTGGTGTCGGTCGTCGACCTGCTGCTGGAGCGCTCCCGGCGCCGGCTGCGGGCGCAGGACGTGCAGCTGGAGGTCACCGAGGCGGCCAAGGAGTTCCTGGTCAACCGCGGGTACCAGCCGGAGTTCGGGGCCCGGCCGCTGCGCCGGACGATCCAGTCGGAGCTGGACAACCGGATCTCCAACCTCCTGCTGGAGGGCACCGTGCAGGAGGGGGACACGCTGATCGCGGACGTGAGCGACGGGGAGTTGGTGGTGTCGCTGGCGCGGCCGGAGGCGTCCGCGGGCTTCGAGGGGGCGGGGGAGGGCACCGGGGCCGCGGTCGGGAGTGCGTCCGGGGCGCCGTCCGGGTCCGCGTCCGGGGCGGCGGTCACCGAGAGCTGAGCCGGTGAGGGTGTCGGCGGCCTCGCGGGTGGCTGAGGGTTCGGGCGTACTCCAGCGGGAGTATGCCCGAACGCCATTGGTGGAGGACGTGCGGGGGCGGGGCGCTGGTCTAGCGTTCCGGGCATGATGCCGCCCATGTCCCAGCCGCCGAAGCGGGAGCCCGAGCCCGAGCGGGCGACGGAGCCCGAGCCCGAGCCCGAGCGGGAGCCGGAGCCCGAGCGGGAGCTCGAGCAGGAGCGAGAACGGGAGCCCGGGTCGGAGCCGGTGCCCGAGCCGCCCCCGGGACACCCGCCGCCCCCGGGACACCCGCCGCCCCCGGGAGACCCGCCTCCCCCGGGACCCCCGCCGACCCCGGCGCAGCCGCCGCCCCCGGGCCGGCCGCCCGGGCCGTGGCGTCCGCCGTGGGCGCGCGCGGCCGGGGCGAGCCTGCCGGTTGGGCTGGCGGCGGCGGTCGCGGTGGTGCAGGTGGTCGGATCGACCTTCGCCGCGCACGACGCCAGGGGCCGGGCGCCGCTGGACGCCTTCGGCTACCTGCTGCTGCTGGCCGGGCCAGCCCTGCTGGTGCTCCGCGGACGCCGTCCGGTCGCGGTGGTGGCCGGCACCTCGGTGGTCACGGCCGCCTACCTGGCCGCCGGGTACCCGTACGGGCCGGTCTTCGTCAGCTGGCTGATCGCGTGCTGCGCGGCGATCGGAGGCGGCCACCGCCGGGCGGCCTGGCTCGGCCTGGGCGGGGTCTACCTGGCGCACGTCCTGACCACCTTCGCCGTGCCCGCCGGCTGGCAGCGCGCCAGCCCGCCGTCCGGGAACGTCTGGCTGCCCGAACTCGGGCTGCTCGCCTGGCTGTTGCTGGTGATGGCGATCGCCGAGATCGTCCGCTTCCGGCGCGAGCGGATCGCCGCCCACCGGGCCTACCGGCAGCAGCTGGAGCAGCGCCGGGCCAACGAGGAACGCCTCAAGATGGCGCGGGAGTTGCACGACATCCTCGCCCACAGCCTGTCGCTGATCAACATCCAGGCCGGGGTCGCGCTGGCGCTGCTCGACCGGCGGCCGGAGGAGGCCCGCACCGCGCTGGTCACCATCAAGTCGACCAGCAAGGAGGCGCTCGGCGAGGTCCGGCAGGTGCTCGCCACACTGCGCGGGCCGGGGGCGGCGCCGCGCGGTCCCGCGCCGGGGCTGGCCCGGCTGGACGAGCTCACCGAGCAGGCCGACCGGGTGGGCCTGGCGGCCGAGGTGCACGAGTACGGCGAGCGCCGCCCGCTGTCCGCCGCCGTCGACCTCACCGCCTTCCGGATCGTCCAGGAGGCGCTGACCAACGTGGTCCGGCACTCGGTGGCCCGCGAGGCGGTCGTGGTGCTGGACTGGCGGGACCCGGCCGTGCTGGTCGTCCGGGTCGAGGACCCGGGGCCCGCGGTGGTCGGCGACGCCGGCGGTTCCGGCAGCGGGCTGGCCGGCATGCGGGAACGCGCGGGTGCGTTCGGTGGCACCATCGCCGCGGGGCCGCTGCCCGGCGGCGGTTTCCGGGTCCGGGCGGAGCTGCCGACACCGAAGGCGGGGAGTGAGTGATTCGGGTACTGCTGGCGGATGACCAACTGCTGGTCCGGGCGGGCTTCCGGGCCCTGCTGGACCTGCAGGACGACCTCACCGTGGTCGGTGAGGCGGACGACGGAGAGGCGGCCGTGCGGCTCGCCCGCGAACTGGTGCCGGACGTCGTGCTGATGGACGTCCGGATGCCGAGGATGGACGGGCTGGAGGCGACCAGGCGGATCGCCGGGGACCCTGCGCTGTCCTCCGTACGGGTGGTCGTGCTGACCACCTTCGAGCTGGACGAGTACGTCTTCGAGGCGTTGCGCTCGGGTGCGGCGGGCTTCCTGGTCAAGGACACCGAGCCGGCCGACCTGCTGCGGGCGGTCCGGGTCGCGGTGGCGGGGGACGCGTTGCTCTCGCCGGGGGTGACCAGGCGGCTGATCGGGGAGTTCGCGGCCCGGTCGAAGGGGCCCGAGGAGGCGCCGGAGGGGCTGTCGGACATCTCGATGCTGACCGAGCGGGAGCGCGAGGTGCTGGCGCTGGTCGGGATGGGGCTGTCCAACGAGGAGATCGCCCGGCGGCTGGTGGTCAGCCCGCTGACGGCGAAGACGCACGTCAGCCGGGCGATGGTGAAGCTCGGGGCGCGGGACCGGGCGCAGCTGGTGGTACTGGCCTACGAGTCGGGGCTGGTGCGGCCGGGCTGGCTGGGCTGACGGGCCGGTCGGCGGCTACTTCCGTACTCCCGGCCCGGCGTGTCGCGGGGCGTCCGTACTCTCCGGGGAGTACCCCAACTGCCGCTGCCGGTAGGACGCGTGATGAGACTCCTCGGCGGGATGCTCAAGGCACCTCGGGAACGAACCCGAGGTCCTGAAGGCCCACCACCGAGGAGTTGAAGCGCGATGTACACGCAGCTCGCAGACTGGCACGGTCCCGGTCCGTGGATCCTGCTCGTTCCCCTGGTCTGGATCGCCGTCGTGATCCTGGTGATCGCCCTGCTGCGGCGGACGGTCTGGCGGCGCCGCGGCTGCGGCTACGGCGTCGGGCCCGGATCCGTCGCGGAGCACCCGCTCGCCGTCCTCGGCCGCCGCTACGCCGAGGGCGACATCGACGCGGAGGAGTACCGCGCCAAGCGGGCCGTGCTGACGGAACCGACCAGGGACGCACCCGGGGGCGGGGGTGGGACATGACCACCCTCGACCTCGCCCCGGGCACCGGCGTCCGCGCCGCGGACGCCGGGAAGGCCGACGGCGTCGGCGGCCTCGAGGTCCGGGCCGTGGAGCGCGGTGCCCGCCGTGGCCGCCGGCTACCGGCCGGCGGCCGGTCCGGTCCGGGCTTGCAGGGGCACCTCGCGCAGCAGCGGGTCCGGGAGCCCCCGCTTGCGCCACTCGCGCGGGTAGCCGAGCGAGACCTCCTCGAACGGGACGCCGTCGTAGCTGGTCTTGCGCGGGATGTGCAGGTGGCCGTAGATCATCGCGGCCGTGTTGAAGCGGCGGTGCCAGTCGGCGGTCAGCTCGGTGCCGCACCACTGGGCGAACTCCGGGTACCAGAGCACCTCGGTGGGGTGGCGGACCGTCGGATAGTGGTTCACCAGGACGAGGGGAACGTCCGGATCGCAGGCGGCGAGCCGCTGTTCGGTCAGCCGGACCCGCTCGCGGCACCAGGAGTCCAGGTCCGGGAACGGGTCCGGGTGGAGCATCCGCTCGTCGGCGCAGACGACACCGCTCTCGTAGGCGGCCGCCAGGGACTCCTCCTTGGTGGTCGTGCCTGGGGCGCGGAAGGTGTAGTCGTACAGGAGGAACATCGGGGCGATCCGGACCGGGCCGCCGGCACCCTGCCAGAGCGGGTACGGGTCCTCGGGGGTCACGACGCCGAGGCCGCGGCACAGCTCCACCAGGTGCTCGTAGCGGGCCACACCGCGAAGCTGGACCGGGTCCTGGGGGTGGGTCCACAGCTCGTGGTTGCCGGGCGCCCAGATGACCCGGGCGAATCGCTCGGCGAGCAGGCCGAGCGCCCACTCGATGCTCGTGGTGAGTTCGGCGATGTCTCCGGCGACGATCAGCCAGTCGTCGGGGTGGCCGGGCTGGAGCTTCTTCACCAGGTCGCGGTTCTCCTGGTAGGTGATGTGCAGATCGCTCACTGCGAGCAGCCGCCCGGCCGCCCCGGTGGGCTCCGGCTGCGCGTCGCTGTGGAACTCGGTAGTCACTCCTGCCCCCTGTGGTCACCCGGCCGATGTGGCCACCCTACGTGGCGGGCGCGGACCATGGGCCGGGTTGGCGTGATCACCCGTCCGAGGCCGAGGTCGAAATCCGGATCGACGTCCCGGTCGACGTCCGGGTCGACGTCCGGGTCGACGTCCGGGTCGACGTCGAGGTCGACGTCGAGGCACGGGTGTCGCGTTCGGATCGGGCAGCCAGCCGGAACGCCGCTCAGGAGCTGATGTCGATGAGCACACCGTGGGAGGTGGCGGTGGTCACGGCGAGGATGACCAGCGACGTGATGCCGAGGGCCAGGCCGAGGAAGGCGCGGCCGCGGCGGCTGGTGCCCCGGATCAGCGCCAGCGTGGCGAGGGTGATGGCGATCGGGCCGAGGACGATGTTGAACAGCAGCAGGCTCGGGAGGCCGAGGAGGAAGGAGGCGACGGCCAGACTGTCAGCCTCGGCCGTGCCCTGACGGCCGGTGGCCGCGCGGCTGGCGCCCGTTCGGCTGGAGTCCCTTCGGCTGCTGCCCGTGCGGCTGGTGCTGGTGTCGCGGTCGGCGCTTGGGCGGTCGGCGGCGGCCGGGCCGGTGGTGCCCGTGGTGGTGCGGTGGCTGATGGCGCGTTCGGTGAAGGTGCTCATGGCGGTGGTGATCCTCTCGACGGGAGCGGACGGATCGTCTGGGTCGAGCGGCTGCCGGGGCTGCTCGGGTCGAGCGGGCGCGCCGGTTCGGTCAGCTCGGCCGAAGCCCGGTGGCTGCCGCTCAGCGGTGCCGGAGGCGGGAGATGCCCTCGCGGGCGCCGAAGCCGAGCAGCCAGGCGCTGATCGCGGCGGCGGCGGCGAGGAAGACCGGGAGGGGCAGGTGGGCGGCGGTACCGATCAGGACGCCCATGGCGACCAGGGCGGAGAACAGGATCACGACTGACTCCTTCAGCTGCGGGTGCGGCTGTGCCGGCTTCGGTTGACAAGTGTTCACTGACTTCGAGTCCCACTGTACGCCGACTGGCCAAGTTCGGCAAACGACTGTTTACTGAATGGCGTGAGTCACACCGTAGGGGCCAGGCAGGCCCAGAAGCAGCAGAGTCGGCGGGCCTTGCTGGACGCGGGGTTGCACCTGCTCGCCGACCAGAACCTGGCGAGTCTGGGCGTCCGCGAGGTCACCCGGGAGGCCGGACTGTCCCCGGCCGCCTTCTACCGGCACTTCCCGGACCTCGCGGCCCTCGGCGTCGCGCTGGTCGAGGAGTCGCTGGCCAGCCTCCACGTCATGATCCGCTCGGTCCTCGCCGAGGCCGGTGGTGCCGAGGAGCTGATCGACCGGGCCGTGGAGGTGATCCAGCAGCACGTCCGCGAGCACCGGCCGCATGTGCGGTTCCTGGCGCGCGAGCGCCACGGCGGCGTGCGTCAGGTGCGTGAGGCGATCGACGCCGAACTGGGCCGGTTCGCCGCCGAGGTGGGGTCGGCGCTGGCGCTCCAGCCGGTCTCGCGGGGATGGAGCGAGCAGGACCTGCGCATGCTCGCCGAGTTGTACGTGGATCACATGGTGTCGACCGCCTCCGCCCTGCTGGAGGCCCAGGAGGTGGGTCCCGAACGGGAGCGGCGGATCGCCGACACGGCCCGCCTGCAGTTGCGCCTGATCAGCCTGGGGCGGCGTCACTGGCAAGGGATCTGAGCGGCCGACGGGTGTGGCGGCCCTGGCGGGACTGGCCGGGGGCCGGGTAGTGCTCTGCGGCCGGGGGCCGGGTAGTGCTCTGCGGCCGGGGCGTTCCCTTTGTCTGGTCTTGACTCTTGACAGCAAGTCATGTCCGCGACAGCTTTGGTGGACCCCCACATCGAGAGGTCTCTCATGAAGAAGCCGCTCATCGGCATGCTCGCCACGCTCCTGGTCGCCGGGGCCACCGCCCTCGCCGGTGCCTTACCGGCGCAGGCCGCCGGCGCCGCCCAGGCCCCCGACACCGTCCAGTCCGCCGCCGACACCGTCCAGGCCGCGGCGGCAGACACCGCCAAGGCCGCCCCTCCGGTCGCCGTCAACTTCGCCGGAACGGTCGCGCTCAGCAACTGCTCCGGGTCCCTGGTGCGGATGCCGGGTTCGGCGGCGACCGACCCGGCACTGGTGCTCTCCAACGGCCACTGCCTGGAGTCGGGCATGCCCGGCCCCGGTGAGGTCGTCCTCAACCAGCCCTCCAGTCGGACCTTCACCCTGCTCAGCTCCACCGGCGCGCGCCTCGCCACCCTGCGCGCGAGCAAGGTGGTGTACGGCGCCATGACCGACACCGACGTGTCGATCTACCAGCTGAACACCAGCTACTCATCGATCAAGTCGCGCTACGGGATCTCCCCGCTGACCATCGCCGACACCCACCCCACCCAGGGCGCGGACATCCGGGTCGTCTCCGGGTACTGGAAGAAGATCTACTCCTGCTCGATCGACGGCTTCGCCTACCGCCTGCACGAGGCCGACTGGACCTTCAAGGACTCGGTCCGCTACACCTCGGGCTGCAACGTGATCGGCGGCACCTCCGGCTCGCCGGTGGTTGACACCGCGACCGGACTGCTGGTCGCCGTGAACAACACGATCAACGAGAACGGCGAGTCCTGCACCCTCGACAACCCTTGTGAGGTCGACCAGAGCGGCGCGGTGACGGTCCACCAGGGGATCGGCTACGCCCAGGAGACCTACGGCATCCCCGCCTGCTTCGCCTCCGGCAACCGCTTCGACCTCACCCTGCCGGGGTGCACCCTTCCCCGCCCGTGAGCCCGGAGTCCCTCGCACGCCCCGCCGAACGCCCGACCCGCCCGTAGCACCCACCGGCACCCTGCCGTGACGGGCAGCCGACCGGCCGACGGAACCGAGGCACCCCTGACCAGCACATCTCCCCGATGGGCCACCCGCGACCAGGCGGGTGGCCCATTCGGCCGTCCACGAGGCGACCGCCGCACCACCCGCACCGGAACTGCACCACCGCACCGGAGCCGCACCACCGCACCGGAACCGCACCACCCGCACCGGAACCGCACCACCCGCACCGGAACCGCACCACCCGCACCGGAACCGCACCACCGCACCCGAGCCGCACCACCCGTACCGAAGCCGCACCACCCGTACCCGGAACCGTGCCGATGAGGCCGGCTCCAGCACCGTTGACGTTGACGAGATGGAGAGTTGATGACTGCCAGGCTGAGAAGACTGCTGGTTTCCGTCCTGCTGATACCGATGTTCGCGATCGGCGGCCTGGCCACCCCGGCCTCCGCCGCCGCGCCGGACGCCGGGGCCGCGGGCGCCGCCCACGGCCGTAGCCCGGCCGACGACCCGAACGCCGACATCAAGGACCGTCTGGCGGCGATCCCCGGGGTGACCATCACCGAGGAGAAGCCGACCACCACCGGCCACCGCTACTTCCTGGCCACCTACACCCAGCCGATCGACCACTTCCGCCCCTGGCTGGGCACCTTCCAGCAGCGCTTCAGCGTGCTGCACCGCGGCTACGACCGCCCGACCGTCTTCTACACCAACGGCTACACGCTCGGCACCAGCCCGTCCCGGACCGAGCCCACCCGGCTGGTGGACGGCAACCAGGTCTCCATCGAGTACCGCTTCTTCACCCCGTCCCGCCCCGAGCCGGCCGACTGGACCAAGGCCGGCATCCGTCAGCAGGCCGCCGACTCCCACAAGCTGGTGACCGCGCTAAAGCGGATCTACCAGCAGGAGTGGCTCTCCACCGGCGCCAGCAAGGGCGGGATGTCCTCCACCTACTACCGCCGGTTCTACCCGGACGACGTGGCGGGCACGATCGCCTACGTCGCGCCGAACAACACCGACGTCAGCGACTACTCGGCCTACACCGAGTTCTTCCGCACCGTCGGCACCCCGGAGTGCCGCGCCAGGCTGAACGCCGCCCAGCGCGAGCTGCTGGTGCGCCGCGACCGCCTGGAGGCCCGCTACATCGCGGACAACAAGGCGGCCGGCTCCACCTTCGACACCCTGGGCACCCCGGACCGCGCCTACGAGGCCGGGGTGCTCGACGTGGTCTGGGCGTTCTGGCAGTACAGCCTGGAGTCGGACTGCGCGAAGGTGCCGGTCGCCGCAACCGCGACCGACGACGAGCTGTACGCGTGGTTCGACGCGCAGTCGGGCATCACGGGCAACAGCGACCAGTCGCTGGCGAAGTACACCGCGTACTACTACCAGGCCGCGACCGAGCTGGGTGCGCCGTTCTTCGACGTCTCGTACCTGAAGGACCAGCTGCACTACGACTACAAGGAGCTCTACTCGGCCCGCTCGTACGTGCCGAAGGAGATCCCGACCGTCTTCAACCCGTACGCGATGCCCGACATCGACCGCTGGGTGAAGCGCGAGGGCGAGCGGATCATGTTCGTCTACGGCGGCAACGACCCGTGGGGCGCCAAGCCGTTCCACCTGGGCCGGGGCAGTGACGACAGCTACGTCTACACCGTGCCCGGCGGCAACCACGGTTCCAACATCGGCAAGCTGCCGGCCGACCAGTCGGCGGAGGCGACCGCCAAGGTGCTGGAATGGGCCGGCCTGGGTGACCAGGACAACGCCGGGTCGCAGGCCAAGTCGCCGCGGCTGATCCCGTCCTTCGGCCCGCTCGACGTCGAGGGCCAGCGGCTGGAGCAGGAGCGCCGCCCGCTGTAGGCGCGAGTGACCGGCACCGGCGAAGCCGTACGCCACCAGCAGGCCGCCCCGACGGGGGCGGCCTGCTGCGTTCCATCCGGGAAGCGCGCGCGCTCCCCGAAGCAGTGAATCAGTGCTTCAATACTTCCATGGCCTACCGACGCACTCCAGCCGTACAAGCCCGCCTGGACGCCCAGCGGGAGACGGTCCTGCAGTCGGCGGTCGGCCTGCTCGCCGAACGCGGCTACGGCGGCTGCAGCATGGCCGCCGTCGCGGACCGCGCCGGAATCGCCACCGGCAGCCTCTACCAGCACTTCGCCAACAAGGCCGAACTCTCGGTGGAACTCTTCCGCCGGGTGGTGACCCGGGAGATCGAGGCGGTCAACGCCGCCGTTGCCCGCCGGGACACCCCGCAGCAGCGGATCGCCGCCGTGGTGGAGACCTTCGCAACCCGCGCCCTGCGCGCTCCCAGGTTGGCGTACGCGCTGCTGGTCGAGCCGGCCGACGCGGTGGTGGACGGCGAGCGACTGGTCTTCCGGCGGGCGTTCCGGGACGTGATCGCCACCGAGATCGCCGCCGCCGTCGCGGACGGCGAACTCCCGGAGCAGGACCCGGTGCTGACCGCAGCCGCCCTGGTCGGTGCGGTCGGCGAGGCCCTGGCGGGCCCGCTCGCCGCCGCGCCGAGCGGAACCGTGCCGCGCGGCACCGCACCGACCCCAGCCACAGAGCGCGGCCCCGCCGTCCCCAACCCCGACTCCGACCACGCCCACGATCACGACGTCACGGTGCACAGCGACAACGCCACGGTGGTCCCCGCCCTGGTCTCCTTCACCCTGCGTGCCCTGGGAGGACGCGATGACAGCGACGCATGAGGTCACCAACCAGGTGCCCCTGCCGTACGGACACGACACCGCTGCCGACCCGACCCTGCTCGCCGCCCTGGAGCGGGCCGGTGCCGGCTGGGCGGAGCCGGAGCTGCGCGAGCTCGGCCGGCTGGCCGGCTCCGAGCAGGCCGCCGAGTGGGGCCGGCTGGCGAACGAGAACCCGCCCGTGCTGCGCACCCACGACCGCTTCGGCCACCGGATCGACGAGGTCGAGTTCCACCCGTACTGGCACGAGCTGATGCGCACCGCCGTCTCGTACGGGCTGCACGCCGCACCCTGGCGGGACGACCGGCCCGGCGCCCACGCCGCCCGCGCCGCCAAGTTCTACGTCTGGGGCCAGGTCGAGGCCGGCCACACCTGCCCGATCTCGATGACCTACGCGGCGGTCCCCGCGTTGCGTCGGAACCCGGCCCTGGCCGCCGAGCTGGAGCCGCTGCTGGCCGCCACCGAGTACGACTTCGGGCTGCGCGAGCCGCGCACCAAGCGCGGACTGATCGCCGGCATGTCGATGACCGAGAAGCAGGGCGGCTCCGACGTCCGTACCAACATCACCACCGCGACCGCGAACGCCGACGGCACCTACCGGCTGACCGGCCACAAGTGGTTCACCTCGGCGCCGATGTCCGACCTCTTCCTGACCCTCGCCCAGGCGCCCGGCGGCCTCAGCTGCTTCGTGCTGCCGCGAGTCCTCCCGGACGGCAGCCGCAACCGGCTGCACCTGATGCGGCTCAAGGACAAGCTCGGCAACAAGTCCAACGCCTCCGCCGAGCTGGAGTACGACGGGGCCGTCGGCTGGCTGGTCGGCGAGGAGGGCCGGGGCGTGCCGACCATCATCGAGATGGTCAACATGACCCGCCTGGACTGCACCGTCGGCGCCGCCTCCGGCATGCGCTACGGCGCCACCCGGGCGGTCCACCACGCCCTGCACCGGCGGGCGTTCGGCAAGGCGCTGGTCGACCAGCCGCTGATGCGCAACGTGCTGGCCGACCTGGTGGTGGAGTCCGAGGCGGCCACCGCGGTCGCGATGCGGCTGGCCCAGGCCACCGACCTCGCCCTGGCCGGTGACGCAACCCAGGCGCTGGTACGGCGATTGGGCCTCGCGGTGGCCAAGTACTGGGTGTGCAAGCGCGGGCCGGCGCACGCGGCCGAGGCCCTGGAGTGCCTGGGCGGCAACGGCTACGTCGAGGAGTCCGGGATGCCCCGGCTCTACCGCGAGGCGCCGTTGGTGTCGATCTGGGAGGGGTCCGGCAACGTCGCCGCGCTGGACGCGCTGCGCGCCATGGCCAAGCGCCCGGAGACGGTCGAGGCCTTCCTCGGTGAACTCGACGCGGCCGCCGGCGCGGACCGCCGACTGGACGCCGCCGTCGGCGAACTGCGCAAGCAGCTCGCCGACTCGAGCGACCTCGAGTTCCGCACCCGGCGACTGGTCGAATCGATGGCCCTGACCTTCCAGGGGGCGCTGCTGGTCCGCCACGGCAGCCCGGCGGTGGCCGACGCGTTCTGCGCGACCCGCCTGGGCGGCGACCACGGGGCGGCCTTCGGCACCCTGCCCTCCGGTGCCGACACCGCCGCGATCATCGACCGCGCCCGCCCGGTGCCCGCGTGAGCGCCGACGACCCGAGCGCCCGGCGTTCCGCCGGCGACCCGAGCGCCCGGCATTCCGCCGGCGAAGAGGCGACGGTCGTGCGGGAGTTCTGGCAGACCCTGGGCGTGCCCGGCCTGATCGACGTGCACACCCACTTCATGCCGAAGAACGTCATGGACAAGGTGTGGGCGTACTTCGACGCGGCCGGCCCGCTGGTGAACCGGCCCTGGCCGATCACCTACCGCGAGGCCGAGGAGCAACGCGTCCTGCGGCTGCGGCAGTTCGGCGTCCGGGCGTTCACCTCGATGCTCTACCCGCACAAGCCCGGCATGGCGGTCTGGCTGAACGCGTGGGCCGCCGACTTCGCCGCCCGTACCCCCGACTGCCTGCACACCGCGACGTTCTTCCCCGAACCGGGGGCGGCCGGGTACGTGGCGCGGGCGATCGAGGACGGCGCCCGGGTGTTCAAGGCGCACCTCCAGGTCGGCGGCTACGACCCGACGGACGAGCGCCTGGACGGTGTCTGGGGGCTGCTCGCCGAGACCGGCACCCCGGTGGTCACCCACTGCGGCTCCGGACCGGTGCCGGGCAAGTTCACCGGGCCCGGCCCGATCGGCGAGGTGCTGGCCCGGCACCCGGGACTGGTCCTGGTCGTCGCGCACCTCGGCATGCCCGAGTACCGCGACTTCCTGGACCTGGCCGAGCGCCACCCGGACGTCAGGCTGGACACCACCATGGCGTTCACCGACTTCGCCGAGGCCGACGTCCCGTTCCCGCGCGACGAACTGCCGCGGTTGCGCGCGCTGCGGGAGCGCGTCCTGCTCGGCAGCGACTTCCCTAACATCCCCCACCGGTACGTCCACCAACTGGAGGCGCTGGCCGGCCTGGGGCTGGGGGAGGAGTGGCTGCGGGCGGTCTGCCACGACAACGCGGCGACCCTGTTCGACCTCGGCTGACCGCCCCGCCGCCGGCCGCGGGCTGAGCGCCTCCGCGCCACTCGACGGCCGGCTACCCAGGCCGCGGTCAGCCGCCCACGCCGCCGGTCGGCCGTTCTCAGCCCCAGCCCAAGCCCGCCACTCTCGCCCTTCGCCCCAGCCCCAGCCCGCCCGCCACCCTCGCCCCCACCCTCAGCCGATCGCCCGCAGCACGCCCAGCGCGTCCGCGTGCAGCCCGGGCGCGGCGGCCAGGAAGCTGTCGGAGCCGACCGTCCAGGCCGCCCCGGCGGCGTCCGTCACCGTCGCCCCCGCCTCGCTCGCGATCAGCGCGCCGGGCAGCAGGTTGCCCGCGTCCGCGCCGTACTCCCAGAACAGCGCGAGGTGCCCGGAACCCACCTGGGCCACCTGGAGGGCGGTCGGGCCGAGGTTGCGCACGGCCAGGACCGATCCCGCCATCGCGGACAGCGACTCGCCGGCCCGGCGCAGCGCCACCGGGTCGTCGGCGATCCCGGGCGGCTGGCTGGTCGCCGCGACCGTCGCCGCCAGGTCGCGTTCCAGGGGAGCGATCGGGCGCCCGTCCAGCTGGGCCCCGCCGCCCAGCACCGCCCGGTAGGTGCGGCCCGCGCCGAACAGTTCCGGGGCGTGCACCACGGCCAGGACCGCCACGCCGTCCCGTACCAGCGTCGCCGTCACGGCCCAGTGCGGTTGTCCGAGCAGGTACTGCACCGCTCCGTCGGTCGCGTCGCAGACCCACCACTCGCCCGCGTCGGGCACCGATCCCTCGAACTCCTCCGAGAGCCAGCCGGCCTGCGGGTACCGGGCGGTCAGCCGTTCGCGCAGCTCGGCGGCGGCCGGGCCGTCCGACTCGGCGAAGCGCGCCGCCGCCTCGTCGAGCGTGCGCGCAGGCGTCGGCTCGGCCGGCCGCGCGGCCGCCAGCTTCCCGCCCACCTCGCGCACCGCGGCCTCCACGGCCTCCGCCAGCGTCCACAGTTCGTCCGTCACAGCGTCTCCTCCGTCTCCGCGGCCGGCCCGTTCCGTCCGCACAGGACAAGGAGTACCGTCGTGCCTGCCGAACAGGACGCCAGGAAGCTCATAGTTACGGGGATCGGACATCATGGATCTGGAGACGACTGATCCGGACACCGTGCTGGACCGGCTGGACCGCCGACTGATCACCGCGCTGCAACTGGACGGGCGGGCGGAGCCGGGGCGGCTCGCCGAGGTGCTGGGCGTCTCCGCCCGGACGGTCACCCGTCGCCTCGCCCGGATGCGGCAGGCCGGGGTGCTGCGCGTGGTCCGGATGCCCGATGTCGAGGACGCCGCGGTGGGCGCGCTGCTGCTGCGGGTCCGGGTCCTGCGCGGCCGGGTGGACGCGATCGCCCAGGCGCTGGCCGACCGCTCCGACGTGCCCTTCGTCGACGTGATGCTCGGCGGCCACGAGGTCGGCGCGGTGATGCTGAGCGACGCCGGCTCCCGGGACCGGCTCCTGTACGGGCAACTGCCCGCGACCGGCGCCGTCACCGAGACCACCACCCACGCCGTGCTGCACGCCTTCGCCGACGCCGGGCAGTGGCAGGCCGGCTACCTGACCGAGCAGGAGGCCGCAGCCCTCGCCCGCCGCGTCCCCGCACGCCCCGCCGCGCCGCCGCCGCTGGACGAGCTGGACCGCGCCCTGCTGGAGCGGCTCGGCGTGGACGCCCGGCAGTCCCACGCGGTGCTGGCCGCGGCGGTCGGCGCGCCCGAGTCGACCGTACGGCGCCGACTGCACCGGCTGGACGCGGCCGGCCTGCTGCGCACCCACACCACCGTGGACCCGAGGCTGCTCGGCATGGCGGTGGACGCCAACCTCTGGCTGGACGTGCCGCCCGCCCGGCTCGCCGCGGTGGGCACCGAGCTCGCCCGCCACCCGCAGGTGCACGGTGTGTTCGCGACCAGCGGCCCGACCAACCTGCTGGCGACGATCTTCTGCTCGGACCACGGCGGCCTCTACCGCTTCCTCACCGACACCCTCGGCCCGCTCGGAGTCACCCGCGCCGAAACCACGATCACGGCCCGCGCGGTGAAGCGGGCGGGCGTGCTGCTGCGCCAGCCCCGCCGCTCACGCGCCGATGGCCTCACGGCCGCCCGCTAGTGCCGCGTCAGGAAGCCCTTGCCCGGTCCTGGATACGGTGAGGCCGTGAGCGGAAGAGACCAGCCAGACCTGGACGAGATCGAGTTGTGGCTCTCCGCTGTAGCCGAGGGGTGCGTGAGCCGGGAGTCAGCCGACCGGTGGGCCGGGCGTTGGTTCCTCGATGACGAACTGGAATGGGACGACCTGTCACTGTGGGCGCTGGCGCTCCTTCACGGGATCGATCTGCGGCCGGGGCCCGAGGAGCCGTACCTGCACGACGACGAGCAGGTACGAGAGTGGCTGGAGGAGCTTCGGCGGCGCCGCGCCAGGTAGCGCACACCGGGAGGCTTTCGTCCTGGCACTGGTCGGTGGCAGTCCGGAGGCATCGCTCTTGCCGGTCAGGCCCGGCGCGATGCCTTCACCATCACGAGTTCCCTGGTCGTCCCGTCGGGCAGGACGTCGCCGGGCTCTCTCGCGGCGATGAACCCGCTGCGCCGGTAGAGGGTGAGGGCGGCCTCGTTGCCGGGGAGCACCGCGAGCTTCAACACCGCTCCGCCTGACTCCAGAGCCCAGGTCTCCACTGCCCCGATCAGCCGGGTGCCGATCCCGCGGCCCCGCGCCCCGGAACTGACCCAGACGGACCTCAGCTCCCTGGTGTCGCGGTCGCCGGGGAGGCCGCTGGCCATTGCCGACGGCGCGGCCGTCCAGCAGCGCGGCGACATGGTGGGCGCCGGGGATCTCCAGGCGGGCACGCCAGCGTTCCTCCTCGCCTCTGTGCCAGTCGGCGAGCCGGGACTTGAAGGCGTGCGGTGCGTCTGCCAGCGCCGCAAGGCGGAGCGTCCGCCACTGCGGCCAGTCGTCTGTCGTGAGGAGCCGCGTCGTGAGGAGCCGCAGAGTCACCATGCCGACGAGTCTGTCGCACGGGAACGGCCCACCCTGATCATGCCCGGCGCCCCAGAGCGTTCCTCGCGTCGGTCAAGACGTCGCCGGGCTCTTCCGTGGCGATGAACTGGCTGCGCCGATAGGGGATGAGGGCGGGTCTCACGGCCGGCCGTTAGCGGTCCGGGCCCACGGCGGACTGCAGGTAGCGGACGGTCGTCGTGTCGGCCGGCAGGAAGGTCTCGATGGAGAGCTCGGCGACGGTGACGTCCAGCGGGGTGTTGAAGGTCGCGGTGGTCGACAGGAAGGACAGCACCTGCCCGTCGTGCCGGATCCGCAGCGGCAGGGCGATCGGGCAGCCCTGGGCGGTGCCCGGCGCTCCGGCCGGCGCCTCCACCGGGGCCTCCGCCTGGGCGTCGGCCGGGTCTCCGGCCGGCTCGGGGTAGCCGCTGACCTCCTCGTACAGTCGCCGGAGCGGTTCGGGGCGGACGGATTCCAGCTGCCGCTCCATCCGTTCGAGCAGGTGGCGCCGCCACTGCCGGTGGTTGACGATGCGCGGGGCCAGCCCCTCCGGGTGCAGTGCGAGCCGGATGACGTTGGACGGCGCCTCGAGCAGCTTCGGGGCGACGCCGTCCAGCAGCAGCGCCAGCGAGCGGTTGGCCGCCAGCACCCGGAACGTCCCGTCGATCACCACGGCCGGGTAGGGGTCGTGCGCGGCGAGCAGCCGCTCGATGCCGGCGCGCACCGCGGCCATCGACGGGTCGTCCAGCGGCGTCTCGGGGTAGTGCGGGGCGTAACCGGCCGCCAGGAGAAGGGTGTTGCGTTCCCGCACCGGGACGTCCAGTTCGGCGGCCAGCCGCAGCAGCAGCGCGCGGCTCGGGCGCGCGCGGCCGTTCTCCACGAAGCTGAGGTGCCGGACGGAGGACTCCGCCCGCAGCGCCAGTTGCTGCTGGCTGAGCTGTCGTCGCTCACGCCAGCCGCGCAGCAGCGGGCCGGCGCCGGTTCCCGTCGGGCTGCCCATGCCCGCCATGATCGTCATGGCCGACGACGGTACTCGAACCGAGTCGGTCGGCGGGAGGGGGCCCGGCGGATCGGGACCGAAGGAGCGGGGCCGGGGCGGAGGTTTCCGGTCAGGCTCCGGTGAAGCCGCGGTCCAGGCTCCGGTGGAGGCCTCCGCCTCGGGTCCCGGCGA
Organism: Kitasatospora sp. NPDC048194; assembly: GCF_043202455.1. NCBI lineage: Bacteria > Bacillati > Actinomycetota > Actinomycetes > Kitasatosporales > Streptomycetaceae > Kitasatospora > Kitasatospora sp. NPDC048194. The sequence goes on from NZ_JBIDAK010000024.1 coordinate 89,165, forward strand.
AGCTCCGGCGCGGGCTCCGGTAGGGGAGGGCTCCGGCTCAGACTCCGGTGGAGGACCCCGGGCGGACGACCATCAGCACCACGACCACGGCCCACAGCAGATTGAAGACGCCGGCCGTCATCGGCAGCATCCGCAGGCCGCTGACGGCCTTGGTGTGCTGCTCGTCGTCCGGGTCGAGGCCGAGCGCGTCCACGGCGGCCTGCTGGCCGGGCAGTACGAAGAGCAGCAGGGAGAGTGCGGAGACCGCGGTGAGCACCATGGAGACGATCAGCCAGGACTGCCCGAGCACGTCCATCACCTGCGCCAGGCCGATGCCGAGCACCGGGACCGCGACGCCGAGCAGCGCGTAGACCTGGGTGATCCGGTGCAGGACGCGCAGCACGCCCGCGTCCGAGGCCCGGTCCGGCCCGCCGGCCAGGGCGGCCTTGGCCCGGCGCGGGAACATGCTGACGGCCACCGCGACCGGGCCTATGAACAGGACCGACGCGAGGACGTGCAGGCTCAGCAGGAACTTGGCCATGGCGGGCATCCCTTGATCCGGTGGGTAGCTGGGTGAGGCGGGCGCGCGCCGTCGGCGCGCCCACGAGCAGGCACGCTAACACCGCTTATTCACCGGTCCCGCGCTCGGGTGCCCCGGCCTATCCGGCGGTGGTCAGGTCCACGATGTCCGGCGGGGCCGCGCAGGCGGCCGCGATGGCGGCGCCGTGCTGCGGGTCCGTCCAGTCGAGCAGGTGGAGGTCCTGGTACCGGCCGTGCAGCGGGGTGCCGGGCGGGACGTCCAGCGGCAGGGCGGAGAGGTCGACCTGCCCGAGGGTGTCCAGGGTGGCCCGGCCGACCTTGATCAGCGACTCCTTGCGCACCCACTGGCGCAGGAAGGCCTGGTCGGGCTCCGGCGCCGCCTCGACCAGGGCCAGCTCGGCCGGCGTGAGCACCCGGCGGGCGACGGCGCGCAGCGAGCCGCCCCGGGCGGCCAGCTCGACGTCCACGCCGATCGGCAGCCGGCCGGCCCCGGCTGCGACCACGCCCCGGGTGTGGGACAGGCTCACGTGCACCTCGGGGTGGTCGGGGAGGTACGGCTTGCCGTGGTCGGCGAGCCCGCAGTCCGGGCACTCCTGGGCGAGCACCAGCTCGGCGGCGGGGAGCCCGAGCAGCCGGGCGGCGCAGAGCCGTACCAGGATGTGCCCGGCGGTGAAGTCGGCCCGCCCCGAGGCGTGCCGGAAGCGTGCGGCGCGCTCCCGCTCGACGGTGGTGAGCAGGTGCTCGCCCGCCTCGGGGTGGCGCAGTACGGCGTCCGCGGACGCGACCGCGACGAGCGGCGCGCCCTGGTCCTGGGCCTCGGTGGTCATGGCGTCCAACCTAGCCGGGTCGGCGGCGCGGTGGTTGCGGGTGCCCCCTTGCGCTCGCGCCGGCCCGACCGCAGCCCCGACCGCAGCCCCGACCGCGGACCCGGCCCCCTCCCGATCCTGCCCGCCCCACCCCGGGCCACGTCTCGCGGCCCCCGTCCACACGTCCGCGGCCCCCGTCCACACCTCCACGGCCCCCGTCCACACGTCCGCGACCTCCGCTCACCGGTCCGCGACCCCCGGCCAAGGTTCGTGGGCCCTGGCTGTCCATGGGCCGATCGACGGACGTCCAGATCCACTCCGTTGATCGAAAGGGTGTGAATCATCCGATTCGGGATTGGATGCCCCGAAGCCATGGGATTGTCCGCACATATGACGGAACCAGGCAGGCCGTCCACGCCTGCCCTCTTCCCCTGTGCGGAGGAATTGTCGATGGGTCAGGCCGCCGGTTCGCCGGATCACAGAACGACCGCCGTGAGGACGCCCGCCACCGGTCGTCGCCGGGCCGTCCGGATCGCCGTGGCGACCGCCGTCGCCGCGGTGCCGCTGGCCGCCGTGCTGACGGCTGGTTCGGCCGCCCCGCTGGCCCCGCCGCTGGGTCCCTGCTCCGGACCCGACTGCCCCGCCACCTGGCCGCCGCCGAACAACGGCGACTTCACCGGCCGGGATGCCACGATCAACGTCTTCACCGGCGGTGACTACACCGTGAACGGCCGCGCGGCGGAGGCCGAGGGCAAGATCGTCACGCTCGGCAACCTGACGGTCGACAAGAACGGGGGCGGCGTCTACAACATGGGCGTCGTGGGCGTCGGCTCGCGCGTCGTGCCGCCGAACGGCAGCGACCTCGTCACCACCGGCGGCGCGGTCGACGTCAGGACCGGCAACTCGATCCTGATCGGCGGCAGCGACTCCCGCGGGCAGGCCTTCGGCAACCTGCGCCACGCGGGCGGCGTCACCGGCACCGTCCGGATCGACCCCACCGGCCGCGACATCCAGGACCCGAACGCGGCCGCGCCGTACCAGGCGGTGCTGACCCGGATCGAGGAGCTCTCGGACTGTGTCGGGCGGGCCGCCGCGACCGGTACCGTCCACGTCGCCTCCGGCCAGGCCGTCTTCACCGGTGACGGGACCAGCACGAAGCAGGTCTTCAACGTCAGCCGGAACCTCACCTCGCCGAGCGGTGGGCAGATCGGCCTGGTCTTCAACGACATCCCGGCCGGGGCCACCGTGGTGATCAACATGCTCGGCGACAGTCCGATCATCAACACCTACACGGGCACCGGGCTGGTGGGGGACCAGACCACCGAGATGCGCTCCAGGCTCATGTACAACTTCCCGACCGCGACCAGGGCGCAGATCCTCGGCAGTGCGCAGTTCCAGGGGTCCGTCCTGGCCGGCAATCCGGCCGGGACGACGACCATCGCCCAGGCGGGCATGAACGGCCGGGTCTACCTGGCGGGCAACCTGGTCCACACCGGCACCGGCGGCTACGAGATCCACAGCTACCCGTTCGACGGGGACCTGCCGGACTGCACGGTGACACCGAGCCCGTCGCCGACCTCCTCCTCGCCGTCACCCTCGCCCTCACCGTCACCGTCCCCGACGTCCCCGACTCCGCCCTCGCCGACGTCCCCTTCCCCGACCCCGCCGTCCCCGACTTCGCCCTCGCCGACCTGGCCCTCACCGACCCGGCCGAGCCCGACGCCCACCTGGCCCTCGCCGAGCCCGACCTCTCCGAGCGCCTCCACGTCTAGCACCGGTCCGGCCCCGACCAGCCACCACCCGACCAAGCGCCCGAGCGGTCACCACCCCGGTGACGGCAGCGGGTTGCCCTCGACCGGCGCGGGCAACGCCCCGGTGGTCTTCGGCGTGGCCGGGGTCGCCCTGCTCGGACTCGGTGGCCTCGCCGTCCTGGCCGCCCGCCGCCGCGGCCGCCACAGCTGACGGCCCCGCTGACGGCCCAGCCGAAGGCCCCGCCAACGGCCCACCTGAAGGCCCCGCTGACGGCCGAAGCCGCCCGTGTCGACCGGACCGGGCGGCCTCGGCCGTTCAGGGCCCGGGTCGGCGTTTCGGCGGGTGCGTCCCGAGCCCGGGTCAACGCTTCGGCGGGTACTCCGCGAGACCGGAGGCGAGCAGCCCGAAGGCCCGTTCCACCGCGTCCTCGACCCGCCGGCGCACCAGCTCGGCCGGCTCCCCGGCGACCATCGCGCGGCGGATCTCGGCGAGGACCGCACGGTGGGCGCCGGCGACGGCGCCGGCCACCACCCGGGGGAGCGGGTCGTCCGCTCCGGCCCCCGACTCCTCGACCAGGACGGCCGTCAGCACCGCCTCGGCGCGCTCGCCGAGGTCCAGCAGCCGGGCGCGCAGCGCCGGACTGGCGTCGATGATCCGCCAGAACGCCGCCGCCCGCGGGCTCAGTCCGAGGGTCGGCTCCCCGTCGGCGATGGCGGCCAGCAGGTCGGCCCGTACCGCGTCCACGGCGGAGCTGCCCGCCGGTCTTCCGCGCACCACCTCGGCCAGGTGGGCGACCACCTCGTCCTGGCGGTCGAAGAACAGGTCCTCCTTGGTCGGGAAGTAGTTGAAGACGGTGTTGGGCGAGACGCCGGCCGCCCGGGCCACCTCGACGACCGTGACCTGCTCGAAGCCGCGTTCGGCGAACAGGCCCATCGCGGTGTCGGCGAGCAGCTCCCGGGTCTGCTGCTTCTTGAGTTCACGAAGTCCCATGGCGGAATCCTACCGGTGAACAATGGGGTCGCAGCAAAATTAAAGTGACACCAAAAAAATCGGCTAGGGTGTCGGCATGACCTTCACCTTCGGCATCTACCCCGGCGGCCTGGTCGGCGACGACACCGGCCTGATCGAGCCCGTCCGTCCCGACGACCCCGCGCGGATCACCGCCGCACTGCGCGAACTCCAGGGAGGCGAGGCCGGGTTGACCGTCCGCGCCTACCGGATGTACCCGGACGGCGCGCACACCCCGGAGCGGCCCGAGCAGTACGCCGTCGAGGGCCGCGAGCTCGAGCTGGTGCTCCAGTACCGGGAGCCCAGCGGAGAGTTGGACGGCTGGCTGGACTTCGTCCGGCGCACGGTACGGACGCAGGGCGGTGGTCTGGCATACGTCCAGATCTGCGAGGAGCCCAACGTGGACCTCCCGCCGGTGGACGGCAGCATCCCCAACGTGTGCCGGGCGATGGTCGAGGGCGTCGTCGCGGCCAAGGAGGAGGCGCTGGCCCGTGGTCACGACCACCTGGCGGTCGGCTTCAACGCGGCGCCGTCCTTCGATGCCGCCGCCGACGCCTTCTGGGACGAGCTCGGCGAACTCGCCGACGACCGCTTCCACCGCGCCCTCGACTACGTCGGCGTGGACTTCTTCCCGGACGTCTTCCGGCCCGTCCCGGCCGACCGACTCACGGACGCGGTGCGGGCGGTGCTCACCGGCTTCCGCGAGGGTGCGCTGCCCCGGGCCGGGATCGGGCCCGCCGTCCCGCTGCGGATCTGCGAGAACGGCTGGCCCACCGGCCCCGGCCGCAGCGAGGCGCGGCAGGCCGAGGTGGTCGAGGAGGTGGTCCGGGCCGTCGTCGGGCTGGCTTCCGAACTCACCATCACCGGTTACACCTTCTTCGCCCTGCGGGACGCCGACAGTGCGGGCCCGGGGCTGTTCCGCCGCTTCGGACTGCTGCGGGACGACTACGCGCCCAAGCCCGCCTTCGAGGTCTACCGCAGGCTGGTGGCGGAGCTGACGAGGCGTGAGCCCCGCTGACCGGCTGCCGCGGGGCCGACGCCGTCGCCCGTCAGGTCACCTCGCCCCGGCGGGAGAAGCGCTCCTGCCGCCACTCACCGCTCGCCAGCACCTCGGCGAGCTCGCGGGCCGCGTCCCAGACGTCGGTGTACGAGAGGTAGAGCGGGGTGAAGCCGAAGCGCATCAGGTCCGGCGCGCGGAAGTCCCCGATCACTCCGCGGGCGATCAACGCCTGCACCACCGGGTACCCGTCGGCGTGCCGCAGTGCGACCTGACTGCCGCGCCGGGCGTGGTCGCGCGGGGTGACCACCTCCACGCCGTCCAGGCCCTCGACCAGCGAGACGAACAGGTCGGTCAGCGCCAGGCTCTTGGCCCGTACGGCCGTCAGGTCGACCCGCTCCCAGACGTCCAGCGAGGCGTCCAGCGCGGCCTGGCCGAGCAGTGAGGGCGAGCTGGTCAGGAACCGGCCGATGCCCGGCTTGGGGTCGTACCCCGGCTCGAAGGCGAACGGCCGGGCGTGCCCGAACCAGCCGCTCAGCGGCTGTCGCGGACCGGCCGCCAGGTGCCGCTCGGCGACGTACAGGAAGGCCGGCGAGCCGGGGCCGCCGTTCAGGTACTTGTAGGTGCAGCCGATCGCGAAGTCCGCTCCGCAGGAGTCGAGTTCGATCGGCAGTGCGCCCACCGAGTGGCACACGTCCCAGATCATCAGGGCGCCCGCGGCCCGCACCCGGGCGGTGATCCCGGGCATGTCCAGCAGCTCGCCGGTGCGGTAGTCCACGTGCGACAGGACCACCGCGGCCACGTCCGCGTCCAGGTGGCGGTCCAGCTCCTCGGGGCGGATCAGCAGGCTGCGGCCGCCCTCGACCAGGCCCGTCACGCCCTCGGCGATGTACAGGTCGGTCGGGAAGGCCTCGGCGTCGCCGAGCACGGTCCGCCGCCCCGGGCGCAGCGCGAGCGCCGCCGAGAGCACCTTGAACAGGTTCACCGAGGTGGTGTCGCAGACGACCACCTGCGCCGGGTCGGCGCCGATCAGCGGCGCGACCCGGCGCCCGAGCCGGTACGGCTGCTCGAACCAGCCGGCGTCGTTCCAGCTGCGGATCAGTTCCCGGCCCCACTCCTCCTCGACCAGCTGCCGCACCCGCTCCGGCGTGCGCACCGGCAGGGCGCCCAGCGAGTTGCCGTCCAGGTAGACCACCCCGTCGGGCAGCGTGAACTCCTTGCGGAACGCCGCCAGCGGGTCGGCGGCGTCCAGGGCCGCACAGTCCTCGCGCGTGATCATGCCCATCCCCTCGTCCACGGCCCTGCCCGTCACAGCTCGTCCCGGATCGTCCACAGCTCCGGGAAGACGTCCTGCTCGGCCGACTTGCGCAGCCAGGTCAGCCCGCTGGAGCCGCCCGAGCCGGGCTTGCCGCCCATGGTCCGCTTGACCGCGCTCAGGTGGCGCTGGCGCCAGCGGGTGACGCGCTCGGCCACGTCCAGCAGCGCCTCCGCGAACGGCTGGAGGGCGGCGTACTCGGGGTCGGTGTAGACCCGGCGCCAGGCCGCGGCGGCCTCCTCGGACGGGCGGTAGCGCTGCTCGGACGGTTCCGGGCGCACCCCCAGCCCGCGCCGGGCCAGCAGGGCCAGCGCCTCGTCGTACAGGCTGGACTCGCGCAGCGCCTCGGCCAGCTCGGCCCGGGTGCCGGGCATCTCCTCGTACATGTTCAGCAGCGCGGCGTTCTTGTTGCCGAGCAGGAACTCCAGGTGCAGGAAGGCCGAGGACTGGAAGCCGGAGGCCTCGCCGAACAGGGCGCGGAAGGAGTTGAACTCCTGCGGCGTCATGGTGGCCAGCAGGTCCCAGGACTCCACCAGCACGTCCTGCACGTGGGTGCCGCGGCGCAGGGCGGCCAGCGCGGCCGTCAGGTCGTCGTCGCGCAGCGCCTGCCGGGCCTGCGTCCACTCGTGCCGCAGCAGGTCGAAGAGCAGTTCCATCACCTGGGTGGTGACGATGAACGACAGCTCGGCCGGCTCCTTGCTGCGCGGGTGCTGCAGGCTGTGCAGCTCCTCCAGTCGCACGTACTGCGCGTACGGGGTGCCCCGACCCGGCTCGCCGCCCCGACCGAACGACAGGTTGGGTGTCTCCACCGTGTCGTGCCCCATCCCGAATCCCTCCTGGTCCGTCCGGGTCTGGTCGCCCGGGGCCGGCGGAGCGGACGGACGTCCTGGTTCCGCCGGGGAGCCCATTGTGCGGCGGTACGGCCCCCCGCTTGAATGGTCGACGGGCACCGCAACCGCGCCGCGGGTTGTCGTTCGCGAGGCGTTCGACCGGTTCGCTTTGCGAACGCAAACCCCTGCCCAGGACCGCTTCCCGGAGGAGCCATGGACGCCGTCGACCGCCGACTGCTGGCCGAGCTGCAGGCCGATGCCAGGCTCTCGTACAACGAACTCTCCCGCCGGGTGAGCCTGTCCGCACCCGCGGTGGCCGAACGGGTCCGCCGCCTGGAGGCCGACGGGGTGATCAGCGGGTACCACGCCCACGTCGACCCGACCAGGGCCGGGCTGCCGATCACCGCGCTGGTGCAGATCCAGTGCTACGGCCACCGCTGCGTGCTGCGCGACCCCGAGGTGGCGACCTGGCCGGAGGTCCTCCAACTGCACCGGGTGACCGGCGGGGCCTGCTGCGTGCTGCTGGTCGCGGTCTCCACGATGGCCGAGTTCGAGGCCCTGTGCGACCGGCTCGGCCGCTACGGCCAGCCGTCCAGCTCGATGATCCTCTCCAGCCCGGTGCCCTGGCGGCCGCTGGAGCCGGGTTAGCCCCCGGGGTGGCGGTCGGCTGGCCCTGACGCGGACGTCAAGGAGTAGGTTCCCGGGCATGCCGAACGAGCGCCACATCCTGCTGCTGTCCGGGAGCCTGCGGGCCGGATCCTCCAACGAGAGCGTGCTGCGCACCGCCGCGGCCGTGGCCGCCGGCCTGCCCGGCGTCCGGACCGTCCGCTACGAGGGGCTGGCCGGGCTGCCGCACTTCAACCCCGACCACGACACCGACCCGCTGCCCGCGCCGGTGACCGCGCTGCGGGCCGCGATCGAGGCCGCCGACGCGCTGCTGGTCTGCACCCCGGAGTACGCCGGGACGCTGCCGGGCTCGTTCAAGAACCTGCTGGACTGGACGGTCGGCGGCACGGAGATCTCCGACAAGCCCGTCGGCTGGATCAACTGCGCCGCCCCCGGCCGCGGACGGGGTGCCGAGGCCACCCTGCGCACGGTGCTCGGTTACACCGGGGCAGCCGTGGTGGACGAGGCGTGCGTGCGGATCCCGCTGGAGCGCACGGCGGTGGGCGCGGACGGCCTGGTCACCGACCCGCTGGTGGGGGAGCGGATCGGCGCGGTGCTGAGCCGACTGGCGGCGGGGTGACCCACGGGGTGGCCGCGCCGGTCGGGCCGGGCCGGGCTCAGTGCGCGGTCGGCAGGTGTACCCCCAGCCCGGACAGGCCCTCCAAAAAGACCTCCACGCCGACGGCCGCCAGCAGCAGTCCGAGAAGCCGCGACAGCACCTCCAGGGAGGTGGTGTGGGTGCGCTGCATCAGCGGGGCGAGCAGCGCCACGCAGAGGTAGTTGATCGCCGCGACGGCCACGTACGCCACCGCCACCGCGGCCTTCCAGCCCGCGTCGTCCCGGTTGAGCGAAACGACGAGCACGCCGGTGATGGCGAGCGGACTGGCGATGTACGGCAGCAGCAGTTCGCGGATGCCCTCCGCCAGGGGGTTCGCCAGCTGTTCGCCCTGGTCTCCGTCGGAGCCGAGGTGCACGCCGAAGACCAGGGCGACGGCGTACGCGAAGAAGATCGCCCCGCCCGCGAGTTGCAGCGACTGGTCGCTGATGTGGAAGAACGTGGTGAGGTCGTCGGCCCCGAAGCCGAGCACCAGGCCGATCACCGCGGAGATGACCGCGCTCCACGCCGCCAGCCGCCGCAGCTCGCGGGTGCTCCGGGTGCCGGCCAGCCGGGTGAAGGCCAGCAGGACCTTCGGCGGGCCGACCACGGCGAAGAACGTGATGAACGCGCTGCCCAGGTTGAAGACGAACATGGGCCCAGCATGACCGCGCGGCCCGCGGCGGCCGGCCCGCCACGCCCCGGGCCCGGGCGTGGCGGGCCGCTCGTGTGCCGGGCGGTGGGCCGGTCCCCGCCGTCGGGGATGTCGCCCGGATGGCGGTCCCGGCTCGAACGGGTGAGCGCTCTCGGGTGCCATGGAGGTAGCACCACCCCCTGGCGGAAACGAGGATGCGACATGTGCCTGAACCGTAAGGACCTGGGCCTGCTGGCCCTGCGCAGCGCCGTCGGCGGGGTGCTGATCGCGCACGGCACCCAGAAGCTGTTCGGCTGGTTCGGCGGCGGCGGCCTGGAGGGCACCACCCAGGCCATGGACCACATGGGCTTCCATCCGGCCCGGGAGAGCGCCATCGCGGCGGGCCTCGGCGAGGCGGGGGGCGGTGCCCTGCTGGTGGCCGGGCTGGCCACCCCGGCGGCGGGCGCGGTGGTGGCCGGGACGATGGCCGGCGCGGTGTCGGTGCACGCCCCGGCGGGCTTCTTCGCGATGTCCGGCGGCTACGAGTACCCGGCCTTCCTCGGTGCGACCGGGCTGGCGATCGGCCTGGCCGGGCCCGGGCGGTACTCGCTGGACCACCTGACCGGGCACGCCTTCGACCGTCCGTGGCTGGGCACGCTGGCGTTCCTGGCGAGCGCGGCCGGCGCGTACGGGGTGGTGGCGCGGCGCCGGCACGTGGTGCGGCTGCGGGAGGAGCGGGCGGCGGTGGAGGCGGACGAGCAGGAGGGTTCGGGACTGTCGTAGCGGGGGGCGTTCCCCCGTCATCCGGAGGCAGCAGCTCTGCTGGCGGCGGTCCGGTCGTCCTCGGAGGGTGGTCGGGGAGGTGTGCCGGGCAGCCCGGCGCCGCGCAGAAACGAGGACCCGCATGGAACGCCAGCCGCTGACCCGAGCCACACCCGGATCCCGCGTCACCGCCCGTCCCACGGCACCGCCGTCGGGTCGTCACCATGCCGTGGCGGCCGGAGCGCTGGCGGCGGCCGTCATCGGCGTCGCGGTGCTGGCGGGGTGTTCGTCCGGCAAGAGCGCGAGCGGTACGGCCTCCTCGGCGGCGACCGAGGTGCAGAACGCGGCGAGCGCCGCGGCCTCGGCCGCCTCGAAGCTGGCCTCGGCGGCGGGTGGGGCGGGGTCGGCGCTGGCCTCGGCGGCGGGCGGGGCGAGTTCGGCGCTCGCCTCGGCGCAGGCTCGGGCCTCGGAGGCGGTCTCGGCGGCCTCGTCCGCGGTGGCCGGGGTCAAGGGCGGGCTCGACGCCAAGGGGGACGTGACCGTCGGGGCGGTGACCACCGGCACGGACGGCAAGACGCTGGTCCAGCTGACCGTCACCAACCACGGCCAGCAGTCCTACCGGTACGTGATCCAGGTGAATTTCACCGACGGGAACGGCAAGGTGCTGGACGCGACGGCGGTGACCGTCCCGGACCTGGCGGCCGGTCAGAGCACCCAGGCCAGCGCGAGCAGTCACCTGGACCTCTCGGGCACGGTCAAGGCCGAGGTGGCGAACGCCGTCCGTTACTGAGCCGCCCGCCTGGAGCGGGGACGAACCTTAAGCACGGCTCAAGGGCCGGCAGCACCCCTTGACGCCGGAGTTGGTCTAGTCCATTTTTAATGCCCAGGTGCAGGGAGCCCCTGAACCGGCGTCACCGGCCTCGCGCCGGGGGCGCCGGTTCGGCACATCCCGGTGTCCGTCACGGCCTGATCCGCTCGATTCCCCACCCAGACCTGTCATGTCCCGGTCGTCCGGCCCCACTCCGGACTCGTCACCCCACCGGGACGACGGCATCCCCCACAACCAGGAGTCACGCACCCATGCTGCGCTCACGCATCGAAAGGGCCGGGACCCCGGCTCCGGAGGGCGCCCGCCGGCGCCGACCGAAGAGCCTGGCCGCCGTCGCGGCCGGCACCGCCGCCTCCCTGCTGCTCGGCGCGGGCCTCGCGCTGTCCGGCGGCGGCGCGGCCAACGCCGCGACCACCAACTCCACCGGCGCCCCCGCCACCAGCGGCGGCATCAAGGTGGCCTACTTCGACCAGTGGTCGGTGTACGCGAACGCGTACTACCCCAAGACGATCCAGAGCACCGGCGTGGCCGGGAAGCTGGACTACCTGATCTACGACTTCGCCAACATCCACCCGACCGACCTCGGGTGTTTCGAGGCCACCAAGGCCGCCGACACGAACGACAACAACCCCAACGCGGGTGACGGCGCCGGCGACGCGTTCGCCGACTACCAGAAGAGCTACGGCGCGGACATCTCGGTCGACGGCGTCGGCGATGTCTGGAACCAGCCGATCGCGGGCAACTTCAACCAGCTGAAGAAGCTGAAGGCGAAGAACCCCAACCTCAAGGTCCTGATCTCGCTGGGCGGTTGGACCTACTCCAAGTACTTCTCGTCGGCCGCCGCCACCGACGCCTCGCGCAAGCACCTGGTGTCCTCCTGCCTCGACATGTTCATCAAGGGCAACCTCCCGACCGACGCGGGCTACGGCGGCCCGGGTTCGGCGGCCGGCATCTTCGACGGCGTCGACATCGACTGGGAGTACCCGGGCGGCGGCGGCCACACCGGCAACATCTCCAGCCCGGCCGACAAGCAGAACTTCACGGCGCTGCTGAAGGAGTTCCGCACCCAGCTGGACGCCCAGGGCAAGGCCGACGGCAAGACCTACGCCCTGTCGGCGGCGGTCGGCGCCGGCCAGGACAAGATCATGAACGTCGAGACCGACAAGATCGGCCAGTACCTCACCTTCCTCGACGTCATGACCTACGACATGCACGGCGGTTGGGACCCGCAGGGGCCGACGAACCACCAGGCGCCGCTCTACTCGGGCCCGGACGACCCGTCGACCCCGGCCAAGCCGGGCAACGGCAAGTACTCGATCGACAACGCCATCAAGGCGTGGACGGTCGGCGACGCCCAGTACGGCATCCCCGGCGGCTTCCCCGCCAACAAGATCAACATGGGGGTGCCGTTCTACTACCGCGGCTGGACGGGCGTCCAGAACAACGGCAAGAACGGCCTCTTCCAGCCCGCCACGGGCCCGGCGGCCGGTGCCGCGATGTCCGGCAACGTCCCCGGCATCCAGATGTACAAGGAGCTCGGCGGCTTCGTCGACAACCCGTCCAAGACCTTCTGGGACGACACCGCCAAGGCCACCTACTTCTACGACGGCAACACCTTCTGGAGCGGTGAGGACGCCCGGTCCATCCAGGCCAAGCTGGACTACGCCCACTGCAACGGCCTCGGCGGCTCCTTCGCCTTCTCGCTGTACGACCTGGGCACCAACACCGCCCTGTTCGACAAGATGGTGACCGCCACCAACGGCTCCGCCGCCGGCTGCCCCGCTCCGCCGACCGGCACGCCGACGCCGACCCAGACCCCGACCGGCACCCCCACCGGAACGCCGACGGGCACCCCGACCGGCACGCCCACCGGCACCCCGACGGGCACCCCGACCCCGCCGGTCACCTGCCCGGCCGCCCCGAGCTGGGACCCGAACACCACCTACGCGGCCGGTGGCACCAAGGTCTCCTGGAAGGGCCACTACTACACCAACAAGTGGTGGACCAAGGGCGAGGACCCGACGCTGAGCGGCCAGTGGGGCGTCTGGGCCGACAACGGCCCCTGCTGATCGGCTGACCGGCTGACCGGCTGATCGGTTGACCGGGCGCGGGCCCGACCGGCCCGCGCGATCCGGGCGGCGCCCGGAGCACCACGCGCATACAGGAGTGCGGGGGGGCGCGGGGGGGGGCCCCCCCCGGGGCCCGCCCCCCCGGGGCCCCCCCCCCCCGGGCGCCCCCCCCCCGGGGGCCCCCGCAGGCCAGGCCCCCCGGCCACCGGTCCGA
>NZ_JBIDAK010000025.1:0-97472 GCF_043202455.1 Kitasatospora sp. NPDC048194
ACCGCTGGCGCCGCGACCTTCACGAGCCGTGCGAGCGCAAGCGCCACGACGCCGAGCTCACCGAGCACATCCGCCGCATCCACGCCGACTCCGACCGCACCCAGCTCATGGCGGAGATCTCCGCCGCCAAGATGCTCGCCGAGCAGATCACGGTCCCGCCCACGCCGCGGCTGACGCTGTCCGGGGACATCACCCCGGAGACCGTCACCAGCCAACTCGCCGTCCACCGGTGCCTGGCCGCCCTCTCCCCGGAGGGCGACCTGTTCGACAGCATCGTCGGCCGCTACAGCAGCAAGCCCAACCTGGGCGTGTTCCTCCAGGCTCACAAGGGCGAACGCCTCCAGGTCGACCGCATCACCCGCGAGCAGACCACCATCGACAAGCCCGCCCTGACCATCGGCGCCACCCCGCAGCCCGCCGTCCTCCAGGAACTCGGCGCCGCCTCGGGGGCCCGCGACCGGGGCCTGCTCGCCCGCTTCCTCTACTCCCTGCCGCCCTCGAACCTCGGCTACCGCAAGATCCGCACCGAGCCGATCCCCGAGCGGGCGGCGAACGCCTACGACCGCAACCTCACCCGCCTGCTCCGCGCCATGGCCGACCTCACCGAGCCCGTGGTCGTGCTCATGGACCAGGCCGCCGACCTCGCCATCGAGCGCCTCCAGGAACGCGTGGAGGTCCAGCTCCGCCCCGACCAGCCGCTCTTCCACATCAAGGACTGGGCCGGCAAGCTCGTCGGCCACATCGCCCGCATCGCCGTCCTGCTCCACCTCGCCGACCACATCGCCTCCGACCAGGACCCCGGAGCCTGGCGCGGCGAACTCGACGCGGCCACCGTCGAGCGCGCCGCCGAGATCGCCGACTACTACACCGCCCACACCCTCGCCGTCTTCGACCTCATCGCCGCCGATCCCGCCACCGAGGACGCCCACGCCATCCTCCAGTGGCTCCAGCGCCCTAAGAAGGACGGCACCCACCGCACCCACATCAAGGCCCACGACGCCGTCGCCAGCAGCCGCCGATTCAAGAAGGTCGCCGACGTCGAACCCGCCCTGACACTGCTCGAACAGCACGGCTACCTCCGCTCCGACCAGGCCGGACCCACCGGCCAGCGAGGACGGCCGCAGGCCGTTACCTACCGTGTTCACCCCTCCATCGGAACCCCCGTGGACGGAGCGGAAGCCCGGTAACCGTCAGGGATGTCAGGAGAAGTCGCTATTCCCCTGACATCCCTGACAATCCCTGACGCCCTGCCAGGAGCCAAAACAGCAGGTCAACGGTTTGCCCTGACATCCCTGACACTTTCCGGCCCCAACCCCCGTCCACGCGCAGGGGGCATCACGCACCGCAACCACTGTCCACACTCGTCATTTGGAAGGCAGCCGTGCCCGAACCCATGCTCACCCTCGCGCAGGTGGCCGAACTGCTGGGCTCCCTCAACCGCTCCGACTCGTCGTCCGGCGGACCCGGTGGCCTTCTCGGTGGAGGCTGGTACTCGACCGAGGAGGTCGCCGCGCTCATCGGAGTCGACGATTCGACCCTCCGCCGCTGGCGCACCTCGAAGCCCCTGCAGGGCCCGCCGTTCATCCGCTTGAGCTACCGCATCACCGTCTACAGCGTTCCCGACGTCGAGGCATGGCTGAAGTCCAACCGCATCGTCCCCGGAGAGGCCGCCTGATGCCCCAGCAGAACCCGCCGATCGGCGTGAAGTTGTCGACCGACATCGAGCACCGGCCCGAGTACCCGAAGCCCTACCGGGGCCGGGTGCGCTGGTTCGACCCGGTGTCGGGCAGTCGCCTGTCTCGCTCCGAGATGTCCGAGACGATCGAGGAGGCCGAGGCCTGGATCGCCGGAATGGAGCGGCTGGCCAGCCGCGGCGTGACCCCGGCGACCGCGACCATGCCGCTCGCCGAGTACGGAGAGTCGGTGATGGAACTGGCGCTGCGGGGGCTGGAGTCCAAGACGCTCGACCCGTACCGCGCCGGCTGGCGGTTGCGGATCGTCCCGACGATCGGCCACCTGCCTCTGCGCACCGTCACGAACGGCGTGATCGACCGCGCCGTGTATGGCTGGATCGCCGACGAGGCCGGCCGCTCCACCCTGAAGAACACCCTCGCCATGCTGGCGCGGGTGATGGAGCAGGCCGTCCGGGACGGCGTCATCGACACCAACCCGGCCAAGGTGAGCGGCTGGCAGCGCGAGTACCAACGCGCTGAGGACGAACTCGACGACCCCCGCGCCCTCGCGCTGCCGGACTGGGAGACCCTCGACAAGCTCGCGACCACCCTGGTCCAGCGCTCGCACGGGGAGTTCGGCGGTTGGGGCGACGTGGTGCGCTTTGCGGCGTGTACGGCGGCCCGGATCGGCGAGGTCTCCGGCGTTCGCCGCAAGGACATCGACCGGAAGCGGTGGACGTGGGACCTGTGCCGGCAGACCACGACCGCGCCGGGCGGACTGACGGACAAGGGGACGAAGGGCAAGCGGCGCCGGACGGTGCCGCTGATCCCGGAGATCCGGGATCTGGTGGCCTGGCGCCTGGACGTGATCAGTCAGGACCCGATGGCGCGGCTGTTCACTGGGCCGCGCGGCGGGCGGATCACCACCGCCGTCCTGCGGGACGCGACGCACTGGG
Organism: Kitasatospora sp. NPDC048194; assembly: GCF_043202455.1. Classification (NCBI taxonomy): domain Bacteria; kingdom Bacillati; phylum Actinomycetota; class Actinomycetes; order Kitasatosporales; family Streptomycetaceae; genus Kitasatospora; species Kitasatospora sp. NPDC048194. The sequence goes on from NZ_JBIDAK010000025.1 coordinate 2,630, forward strand.
ACGAGGTGGTGGTGTCGCTCGGCTTCGAGCACCTGCGCCGGCACGACCTGCGGCACACCGGGCTGACGTGGATGGCTGACGCGGGGGTGCCGCTGCACGTGCTGCGGAAGATCGCCGGGCACGGATCGCTCACGACCACCCAGCGGTACCTCCACCCCGACCGGCGCTCGATCGAGCTGGCCGGCGAGGCGCTGAGCGCGCACCTGAGCGGGCCCCGCGAGGCCCCTGGTCCCGAAGTGATCCCGCCGGAGTCCCCCGGCCGCCACTTGCGGCTCGTGCGCTGACCCGCCTTCGGAAACGGCAAAAGCCCCGCTGGCCTGGATTTTCGTCCAGTCAGCGGGGCTCCGACATCACTGTCGGGACGACAGGATTTGAACCTGCGACCCCTTGACCCCCAGCAGACGAACGGGCGTCTGACTGATGTTCACCAGTCCGAATCACGCAGGTCAGGGCCTATCCGATCCGCCCCGCATGACCCCTGATGCCCGCTCATGACGCCCCATCCGTGAGAGGCGCGTGAGAAGCGGTTCGCGATGACGATCTCAGCTGTGACGTTCCTCACAACCTCATTGTAGTCTCGCTCGCCCGGGGTGAACACGGGCCACAGCTTCTGATTCTCTTGTTTGCCGGATTGCGCCGGTCGCCCATTTCGGGAGTCCCGCGAAGACGGTTATTATTTTGCTGCTCCGGCAGGACTCGAACCTGCGGCACGCCGCTTTAGAGACGGCTGCTCTTGCAACTGAGCTACGGACCAGTGCGTTGCCGAGGAATCGAACCTCGCTATCCCGAAGGGAGCAGGGGTTACAGCCCCGCTTGCGTCCCAGCGCTCAACGCTTGGCGATGCACCGATCGTAGAAGGCTTCCGGCGGGCAGTGCGAGCGAATTTCGAAAGCGAGCTGCCCACTGCGCGCGAGTGTCCAAATCACGGGACCGAAATCATTCGCCGCCCGCGCCCACCCACAGGATCGAGGAGAGAGTGCCCGCCTCCGGCGTCGGCTACGTCACCAGGTTCGAGATCGACGCCGGCTTTGCCGCCCGCTACCCGGTCCAGCAGGCCGGCGGACGCGTGATCCTCGAGCTGTGAGGTTACCAGCGGAAGAGCTGAAGTTCAACCCGCACATCGTCGGTCGCATCGAGGTGGTCCACGAGTTTCTCGTATCCTCCGCACCAGCCCACCTGGGCATACGAAGGACCCGACCGTAGCGGTCGAATCCTTTCGTCGTTAGGAGGTTGCAGTTGCCGCGCCACCGATCTTTCTCACCCGTCGACGACAACAACACGCGCCCAGGGCGGCGGGGCGTCTGGGGCGTAGCCGGGGTCTTCCTCGTCCACGGCGCGGGCGGGGCGGGGCGGGGGAAGAGACCGACGACGGTGCGGCAGGGCGGCTGTGCGGAGGGCCAGGGTGTCTGACTATCCGTCAGAGCTACGATCACGTCCGGGCGGGGCCGGGAGCGGAGCGCCCGGGCGAAGCCGGAGCGCAGATCCGTTCCTCCTCCGCCGACCAGCTCGATGTTCTCGGCGCGGGGAGCGGGACGGCGACCCCGGCCGCCGCGTCACAGGAGATCACCGACACCAGGTCGCGTCGTCCACCCACCGCTCGCGAGATCGCCGCCACCTCCAGGAGCGCACTGCCCAGTTCGGCGTCGCTCACCGACCCGTAGGTGTCGATCACGACGCACACCCGGGGCGGCGTCCGGCGCAGGCTCGGCAGAACCACCCCAGGGACACCGGCCGAGCGCCGCGACGGACGCCGGTAGCTGTGGTCCTCTCCCACCCCCGGTGCTCCCGCTGCCGAGCGGACCGCCGCCCCCAGCAACTGCCGCCATGGCTGTGGCGGATGGAACGCCTCGTCCGCCCACCGGCGCCACCCCTCCGGTGCGGAGCCGGGTCGGCCCTTGATTCCCTCGGCGACCCGGAAGCGCACGGCGTCCCGCTGCTGCCTGCTCAGCCCGTGTGCCCCGTCGGCTCCCAGCTCCCACGGCCGGTCCTGCCCGTCGGCACCGCTTCCGCAGTCCAGCCAAGCCAGGTCTGCGGTGAGCCCGGACATCGACGCCGTCCGCAGGTACTCCTCCATGAGCAGTCCGTCGGGCAGCCGGAGCAGCGACGGCAGCACCGCCCCTGCAGGCAGAGGCAAACCATCACCGTAGATGTCATCGTTGATCTCGAAGTCGGCGGCGATGTTCCGCCGCAGCCTCCCCCAGCCTTCGGTCGGCGGGACCCCCTGCCGCCGTCGACGGTGATGACCCGGCCCGTGACGAAGGATGCCCGCTCACCGGCGTGGAACTCGATGGACGCGTCGGGCTCTGGTCGGGGGCTGGGATGTGCGACCCCGGCTCCTGACCAGAGCCACGCCGCGGCGGGCCGTGACCCGTTCGGCTACGGGACGGTCGCGTAGTCGAGCGCGACGATGTCATTCGCGCTCGCCGGGTTCTTCGTCCCGGTCACGCCGATCGTGATCGTATGCGTGCCCTGCGAGAGCCCGGAGACGCTGAACAGTGGGATGCCGGCCAGGCGCGCGCTGCTGTAGTCGTCCACGGACTGAGCTGGACCGCCGTCCACCGAGTAGGTCGAGATGCCCTGGTCCACATCCTTGACGCCGTAGATCGTCGCCCCGGTGCCGGTGAACGTGAAGGTCGCGGTGGAACCGCCCGTGTGGTTGTAGTGCGTGGTGCCGGAGTAGAGGTCGGACACCCCGGTCGCCAAGCCCCAGTTCGAGCCGTACGCGAAAGCGTCTGTGCCGCTGGTGGTCGCGTCATCGATGATCATGCTCGCCACGGCGTCGTCCAGGGCGATGATGTCGTTCGAGCTCGCCGAGTTCTTGGTACCGGTGACGGTGGCCGTGACAGTGTGCGTTCCGACAGCAAGCCCGGAAGCGCTCCACAGCGTGGTCTGCGGCAGGCGCGTGGGGTTGTAGTCGTCGACGGACGTTACCGGTCCGCCATCGATGGAGAACCCGACGATGCCCTGATCGACATCCTTCACGCCCTGGATCGCGACCTGGTTTCCGGTGAAGGTGAACGTCGCGGTGGAATTGGTTGTGGCGCTGTAGTGCGCGGTTCCGCCGTAGAGGTCGTACACGCCGGTCGCCAGGCCCCACGAGCCGGAGTAGGCGAAGTGGCTGGTTCCCGAGGTCGTGTTGTCGTCTGTGGTCGTACCGTAGTTCACGCCGGACTGCGACATCACCTGCTGAGCGTCCGCAGGCCAACTGGTACCACTCACTTGGACGTTGCCGCTGAGCACGTTGTTGTGCGGGGAACCGGTCGCCACGTTCGTGCTGCCGCTGTTGTACCAGTTGCCGATGAACGAGTTGTCATCGGTGTTGTTGGTCGAGCTGGCGTTCGTGAAGGCCCACGTCCCGGTGTCCTGGAGGACGTTGTTCTGCAACGTGATGTAGCGCGACCCCTCGTCCAGGTAGAGGCCGATGGTGTGGTTGTTGTCGTAGACGTAGTTGTAGTCGATCACGGCGCCGGGGTTGGCGGACAGGTTGTAGAGGCTGCCGCCGTCGTGGAAGACCTTCTTCGTGCCGTGCACCTTGTTGTAGGTGACGATCGTGTTCTTCAGCGTCGTCGGCGTCGTGTAGACCGGCTGGAAGTTGTAGATGCCCCGGTTCACGTAGTCCTGGCTGCCGCCCGGGTCGTTGATGCCCCAGCCCCAGCCGACGTCGATGCCGTCGTAGGCGAGGTTCGAGACCTCGTTGTGCGTGATGACGGCGTGGTTGACGTAGGTGGACAGGATGCCGGGCATGTCCTTGTAGTCCTGCGCCACGGCGGTTATCAGGTTGTTGCTGATGGTGATGTTCTGGTTCGTCATCGCCGTGTTGGACGGGTGGTGCGCGTTCGGCTGGACTCCGCCGACGACCACGCCGGCTCCTGAGTCGTTGGTGAACGTGTTGTGGTCGACAGTGACGTTCGAGGCGCCGAGTCCGGTGCCGGAGGCAACGGCGTCGTTGTCCTGACCGATGCCCAGGCCGACCTCGCCGAGGTTGGTGAAGGTGTCGCCGCTGAAACTGATCCCGCTGGCCGCGGAGACCTGAACCGCCGCCGGGACCTCGCCCCAGCTGTTGCGGGTGGACTCGAAGGCCGAGCAGCCGACACTGCACGAGGCCAGGAAGTCTGAGGGCTCGTTGGTGTAGGTCTGGTTGAGGAAGGTGCCGGTCTGCTGGTCGGCGTAGCCGATGTTGCTGCTCGGAGCCAGCCAGGTGGCGCCCTGGAAGCTGATGCCCTGGAAGGCGATGTTCTGCGCGAGGCTGCTGTAGCTGCTGTCGCCGCTGATGTCCACGAGCGAGGTCAGCTGGGGCAGTTCGACGTCGTGCGCGGAGGGGTTCCAGCCGGACGGTGCCTTGTAGTAGAGCTGGCCGGCGGTCGGGTCGAGGTACCACTGGCCGGCGGTGTTGAGGAACGAGTAGGAGTTCTCCAACTGCAGGCCGCCACCGGCGAAGGGGTGCTCCATGGTGTCGTAGCCCCAGCCGTTGTTCTTCCAGGCCGGTTCCTGCATGGTCACGCTGGTGCCGCTGATGGACTGCACCGGGGCGAAGCGGTCGGTGAAGGAGTTCTGCGCCTCGATCTCTATCCGGTTCTGCTCGGGCAGCGAGGCGAGGTAGTTCAGGTTCGCGTTCTGGATCGTGAAGCCGGTGCTGGTGAACGCGATGTCGCTGCGGGCGATCGAGATCGCGGCACGCGGGGCGAGCGATCCGTCGACGTACAGCTGCCGGGAGTCGGTGCCGATGGGCACGGAGGCGGCGTAGATGTTCTTGGTCGCGTCGAACTGCGACCAGCCGATGATCTTCTGTGCGCCCGAGATGACCGGGTGCGCGCCAGGGGCGGCCTTCCACACCACCGTGTGGCCGTTGTTGCCCGAGTCGGCGGCGGTGAAGGAGAGCGGGGCGGAGAGGCGGTAGGTGCCGTCCGCCAACTGAACGACGATGTCGCCGGTCATGCCGGCGTTGACCGCACGCACGGAGGTCTGCGCCTGGGTGATCGAACACGGCTGGCTGGAGGAGCATGCGGTGCCGGTACCCGAGGGTGACGCGTAGAGCGTCGTCATGGTCGCGGCCTGCGCCGCTCCGGCGGACGCGACTGCGGAGAGCAGGGCGCCGACGAGCGCTGTCGCCGCGGCCGTGGCGCGTATCCGCAGGTGGGGGTGGGGGGATGGGGTCATTCTTCGAAGTGAAAGCACGAGGGCTCCTTCGGTGATGCGCACCGTGCCTGATCCCATCTCGGCCAGTCGCGACCCGTTGGGTTTCGGCCACGTTTCACCGGCGTGCCGCCGGGGCGGACGAAACTTCATCATACGAATGACGTAATCGCAAGGTGTATGCGGTTGTAATCCGCTGTTCACGAGGAGCCGTACGGGCCCCCGTGGTGACCTGTCACGTCGACCGGATCGTGGGCGGCGCCTATCCGCCGGACGTCGCGCTGCCTGGTCACCGTGCGGATCGCCCTGGAGGCCTGACGGCTCGAGGGTGGGTTCCGGCACACGCGAGGGCGTGGGGCGCGCTCAACTGGTGGGGCCGGCGTGCGGGGTGCGGCGGCGGCTCCAGGCCGCTTCGATGTGGGCTGTCATGGCCTGCGCCGCGCCCTGGGGGTCGCGGGCCAGGAGCCGCTCGGCGATCCGGCGGTGCTCGGCGTTCGCCTGCTCGCATGCGGGGCCGCCGGGGGTGCCGGTGTAGAGGAACGTACTGCGGGCCTGGGTGTGGACGGTCCGGATGATGGAACGACCCAGCCGGTTCCGGGAGGCCTGCATGATCCGGTCGTGGAAGAGCACATCGGTCTCGTTGAACCGCGCGGGGGTGGCGGTCTCCTCGTCGAGGCGGGCGAGCAGCCGCTCCACGTCCCGGAGATCGTCATCGGTGGCGAGCTCGGCGGCCTGGGCGGCCATCTGCGCCTCGAGGGCCGAACGCACGCCGACGAGCTGGTCCAGCACGACGAGTTCGTCGTCGTGCTGGACGGTGGCCGCCAGTACGACCGGATCCAGAAGATTCCACTCCTCGGACTGGGTGACCGTCGTGCCGGAACCCTGCCGGGCCCGAACCAGCCCCTTGGCCTCCAGCGACTTGATCGCCTCGCGGATCGTGATGCGGCTGACGCCGAACGTCTCGCACAGTTCGGGTTCGACGGGCAGGGCGGAGCCCGGTGGAATCGCACCCGAGACGATGGTGTCGGTGAGGGACTCCACCACCGCATGGGCAAGGCGCGCCGGGCGCCTCGGCCAGGGCTTCAGGACCGCCGGTTCCTCGGCGCCGCTTCGACCGCTCTTCGCCATCTGACTCCCCCTCGCTGGTGTGGACGATCGCCGAGTCTACTGCGCCGTATGTCTTGACAGCATTCGTATGACGACTTAAGAATCTCTCGACCGGCCCAGTCCTGCTTGGCCGGCCAGAGTAAGCCCTCCGATCGTCGAACGCATCGTGGGAGCCCAGCTCGGGGGTCTTGCTGCTGGCTCGGTGACGACCCCAACGGTGGCCGCAGCGGCCGCCCTCGGTACCCGACGCCCGACCGGGACGGCCTGGCGTCGCCATCCTCCCCCACCCCCCGATCCGTTCGGGCGCCTGCAAACCCAGTGGAGTCGCTGATGTTCGTGAACCAGCCTTCGGTGCCTGGCAGAAGAGTTGCGCTGCTAGCTGCCTGTGCGGCCGCCCTGGCGCTGACCGTGACCGCGTGCGGTGGCTCCTCCTCGCAGAAGACCACCAAGGACGGCTTCGCCCAGGTGGCGCAGAAGGACGGCAGCACCCTGACCGTCTGGGTGGACGCCACGCGGATGGATGCGGCGAAGCTGTACCAGCAGCAGCACCCGAACGTGAAGATGAACATCGTCTCCTACGACGGTGACGCCAACGGGTCGAACTACCTACAGACCAAGGTCCAGCTCTTCAACAAGACCGGCAAGGGCTGGCCGGACGTCGTCTTCAGCTCGCAGAACAACGAGACGAGCTGGGCGGTCGACGCGGGCTTCGCGGCGCCGCTCGACAAGGGCCTGATCCCGGCCGACACCCTGGGGCAGTTCGCCAAGGGCGCCAACGACGTCTGTACGGTCAACGGCACCGTCTACTGCCTGCGCAACGACCTCTCGCAGACGGTGCTCTGGTACAACGCCCCGCTGATGAAGCAGTTCGGCTACCAGGTCCCCACGACCTGGGAGGAGTACCAGGCGCTCGGCGAGAAGGTGGCCGCCGAGCACCCCGGCTACCTCGTCGGCGACGCCGGCGACTCGTTCACCCCGGAGATCTACCTGTGGGCGAGCAAGTGCGAGGCCAACCACATCACCGGCCCCAAGGCCGTCACCGTCAACACCTCCGGTGACAGCTGCACCAAGATGGCCAAGCTCCTGGACGGGCTGATCAAGAACAAGTCGATGTCCATCAGCGGTGTCTTCAGCACCGACTTCGCCAAGAACGAGAAGGACAAGGTCCTGCTCATGCCCGGCCCGGCCTGGTACGGCGGTGCGGTGTTCAAGGGGACCCTGAAGACCCCGGAGAAGACGATCGGCGTGGCCCCGATGCCGCAGTGGCAGGGCGACAGCTCGCCGGCCGTGGGCAACGTCGGTGGCGGCACCTGGCTGCTCTCCCAGCACTCCGCCAACCTGAAGGCGGCCACCGACTTCCTGACGTGGGTCACCACCGACAACGCCTACCAGGGCGAGAAGGCCCCCGGGTTCCCGGCCTACGCCCCGGCCGCCGACAACTGGCTGAAGGCCCAGGACACCACCGGCTACTTCGCCACCGACCTCGGCGCGCTCAAGGCCGCCTCCTCGCAGGTGTGGTCGCAGTGGGGTTCGGGCCAGTTCAGCCAGGAGGCGGTCTGGGCCGCCACGGTCAAGCCCGGCATGACCCAGGGCCAGACCATCGAATCGCTGCTCCCCGCCTGGCAGGACTCGATCGTGAAGCACGCCGAGGCCGACGGATACAAGGTCTCCTCGTGACCCTCGCTCCCTCCTCCCTGGTCGGCTCTGCCCGCCGTCGCCGCAGTGGCGGCGGGCAGAGCCGGGCCGGCATGGCCTTCGTCGCCGGCTACGTGCTCCTGCTGATCGCGTTCGGTGTCCTGCCGACCGGTTACGCGATCTACTTCGCCGTCACCGACTCCGGTGGCAGCTTCACCGGCTTCTCCAACTTCGTCTCCACGGCACAGGACTTCCGCTTCGTGGACGCCGTCGGCCACGTCGCCATCTACCTGGTCTTCTGGCTGCTCTCGCTGGTGGTCTTCGTGGTGGCCCTGGCGCTGCTGCTGCACCGCCTCTCCTCGGGCCGGGCCAGCAAGGCGCTGCGCTTCCTCTACTACATCCCCGGGGCGCTCGCCGGAGCCGCGAGTGTGCTGGTCTGGCTGTTCATGCTCGACCCGACCGTGAGCCCGGTCAGTTCGCTGCTCGGCGCACTGGGGTTCCACACCTTCGGTCAGGTCATCGCCCCGGGCAACCTGCCGCTGCTGTTCGCGATGGTCGCGTTCTGGACCGGCGCGGGCGGCTGGATCGTGGTCATGTACGGCGCGCTCAACAACATCCCCACGGACGTCATGGAAGCCGCCCGGATCGACGGCGCGAGCGCCTGGCAGACCGCCTGGCACGTGCAGATCCCGATGCTCCGCAAGTGGATCGTCTACATGACGATCCTCGCGTTCGCGGGCGGCGCCCAGCTGTTCGTCGAGCCGCAGCTGCTCTCCCTGGCGAGCGTGGGCGTGGCCGGGACCGACTACTCCCTCAACCAGCTGACCTACGACTTCGCCTTCCAGATGAACAACGTCAACGGCGCCGCCGCGGTGTCGGTGGAACTCCTGGTCGTCAGCGTCGCCGCGGCCGGCATCTTCGTCGCACGGTCAGGATTCTTCGATGCCGACTGACACCTCCGCGAGTCCGGTAGCCGCCGCACCACGCACCGAACGGGAAGCAAGCGTCATGAGCAGAGCCACCCACCGCAACCCGCGGCGGCAGCGATTCCTGCGGCAGGCACCGTCCCGGCTGGCGGCCGGCTCCGTACTGGCCCTGTTCGTGCTCTTCTTCGCGCTGCCCGTGCTGTGGCTCCTGCTCGCGGCGACCAAGACCGACCAGCAGCTGGTCAACGACAACCCGCTTTCCTTCGGCTCCCTGGGCGCGCTCAAGGCCAACTGGGACGCGCTCACCGGATTCCAGGATGACGCCGTGCTGCAGTGGCTGGGCAACTCCGCCCTGTACGCGGCGGTCTCACTGGTCATCACGCTCTGCGTGTCCATCCCCGCGGGCTACGCCCTGGCGATGACCGAGTTCCCCGGCCGGCGCGCGCTGCTGATCTCGACCCTGGTCGTGATGCTCATGCCCAGCGCCACCCTGGTGGTCCCGCTCTTTCTCGAGGTCAACGCGGTGCACCTGATCGGCACGATGTGGTCGATCATCCTGCCGTACGCGTTCTACCCGTTTGGGGTGTACCTCACGTACATCTACTTCTCCACCGCGGTCCCCAGGGACCTGCTGGCCGCGGCCCGGATGGACGGCTGCTCCGAGTTCGGCGTCTTCCGCCACATCGCCCTGCCGCTGGCCACCCCGGTCATCGCGCTGGTCGGCTTCTTCAGCTTCGTCGCCAACTGGACCAACTACTTCCTGCCCTACGTCATGCTCCCCGAGAGCAGCCAGATGCCGATCCAGGTCGGCGTGGGCAGCCTGCTCAGCAACGTGCCGCAGTTCAACCCGACCGCAGGCTCCCTCGCGATCGAACGCCCAGAACTGGCCCTCGCGACCCTGGTGGCCATCTCACCGGTCCTGATCATCTTCCTGTTCGCCCAGCGCTTCCTGGTCAGCGGGATGCTCGCCGGCGCCACCAAGGAGTGACACCGCTCCCGGCCGCCGCACCCAAGATCCGCCATCCCGCCGCACCGATCGGAGATTCCTCCCCATGTCCTTCAGCTCCGCTGACCCCCTCCCCGCCGAGGGCACCGCACCGTCCGGCACACCCTCCGGCGCGCCGGTCGCGCCGCCGGAGATCCTGGCCGGGGTGCCGCTGCTCGAGGCGCCTGGCTGGGCGGTGGCCCAGCGTTCCCTGTTCGACCTGCTGGAGCAGGCCTGGCGGCGGTTCGCCGATGCCTTCACCCGCCCGGACGGTGGGCTGAACTACAACGGCGAGCTGACCACCCGTGACGGCGTGGACGACTTCTACGAGGTGTTCTTCAACTGGCCCCAGCTGTACCTGCTCGGCGGTTCCGACGAGGTGCTGGCCGCCAGCGAGAAGCACTGGGAGGGCGTGACCCGCCAGCTCACCGAGCTGAACATGCTCCGCGACGAGTACGAGCGCGGCTACGACTGGTTCCACCAGGGCGAGAGCCTGCTGCTGCTGTACTTCCTGTGCATGGCCGCCCCTGAGCGCTGGTCCGAGCGGGCCGTGCGCTTCGCCGAGCTGTACGTCGACCCGGCCCACGGCAACTACGACCCGCAGCACCGGATCATCACCCGCCCGCACAACGGCAGCGACCCGGACCGGCAGGGCCTGTCCGACGGCGAGGTCTACCCCTGGCTGCAGAAGGAGGCCGACACCTACGGCTACCCGCTGGAGTGGATACCCGAGGCGCAGGGCGGCCCGTTCCCGCTCGACTCGGACCCGCGGCTCGGCAAGCAGATGCGCGAGCGGATGGGCGTGGGCGACACCGCGGTCAACCTCGCCGCGGCCGGGCTGGTCCTGAACGCCTGGATCCTGACCCACGAGGAGCGCTACCGCGACTGGATCGTGGACTACGTCGGCGCCTGGCGGGAGCGCACCGAGGCCAACGGCGGCCTGCTGCCGGACAACGTCAGCCCCGACGGGGTGGTCGGCGGCCTGCACGATGGCCGGTGGTACGGCGGCCACTATGGCTGGTCCTGGCCGCACGGCTGGCACAGCGTGGGCCACGCGGCGACCGTCGCGGCACTCGCGGCGGCCACCGCCACCGGCGACGACGACTACCTGTCGATGGTCTCCAGCACGCTGGACGCCATGATCGACCAGGGCAAGGTGATGCCGTACACCGAGGCCGACTCCAGCCTGCCCTCCAAGTGGGCGGTCGAGCTGGCCGAGGACAAGGACACCCCGACGCTGCACCTGCCCTTCCGGTACAAGGACTCGGGCTGGTTCGACTACAACCCGGCGACCCCGCCCGTCCCGGTGGCGCTGTGGCACCACACGGCGGCCGACGCCGACCGCGCCCGCCTGGAGCGGCTGCGCGAGGCCGACGGCATCGACTGGCGCACCGTCCGGCCGTTCCGCTCGAAGGAGGAGTCCGCGCACGAGAAGGCCTGGTTCGCCTTCCTGGCCGGCGACGACCCCGGCTATCCCGAGCGCATCCTGGCCACCGCCCAGGCCCAGATCCGCCACCGCCTGCGGCGCGTCGAGCGCTACAAGGACCTGGACGTCCCCGAGGCCGACATCCACGTCTGGCAGCAGTGCAACCCGGTGGCCACCGAGGCGCTGGTCCAGCTGACCTGGGGCGGCCCGCAGGTGCTGTACAACGGCGGTCTGCAGCAGGCCCGGGTGCGCTACTACGACGCCCAGGCCCGCCGGGCCGGCCTGCCGCAGGACGTGGCCGCCCTGGTCAGCTCCATCGACCCCGAGGCCACCACCGTCGAGCTGGTCAACCTCTCGCCCGAGGCGGAGCGCACCGTGATCGTCCAGGCGGGCGCCATGGCCGAACACACCATCACCTCGGTGCGGTACACGACCTGCGCGGACGACGCCTGGATCGGCGACATGTACGACTACGGCCACACCCAGCCGGTCGTCACCGAGGCGCAGACCGTCGCCGACGGCCCGTTCCTGACCGTCCGACTGCCCGCCTCCACCCGGATACGCCTCACCCTCGGGCTCGCGCTGCGCGCCAACACCCCGAGCTACCGCACGCCGTTCGACGAGGAGGGGTCCGCGTGAAGCGAATCGCCCAGACCATCAGGCTGCGGCCCGAACACCGCGAGGAGTACCTCGAACTCCACCGGGCGGTCTGGCCGGGCGTCGAGGCTGCCATGCACCGGGCCAACATCCGGAACTTCAGCATCTACCTGCACGGTGAGACGCTGTTCTCCTACTTCGAGTACCACGGCGACGACTTCGAGGCGGACATGGCCGCCCTGGAGGCCGACCCGGTGTCCCAGGAGTGGTGGAAGCTCACCGACCCGTGCCAGGAGCCCTGGCCGGACCGCGGCGACTCCCGCCAGTGGACCGAGCTGCCGGAGATCTGGCACCAGAGCGAGCCGGAGCCGGACCGCCCGTGACCGCCGACCCCGCTCCGCTCGTCGACGCCCACCACCACCTGTGGAATCTCGCCGAGTACCCGCAGTCCTGGCTCGACGAGCCGGGCCTGGAAGTGATCCGCCGCACCTTCACCCCTGACGACCTGCGCGCCACCGCCACCCAGCAGGTGGCGGGCCGTCAGCTGGGCGGCACGGTGGCCGTGCAGTGCGTGCCGGAGGTGCCCGAGACCGAGCTGCTGCTCGCGCTCGCGGCGCGGGAGCCGCTGATCCAGGCCGTGGTCGGCTGGGCGGACCTGACCTCCCCGGCGATCGGCGAGGCGCTCGACAGCCTGCTCGCCGGGGCGGGCGGTACCTACCTGCGGTCCCTGCGCCACCTGGTGCAGGGCGAGACGGACCCGGCCTGGCTGCAGCGCCCCGAGGTCGAACGCGGCCTCGCGGCGGCGCGGGACCGCGGGCTCCGGTACGACGTCCTGGTCCGCAGCCACCAGCTCGACCAGGCGGTCCGGCTGGCCGAACGCCTGCCGGACCTGCCGCTGGTGCTGGACCACGCGGGCAAGCCGGACCTCGTCCGAGGCGAACTGTCCGACTGGGAGCGGGAGTTGCGCCAGCTGGCCGAGCACCCGCAGGTCGTCTGCAAGGTGTCGGGACTGATCACCGAGGCCGACCACGCCAGCTGGACCACCGCCGACATCCGCCCTGCGTGGGACGTGCTGCTCGCCGCCTTCGGCCCCGAGCGCCTGATGTTCGGGTCGGACTGGCCGGTCGCGAACCTCGCGGGCGGTTGGAACCGCTGGGCCGCCACCGTGGACGAACTGCTGGGCGGCCTCGCCGAGAGCGAGATCCAGGCGATCCTGGCCGGCACCGCGACCGCCTTCTACGGCCTCCCCTCCGCTGACGACACCCTGGAAGCACCATGACACTCGCTGTTCGCTACCTGGCCGCCCGCACGCTGGACACGGCGCCGGCCGAGATCCTCGAACCCGGCCCCGGCCAGGTGGAGTTGGCCCCCTCCTACGTCGGCATCTGCGGCACCGACCTGCACATCTTCCACGGCGACATGGACGCCCGGGTCAAGACGCCCGCCGTCCTGGGCCACGAGATGTCCGGCCGGATCGTCCGCGTCGGCCCGGGCGTGGCCGACTGGCAGGTGGGGGACCCGGTCACGGTGATGCCGCTGCGCTGGGACGGCAGCTGCCCGGCCTGCCTGAGGGGCCATCAGAACATCTGCCAGCACCTGGACTTCATCGGCATCGACTCCCCGGGGGCGATGCAGCAGCGCTGGATCGTGCCTGCCGACACGCTGGTCCGGCTGCCCGAGAGCCTGCCGCTGGAGCAGGCTGCCCTGGTCGAACCCACGGCGGTCGCCGTGCACGACGTGGGTCGGGCCGGCGTGCAGCCCGGCGACCGGGTCGTCGTGGTCGGCGGCGGACCGGTCGGCATCCTGATCGCCCTGGTGGCGCGGGCGGCCGGCGCCGAGGTGCGGGTGGTGGAGCTGAGCGCCCACCGGCGCAAGCTGGCCGAGGAGTCGGGCCTGGCCACCTGGGACCCGGCGGCCGAGGACGTCGTCGAGGCGGTGCAGCAGTGGACCGGCGGCGCGGGTGCGGAGGTCGCCTTCGAGGTGTCCGGCGCGGCGGCCGGGGTCGACACCGCGGTCGAGGTGCTGGGCGTGCGCGGCCGGCTGTGCCTGGTGGCGATCCACCCGCGGCCCCGCGAGATCAACCTGCACCGCTTCTTCTGGCGGGAACTCACCCTCGTCGGCGCCCGGTTGTACGACCGCTCCGACTTCGAGAAGGCGGTCGCCCTGATCGCCGACGGCACCATCCCGGCCGAGCGCCTGATCAGCAAGGTCGTCCCGCTCACCCAGGCGCCCGCCGCGTTCGAGGCCCTGGAGGGCGGCGGGGACGTGATGAAGATTCTCGTGGACTGCACCACCGACACCGAGGGAGCCCACGCATGACCGCCTTCGACCTCACCGGCCGACTCGCCGTCGTCACCGGTGCCCGGCGCGGCATCGGCCGGGCCATGGCCCGAGCCCTCGCCGAGGCCGGCGCGGACGTGATCGGCGTCAGCGCCTCGCTGGAGGAGTCCGGCAGCGCGGTGGAGAAGGACGTCCTGGCCGCTGGCCGCAGCTTCGAGGCGATCCGCACCGACTTCGCCGACCCGGACGCCGTCCGGGCCCTCGGGGCCGACCTGGCCGGCCGCGAGCGGCCGGTGGACATCCTGGTCAACAACGCGGGCACGATCCGCCGCGCACCCGCCGCCGAACACCCCGATGCCGACTGGGACCTGGTCCTGCAGGTCAACCTGAACGCGCAGTTCGCGCTCACCCGGGCGGTGGGCGCGGCGATGGTCGCCCGCGGCCAGGGGAAGATCATCTTCACGGCGTCGCTGCTCAGCTTCCAGGGCGGCATCACCGTCCCCGGCTACACGGCCGCCAAGCACGGCGTCGCCGGCCTCACCAAGGCGCTGGCCAACGAGTGGGCCCGGCACGGCGTCAACGTCAACGCCATCGCGCCCGGCTACATCGCCACCGACAACACCCAGGCCCTGCAGGACGATCCGGTGCGCAGCCAGGCCATTCTGGACCGCATCCCGGCCGGCCGCTGGGGTCGGGCCGAGGACCTCGGCGGCGCCACCGTCTTCCTCGCCTCGGACGCCGCCGCCTACGTCCACGGCACGATCCTGCCGGTCGACGGCGGATGGCTCGGCCGATGAACGGGGACCTGGAGACCGTGTTGGCCGGCGCACGCATCGTGCCGGTGCTGACCGTGCGCGACCCGGCCACGGCCGCGCCGCTGGCCGAGGCGCTCGCGTCGGGCGGCGCCCGGTGCGCCGAGGTCACCTTCCGCACCCCGGACGCCGAGCGGGTGGTCGAGGCAATGGCGGCGCACGGAGGCCTTGCCGTGGGCGCCGGCACCGTGGTCACCCCGGAGCAGGCGGAGCGCGCCGTGGCGGCCGGGGCCCGCTTCGTGGTCTCGCCCGGTTACGACGAGTCCGTCGTCGCGAAATGCCGGGAACTGGGTGTTCCCGTGCTGCCCGGCGTCGCCAGCGCGACCGAGTTGATGCGCGCCCTACGGGACGGCCTCGACACCGTCAAACTCTTCCCCGCCGAGGCCATCGGCGGTGTGGGCATGCTGCGCGCGCTCGCGGCGCCCTTCCCGCAGGTGCGCTTCGTGCCGACCGGCGGGATCGGCGCCGCCGAACTGGCCGGCTACCTCGCCGTGCCCGCGGTGCTCGCCGTCGGCGGCAGCTGGATGGCGACCCCCGCCCACCTGGCGAACGGCGACTACCCGCAGATCCGTCGCCTGACAGCCGAGGCCGTGGCGAGGAGCACGCCGTGATCGATGTCGTGGCTCTCGGCGAGGTCATGCTGCGTCTCGACCCGGGGGAAGGGCGGATCAGCACCACCCGCACCTTCCACGTGTGGGAAGGAGGCGGCGAGTACAACGTCGCACGCGGGCTGCGCCGTTGCTTCGGCCGGCGCACGGCCGTCGTGACCGCCCTCGCCGACAACGCGGTGGGCCGGCTCGTCGAGGACCTGATCCTGCAGGGCGGTGTCGACACCTCGCTGATCCGCTGGGTGCCCGACGACGGCATCGGCCGCACCGCCCGCAACGGCCTCAACTTCGTCGAGCGCGGCTTCGGCATCCGCGGCGCCCTCGGTGTCAGCGACCGCGCCCACACCGCCGTTTCGCAGCTGCGCAAGGGGGACGTCGACTGGGACGCCGTCTTCGCGGGCGGGGTGCGCTGGTTCCACACCGGCGGCATCTTCGCCGGCCTGTCCGACACCACCATCGAGGTCGCCGACGAGGCGATGGCAGCGGCCCGCCGCCACGGCGTCACCGTCTCGTACGATCCCAACTACCGCGCGAGCCTGTGGGCCGACCGCGGCGGACCGGTGCGGGCCCGCGAGTGCGACCTGCGCCTGGCCCGGCACGCCGACGTGATCGTGGGAGCCCTGGGCCTGGCGGGCGGGCACCCCGGCGACACCCGCTTCGGCGCCGACGAGGTGGCGGACGCACTCGCCACGGTGGCCGACCTGCTGCCCGAGGTGAGGGTGCTCGCGACGACCCTGCGTGAGGTTCCCTCGGCCGGGGTGAACGATTGGACCTCGGCGGCCTGGTCCCCGCAGACCGGGTACGTCACCGGCCCCAGCATGCCCGGACTGCACGTTCTGGACCGGATCGGCTCCGGCGACGGCTTCGCCGCCGGACTGATCCACGGCCTGCTCGACGGTGCCCCCCTGGAGCAGGCCCTCGCCTACGGCACGGCCCACGGCGCCCTCGTCATGACCACCCCCGGCGACGTCTCCATGGCCTCGCTCGCCGAGGTGGAGGCGCTGATCGCCGGCGGGTCGGCCCGCGTCAGGCGCTGACCGGCGCCGTCACCCCCATCCACAGGAGTTCCCCGTGCGCCACCGGAAGATCCAGCACACGTCGGTCGCCGTCACCGAGCTCGGCTTCGGAGCCGGGGTGATCGGCAACCTCTACCGCGAGACCTCCGACCAGGAGGCGGCGGCCGCCGTCGACGCCGCCTGGGAGACGGGCATCCGGTACTTCGACACGGCGCCGCACTACGGCCTCGGCCTGTCCGAGCGGCGCCTCGGCGCCGCCCTGCGCGGCCGGCCGCGCGAGGAGTACGTCGTCTCCTCCAAGGTGGGCCGGCTGCTCGTGCCCAACGAGGACCCCCGCGGCACCGACAGCGACGGCTTCGCCGTCCCCGACGACCTGCGCCGCCAGTGGGACTTCAGCCGCGACGGCGTACTGCGGTCCATCGAGGAGACCCTCACCCGCACCGGACTGGACCGGCTCGACATCGTCTTCCTGCACGACCCCGACGACCACTGGCGGCAGGCCGCCGACGAAGCCATGCCCGCCCTCGCCGAACTGCGCGACCAGGGCGTGATCGGCGCCATCGGCGCCGGCATGAACCAGTCCGCCATGCTCGCCCGCTTCCTGCGCGAGACCGCCGCCGACCTGGTGATGCTCGCGGGACGCTACACCCTGCTCGACCAGTCCTCCCTGGACGATGTCCTGCCGGCCGCGCAGGAGCACGGCAAGAGCGTCGTCGCGGTCGGCGTGTTCAACTCCGGTCTGCTCTCGCGCGACCGGCCCGCCCATGGGATGAAGTACGACTACCAGGACGCCCCGGCGGACCTGGTGCAGCGTGCCCTGGCCATCGCGGAGGTCTGCGAGCAGCACGGCACCACCCTGCCTGCCGCCGCCATCGCCTTCCCGTACACGCATCCCGCCGTGGTCAACGTCACCCTGGGCATGCGAACCCGGCAACAGGTCGAGCAGAACGCGGAACTGCACCGGCGGCCCGTCCCCGCCGGCCTCTGGGACCAGCTCCGCACCGAAGGGCTGATCAGGTCCGACGTACCGACCCCGGCCCTTCCCGCCGCCTGACGCTTCATCTGATTCGTGACCGGGATTCCCTGTGAGGGCCCTGGTCACCGGCGGCGCCTCCGGGATCGGGCCGGCCAGCACGGCCTTCTCGCGGAGCGCGCGCCCGGGTGGCCGTCCTCGACCCCGCCTCGCCCCACCCACCCGAATGGAGCAAGGATGAGATCCCCCACCGCTGTCGTCCGCAAGGCGCCATTGGCGCTTGCGGCGGCCGTCTCCACCACGCTGCTGATCTCCCTCGCCGCACCGCCTTCGGCCTCGGCCGCGACGCAAGCGACCTACTACGTCGCGCCCGGCGGTGACGACGCCAACCCCGGCACCATCACGGCGCCCTTCAGGACCCTCCAGCACGCGCGGGACGTCGTGCGCACGGTCGACGGCAACATGACCGGGGACATCAACGTCCTTCTCCGGGGCGGCACCTACCCGGTGAGCAGCACGATCGACTTCACCTCGGCCGACTCCGGCACGAACGGGCACCGGGTCGTCTACTCCGCCTACCCGGGCGAGCAGCCGGTCCTGGACGGAGGCGTCCAGGTGACCGGCTGGACGCAGTACAGCGGAAACATCTGGAAGGCCACCCTCAACCGGGACGACAAGCTCCGCGCGCTCTACGTCAACGACAAGCGCGTTCAGATGGCCTCGAAGACGATCAACTCGGCCGGCTGCTACGGGACCTACAGCGTCACGGCCGGCCAGGCTCCCTGGGCCTGGGAGTCGGGTTCGCAGTGCGACGGATCCAAGTACAGCCTCACCGATCTGCCCGCCATCGCCGCCAACCAGGACGACGTCGAGATCGAATCGGTGAGCACCTGGAACACTGCCATCGTCGGAGTCCGCCAGATCACCACGAGCTCGGACGGCACCAATCGGGTGGCCCAGTTCCAGGAACCCGGCGCGGCCATCGCCCAGGGCTCGCCGTACGCCGGCTTCGTCGCCGGCGGCGGCAGCCACACGATCACGAACGCGTTCGAGTTCCTGAGCCAGCCGGGCCAGTTCTACTTCGACAAGAGCACCCACACGCTGTACTACGACAAGTCCAGCACCGACGACATGACGACGGCGCAGGTCTTCGCGCCGAACAACCTCTCCACCCTCATCCACGTCGCCGGCACGTCCACGACCGACCACGCGCGGAACATCACCTTCTCCGGGCTCACGATCCAGCACTCCGACTGGAACCTGGTCAACGTCGCGGGCTCCGTCTTCCGGCAGGGCCAGCAGGGCAACGCCAGCTCCAACGTGTACGCGAGGCAGAACTTCCACGCGTACACCTATCGCAACGTCGACCTGCCGCCCGCGGCCGTGCAGATCGAGAACGCCGACGGGATCGTCCTGCAGGGCAACACGGTGCAGCACACCGGCGCCGACGGGATCACCCTGGCCAACGACGTGACGAACACGCAGTTGACCGGCAACGTCACGAACGACATCGGCGGCTCCGCGATCACCGTGGGACACCCCCAGCACGTGTACATCGGGGACTACACCTCGACCAACCACGAGAAGTACCCCGTGAACGTCGAGGGCCTCTGCAAGAACATCTCGATCACGGACAACTACCTCTACGACAGCGCGGTGCTGTTCCAGGGGTCCAGCCCGGTGTCGGCGTACTTCACCGACACCCTGGACGTCGAGCACAACCGGATCGAGAAGTCCCCGTGGGCGGGCATCACGCTCGGCTGGGGTTGGTGGAACTTCGACGGATCGACGAACTCCGTCAATCCCGGGAACCCGACCACCACGGCACGGAACAACACCGTCAAGTACAACGAGATCTTCGACACGATGCAGGTGCTCGGCGACTCCGCTCCCATCTACACGCTGGGCAGCCAGCCGGGAACGGAGATAAGCAACAACTACATCAAGGGCGTTCCGGCCGGCCACAAGTACGGCCTGCACCCCGATGAGGGCTCCGCGTTCATCAACGAGCACGACAACGTGCTCGACATCGACCCGGGCGTGTACTTCGCCATCAACTCCGGCACCTGGGGCCGGCAGCACGACCTGATCCTCACCAACAACTACGGCACCGTCAACAAGGTCGCCGGCCGGAGCATCCCGAACAGCACCGTCACGGACGTGAAGGGCTACGGGGACAACGTGTGGCCGTCGCAGGCGTACGGCATCGCCCTGAACGCGGGTCTGGAGGACGCCTACAAGAACCTCCTCCCCGCCGCCGTCACGGCCCCGCAGGACTACGCGCTGCCCGCGAGCACCTTCGCCGGCACGGGCGTGATGACCGTTCCGGTGCGCAGCCCCAAGGACGCGGCCAACACGCTGTGGCTGGCTCCCGCCGGTACGACGACGTTCACCGTTGGTCCCACCATGACCAGCGCGAGCGGCACCTCGACGAGCATCCGCGTCCCGCAGGCGGCGGGTGACTACCACCTCTACGTCGTGGACGCCCAGGGGAACGCGTCCGCCGCGTCGAACGCCCTCGTGCGGCAGCGCTGGAACCACGTCGACGACAAGGCCGCGGGCGTGACCTACTCCGGGACCTGGTCGAACTGGAACGACTCGAAGGACATGAACGGGTCCGAGAGTGTCACGAGCACCGCGGGCAACTACGCCGCGTTCTCGTTCACCGGCTCGGGCGTGCGGTACCTCAGCATGACGCAGCCGAACATGGGCAAGGTGGACGTCTACGTCGACGGCACCCTCGCCCGGGCGGGCATCGACGCCTACGCCCCGACGGTGACCAAGCAGGTGCCGCTGTTCGAGAAGACGGACCTGCCCGCGGGCCCGCACACGATCAGGGTGGTGTGCACCGGGACGAAGAACACCGCCGCCTCCTCCGCCGTCTGCGCGGTGGACGCGTTCGCCTCCATCTCGTTCCCCGCGACGAACGCCAACTACAAGATGGTCAACAAGAGCAGCTCCAAGGCGGTCGACGTGTCAGGCGGATCGTTGTCCGCCGGAGCCGACGTCATCCAGTGGACCGACTCCGGAGCCGGGAACCAGAACTGGCGCTTCGTCCCGGTGGGTGACGGCAGTTACAAGATCATCAGCCGAGACAGTGCCCTGGTCATGGACGTCAGCGGTGCTTCCACCGCGGACGGCGCGCCCATCATCCAGTCGGCCGACACCAACGCCGCGGACCAGCACTGGACACTGGTCGCCACCGGAAACGGCTACTACAAGCTCAAGAACGTGAACAGCAACGAGGTGCTCAACGTGTCCTCCGGAGGCACTCAACTCGACCAGACGACGGACACGAACGCCGACAGCCAGCTATGGAAGGTGGTCAACGTGGACTGACCCGGTCCGCGAAGGAAGCAGCCCCGGCGTAGATCCGGCAGGCCGCCTCCCTCCGGCCGACCGCAGGGCTCCCCGCTTCCTCGGCGAAGCGGGGAGCCCTGGAGCTGGGTCCCGCTGGTAATGGAGGCGCCCGGGACGTCGAGCAGAGTGCGCCCACATCGCCCTGGACGCTGATCAACGCCACCTCACCACGAGGTGTCCAGAAAAGGTTTCCGGCTCGCGGCAACCTTTTGCGGCCCCTGCGACCACAAGGGAGTAGATCCCGGCCGACCCGGTGGCCGGATCCACCCGTCCCCTCGTGCACAGTTCGCAAGGAGAACGCCCTCCATGACAAACCCCACGAACGGCAGGCGCCGCGGGCGTCACCGCCGCCGCCTGAGCGCCACAGCTCTGCTGCTCGCCGTACCCCTCGGCGTCGGGTCGTACTTCGTGCTCGTACACGGCGATTCCCAGGCCGCGGTGGTCGACGACGGTGCCTACTACCGGCTGATGTCGGTGCGCAGCGGCCAGGTGATGGACGTCAACGCCTTCTCCACCGCCGACGGCACCCGCATCCAGCAGTGGACCGACCAGAACACCGCCAACCAGCAGTGGCGGCTGAAGCCGACCGGGGACGGCTACTACGAGCTGGTCAACCGCAACAGCGGCAAGGTGCTGGGCATCGCGGGAGACGCGACGAACCAGGGCGCCGTCACCGAGCAGCAGACGGACCGGTCCGCTCCCTCCCAGCAGTGGCGGATCGGCGACGTGAGCGGGTCCGACGCGGTCACCTTCACCTCCCGCAGGAGCGGTCAGGCCCTGGACGTGACGGGCAGCTCCACGGACCGGGGCACGCAGATCATCCAGTGGCCCGGCTGGGGCGGTGCCAACCAGCAGTGGAAGCTGGTGAAGGTGCCCGGCACCGGCACGACGGGGTCCGGATCCGGGTCCGGCGGCGCGCAGGGCTCCGGACCGTATGTGTGGAAGAACGCGCAGGTGGTGGGTGGGGGTTACGTCACCGGGCTGGTGTTCAACCAGAAGGAGAAGGGCCTGCTGTACGCGCGCACCGACATGGGTGGTGCCTACCGGTGGGACACCGGGGCGGAGCAGTGGATCCCGCTGACGGACTTTCTCGGTGAGAAGGACTGGAACCTGCTGGGTATCGACTCGCTGGCCACCGACGCGGTCGACCCGAACCGGCTCTACCTCGCAGCGGGCACCTACACCAACGAGTGGGCGGGCAACGGGGCGATCCTGCGCTCCACCGACCAGGGCCGTTCCTTCGAGCGGATCGATCTGCCGATCAAGCTGGGCGGCAACGAACCCGGCCGCGGAGCGGGCGAGCGGCTCGTCATCGACCCCGCGAACCACGCCAACCTCCTGCTGGGCAGCCGGAAGAACGGCCTGTGGCGCAGCACCGACTACGGTTCGACGTGGCGTCAGGTCTCGTCGTTCCCGGTGAAGGACGGAGCGGGCAGTGGTGCGGGCATCTCCTTCGTGACGTACGGCCCGGCCGGCAGCAACACCGTCTACGTCGGTGTCAACGACACCTCCACGCCCCTGTACCGCTCGACGGACGGCGGCAGCAGCTGGCAGGCGGTCGCGGGGCAGCCCACCGGGCAGATGCCGCAGCACGGTGTGGTCACCGGTGACGGGTCGCTGTACCTGTCCTACAGCAACAGCATCGGCCCCATGGACGCGACGGCCGGCGCGGTCTGGAAGTACACCCCGTCCGGCGGCGGGTGGAAGAACATCACGCCCCCGCAGGGCAACTACGGGTTCTCCGGTCTGGCCGTCGACCCGCAGAAGCCGGGCACGGTGATGGTCACCACCCTGGACAAGTGGTGGCCCCAGGACGAGATCTACCGCACCACCGACGGCGGCTCCACCTGGAAAGCCCTCGCCGACCAGTCGCAGCGCGACCCCTCCGGCGCCCCTTACGTCGGTACCCACACCGGGCACTGGATGACCGCGCTGGCCATCGACCCCTTCAACTCCGGCCACGCCCTCTACGGCACCGGCAACGGCATCTGGACCACCAACGACGCCAACGCCTCCGACACCGGCGCCACCAGCCACTGGGTCTCCGGGGCCCGCGGACTGGAAGAGACCTCGCTGGCGGCCGTGATCGCCCCGCCCGGCGGCGCCACCCTCATCACCTCCATGGGTGACCAGGGCGGCTTCCGCTACGACTCCTCCGACTCCCTCAACCAGGTGCCGGCCGGCCGGATCGCGAACCCGCTGATGAGCAGCAGCAGCAGCATCGACTACGCCGGGTCCAACCCCTCGGTGATGGTCCGCGTCGGCCGTGGCGGCGCTCAGGACGGCGCCTACTCCACCGACGGCGGCCTCAACTGGAACGGCTTCACCGCCAAGCCCGTCCCCAGCGCCAACATGGGCCACGTCGCCCTCTCCGCCGACGGCTCCACCATCATCTGGGCCGAGGACGGCCAGGCCCCCTACCGCTCCACCGACAGGGGAGCCCACTGGACCAAGGTCAACGGCCTGGGCACCGACGCCGTCGTCGTCGCCGACCGCTCCACCGCCAACACCTTCTACTCCCTCACCAACGGCACCCTCAGCGCCAGCACCGACGGCGGCGCGACCTTCACCACCCGCGCCACCAACCTCCCCTCCGGCCGGCTCGTGGCCGTCCCCGGCATCAGCGGCGACCTCTGGATCTCCGGCGGCGACCGAGGACTGCTCCACTCCACCGACGGCGGCCGCACCTTCACCACCCTCACCACGGTGAAGTCCGCCTCCGCCCTCGGCTTCGGCAAGGCCAAGACCGGCACCGACTACCAGGCCCTCTACCTGATCGGCACCGTCAACAACGTCACCGGAGTCTTCCGCTCCACCGACAAGGGCGCCACCTGGATCCGCATCAACGACGACGCCCACCAGTGGGGCGCCATCGGCAGCCTCGGCGTCATCACCGGCGACCCCGACACCTACGGCCGCGTCTACATCGGCACCAACGGACGCGGTCTCCAGTACGGCGATCCTTCCTGACCGCGACCCCCTGAGCGGGGCCGCAGGCACAAGGGCCTGCGGCCCCGCCATGATTGACGGAACATCCAGGACGACACTCATCGCTCCACCCGCGGTCGCCTGCTGACCAGGCCCGCAGGTGAGCGGTTCGTCAGCGAAAGGTGGAGACATCGCGGGCGCGATCCAGACTGTGCGCGTTCGTTCCATGAAGGCACTCTGCCGAGCGTGGGAGCGTTCGATGCGCCGCCGCTGAGCCAGGGCGAAGCTCGCCTGGTGCGCCGTGGGCAATCCCGCCGCCTGCCCCGGACCCCTGCCCAGCCCGCCGCCACCACCGCACTTCGGCCGTCACCATGCACACCGCCTCCGCCGACGCCTCGGCCGCGCTTCCCTCGGTGCACCTGACGCTGTTCGCCGCCGCACCCGCCGGTCTCAAGAACCCCGACGACATCACCCGGCTCGGCGACCTGCTCTTCGTCCCGGCCGGCGACTCCGACCGCGACGACGACCAGTAGTCACCACTGCTCCGAAGCCGCCAGCCCGACATGGGCGGCGGCTTTCGACGCGTAGCAGGGCCCAGGTGCAGAAACGGTTCCAGGGCGGCGAGCTGCCATCCCACAGCACCGTCCGCGGCGAACCAGCGGTCGTTGCCCACCGTCAGTGGTTCTGGGCGCTCCGACAGCACAACCGCTACCGACCCATCCTGGCCAGCCGCCGCGTCACCAACCGGCGCCAACGATCAGCCATGTTCTGTGGCTCCTGCCCTGGACGCCCACGAATGGCACGGCGCCTGAAACTACACCCTGCGCCCCGAGCCACTTCCCCACGAACAACTCACCGCCTCAGCAGAGTTCGGCCGCTTCACCGCCGGGGACAAGGCGTCGGCCCGGCTGCACCACCCCAGCCTGACCGGCATGGAAGCCCCGGCGTGGAGCGAACTGCAGCAGTGCTATCGCCGGTACCTCACCGACCATCCGCCGATCACGATCCCGGGCAGGAAGACCGGGCCGGGCCTCGGCAGCTGCTATCTGTCCGCTTCCGACCGCTCGCTGGTCGGCGTGCTCAAGGCCCCCTGGAAGATCCACAACCCTCCGCTCGCAGCCCTTCTCGGCACCTCCCGGGCACGGATCACCGAGGCAGTCCACGAAGCGAACCGAATCCTCGACGCCCTCGGCCATCCCATCCCCCGCAGCGCGATCACCGTGACCACGGCCGACCTACTCGCCGCCATCGCAGGCCACACCTTGATCCCCGACGAACCCGCCAAGAACAGTAAGTAATTCTTCGTCAGCTCCCTGGCGACAGGCCCTGTCGGTGCGCACTTGATCGGTGCCAGAAAGCGTCAAGTGCGAACCCGTCAGACCAAGCCTGCGATCACGGCAAGCAACCATCGAAACCATAGTTGTGACCGTCAGAGCAGACATAAAGGTAGGAACGACGCAGATAGTCACCGGTTCACGACGCCAAGCGGCCTTCACCCCCGGTGTCGAACCGTGAAACCGTGAGACGAATGTGAGAGGCAAGCCCCGGAGTACGCCGAAGGCCGCTTTCTCGCGAACGAGAAAACGGCCTCTGACCTGCGACAATGGGGCGAACCCCAGTCGGGACGACAGGATTTGAACCTGCGACCCCTTGACCCCCAGCGGCCGAAATCAAGGGGTTTGGTGTCCACTCCGTCCATCCAGTTCACAAACGCCCAGGTCAGCGCCATAGGCTCCGGCGAGGCAAAGGGGGTCCGTGACACGGGTGTGACACGGCCAGGGAGTCACGTGCGGGATGCGTCTCTATATATAGGGGACAAACCCTCTCTCTACGGCATGCCCGTGAGGTCACCAGAAGCCCCAGGACGAACGGTGCCCAGCCGATGGATCTTCTCCCAGTAAGGCGCGAAGCGCCTGCCTAGTGGATCTTCATGCCCCCACAGGCGATCTCGGTGAGGTGCGGGGGCCACCGCTTGACACTCGGCTGCATGGCGCATGGTCTGGAAGAGGGTCCTCGTTTCGGGAGGTCCGGCCATGCGACAGGCGAAGATCGAAGCCTTCTACGAGCAAGCCGAACAGCTGGAGGAAGATGGCCAGCTTGCCGAAGCTGAGAAGTACTACCGCAAGGCAGCCGAAGCAGGCTACACGCCGGCCGCACTGAGCCTCGCCGACATGCTTGACGATCAAGACCGCCAGGACGAAGCCGAGCACTGGTACACCATGGCGGCGCGTGCGGGTGATCCGGTCGCCATCATCAACCTGGGTGGCCTGCTCAGTGCCCGGGGCCAGGAGGACGACGCGCGAAAGCTCTGGGAAGTCGTCGCCAACTCCACAGATCTCCTCGCGGGTACCGCCTGCTACTGCCTGGGACGCTCCTACAAGGAGCATGGCCACCTCGGGGACGCCCAGCACTGGCTTGCCAAGGGTGCTGCCGCAGGGTCCGAGGAAGCACGTGTCGAGCTGGACGCCCTCACCGCGGCCGACATGCAGCGACTGTTCCGCCGCGACACCTGACTCGTGAACGGGGCAGACGACCTCGGTGAGGCGCGGGAGCCAGGCAAGGGGTCGAGTCTTGGGCAGCACCCGCGCCCCTAGATCAGCCTAATCCCCGCCGATGATCACAAGGGGGCAGATCGCCCGGACTGGAGCTTCCCCCGTAGTGCTGATGTTGCTTAAGTGGGAGACTGAATGTAAAGGGCTCCTCACAAGCGGGCTTTCAGGACCCGTGTCAGATTTCTGGGGAGACAGGTGAGCCCCCATGCATGCAGCGTCACATGGACAATTGCCAGTGGGTAAGTGGAAACACTTTTGGCAGCTTCTGGCTGGCGCAGTACTTATCTTGCTGATCGTTTACTTCGTCGCGCTAGCTGCGGGTTTGATCGGTCAGCAGAACCACTTGAGTGCGCTAGATCTTATTGTGATCATTGTTGCCGTTGTCATTGCCACCGGCCTTGCCAATTCATACATTTTTACAAAGTTTTCAGCCACTCGCCACGGCCTTGAATTTGGGCTTGAAAATGTAGAAAAAGCACAACGGGAGATCGGCCTCAAGCAGAATAAACTTGCCTCCGGCCAGGAGGGCATTAAGGAAGACCTTGAGATGCTCGAACTGATCATGATGGCTCTCGTTAAACAGTACGAGGAAATGCATCTGCGCAACCTCGCAAAGGACGGGCCATATCGTGTTCAGCATCGTGACTCAATGATGAAAGAACTCACGCAGCTCTATGATCTGGGTTACCTTACACCCAAGAAAGCCGGCGGCTTGGATGCCATCACCGCCGACCATGCAGGGAGTGGCGATCATTTCGACCTCAAGGAGTACCTAGAGGTCACCCCCAGAGGGATGAAGTTCTTGGAGATCTATAACAGATATGTCAAGGCGACTGCGGCTTAATGTCGAGACTTCGAGCGCCCGCGCGCCGAAACGGAGTCTACTGCGCCCGCCCACAGTCTGAGGCATCCAAGCCATGATTACGCAGCCCAGACTGTTGTTTTCGTCAAGAAGATCACCCGCCAATCTTTGTAATCTTTCTTACAGCCTTTGTTGCTGCCGCTTCGTATAATCCGTCCTCATATGTCAGAACGGGAACAGCAAATACCAAAGATCAACGACCGGGCGATAGCACAGGCCCTCGGGGCAGATGTCTCACCGATCGTGGATCCCGCCTACGGCGATGGCCAGCACTTTCAGGTGCGCGGCAACGCCGACAAGACGTTTCTGAGCCTGGACACCTTTCCTGAGTCGGGGGTTTCTCGGATCACCACCAAGGGTGCCCGGATTGAGCTGTTCGGTGGGTCGCTTCCTGCAATCGAGCCTGACGAAGGCATAGTCTTTCTCCAGAAGGACGAGAACCACGAACACTCAACCGTTGCCCTCCACCCTGACGGCGCGATCACCATGGGCTATCAGGTCGACGCGGGCCCGACCCCCGTCGCCGGCCTGCCGCAGGACCTGGAGGACACCGAGGAGATCATCACGCGCGACGAAGCGGTCGTGGAGCCGGCCACGCAGAAGCCCGCCCGCACCCAGTTCGCCAAACCACCCAAGAGACCAGTGCGCCCCACCGATGAGGTGTTGGTTCAGATGGTTGAGGCACACCCCCATGGTGGTGCTGCTCCTATCCCGACGACGTCGGCTTCCGAGGAAGACCCCCTGGCAACAGCCCGTCGTGTCCGTCAGCACGACCAGGCCGCCGAGAGCAAGGCGACAGCATCCCGAGAGAAGACCGAGGAGGAACGAGAGCGCGTCAAGCTCACCGGCCGGCTCGGGAGAAACCCCACCATCCGTGAGACCGCGGGCGGCAAGCTCGTTGCCAAGTTCCCCCTGGCCCTGCACAACGACGATGGCACCACCACTTGGCGGGACGTCCTCGCCTTCGGGGAACGCGCTGCGGCGCTTCGCAAGCGGGTCGAGGCCGGCGAGCTGGTGAAGGGGCGGGAAGTCGACGTCGTCGGCTACCTCCACGAGCGGGACTATAAAGGACGAGACGGTTCAGACAAAGTGGCACAGGAGATATACTCAGTCGCCATCAAACGGCGATAGGCTCGTTTCACCATAACAACCAGCCTCGTAATCTTCCGTGCGCAGTAAGGGCTCTCCGAGAGGGGAGTCTTTTTGCGTATTGACGGAATGTGGCCGATTATGCAATATAGAAATATATGCCAGAAGGAGGAGAGCAACCAAAACCAGAAGAGGGGAGCGCCGATTCCCAGCCGAGGACCAATGAGGATCGCATAGTTGATGCGCTCGTCAAGACAGGCCTTTCGAGCACCGAAAGCAGGAAGCTTGTCCAGCTCGAAAGACAGAGGGACGAGGAGTTGGCCTTTGCCGAGGCAGAGCAGCGAGAATGGGATGAGAAGCCACCGCAGGAGCGGTTTGAGGCCTTAGCGAAACAGCTTGGCTTCAGGGCTCGGCAGGAAGTATTGCGCCCAAATCCGGATGGCACGCAGACACCGCTTGTCTCATATGAGGCCGGCAT
This sequence comes from Kitasatospora sp. NPDC048194, assembly GCF_043202455.1. NCBI lineage: Bacteria > Bacillati > Actinomycetota > Actinomycetes > Kitasatosporales > Streptomycetaceae > Kitasatospora > Kitasatospora sp. NPDC048194. Next base: position 31,397 of record NZ_JBIDAK010000025.1, read on the forward strand.
CATCGCTTCTGAGGAAGCCGGGCAATTAGCTGCTTTACGCATGCAAGCTGCTGCCGCTGGAATGCAGGAAGCCATGTCACCCCTTATCCTTCCATACCACGGAATTGAATCAGGGTATCTAAGGGCCCGCACTGGTGAGGGATATGAACGGATGGAGCCGGGTACCTATATCCAGCTGGTGTACGAGAAGCCTACTGACACCCCGGGCGCCACGCACGAGCCCCAGCGCTAGGCTGGAGACACCACCAGGCTTCCGCCCCACTGCTTTGCGTGTGGAGGCGTCATGGCTCGCGCTCCGGACTTCTTGCTCGGCGTGGACGAGGCTGGCCAGCCCGTGTACCTCCCTGACAGCGCGCGCGACGAGCACACAGTCATCCTCGGTGCCACCGGCACCGGCAAGAGCACTCTGCTCCAGCGGCTTGTACTTCATGACCTCGCTACCGAGACCTCATGCATCGTCATCGACGCGCACGGTGACATCACCCGCGGCATCTTGGACCGGGCGTCGCCCGAGGCGCACCTATACCAGCTAGCGGTCTGGCCCGACCGACCCTTCGGCCTCAACCTCCTGGAACTGGATGAGCCAGCTCATTTGGACAAGCGGGCTGAGGAGGCCCTGCTTGTCTTCAAGCGCGTCTTCCAGGAAGAGCGTGCTTGGCAACCCCAACTTGAGCACGATCTCCGCTTGCTGTTCCGTACGCTCCTAGCTTCGGACTGCACGCTAGTTGAGGCACTTGACTTGCTCACCGATGCTGCGATACGCGAACAGCTCATCGCCCGAGTTACCGAGCCGATGGACCGTGCTTCATGGAAACTACTCCAAGCCCTTTCTACCCGAGATCTTGACAGCAGGCTGCAACCTCTCTTTTCCCGGCTCCAGCCACTGCTGGCTTCGCGCACCATCCGGTGCATTGTCGGCCAGTCTCGCACCACTGCTCCACTAGATGAGGTTCTGAACATTCCTGGCTTTGCCCTCCTTGTAAGTCTGCCTATCGGTGGATCAGGCTCGGAGGCGCAGAGCCGCCTCCTCGGAAGCCTGCTTGTCTGCGCTCTCTCGCAGATGGTGTTTGAGCGCATCAACAAACAGGAGGCACTGCATACCCGCTTGCACATCTACCTTGACGAGTACGGCCGCTTTGCCACAAACACCACGGCCCGGTTCTTCAGTGAGGCGCGCAAGTTCAATGTAGGCCTAACAGTTGCCCATCAAACAATGGCTGACGTGCAGGGAACAGATAACGACAAGCTCGAATTCCAGGCGGGTGCCGTTATCTGCTTTCACCCAGTTGCGGAAGATGCTGAGCAGTTCGCTAAGTCAGTGGAGGTGAAGCCTCGGCCGGCGCAGCTTGAGCGGATTACGGAGACAGATGGGACCGAGCCGGAACTAGCGATATGCCAGGATCCTGTGAGTCACCTAACCTCTCCACGCGGCGGTCATCGTTCACCAATTGTCCGCTCAGCTGCTCGTGAAGTATTGCAGCCTGCGCCAGGTGGTTCCACTGAGACTACCCGTCGACAGATAGGTGACCAGCAAGCGCTCATCAACCGACTACTGGTCGATGTGATGGAAGGGAGGGTCAAACCAGACACCCCATCGTTTTTCGATGCTGCGGCAAAAATCCTCAACGAGGGGGCAATGTCTCGTCATCCTGCTGCTGGCTACTGGCCATATGTTGCCGAGAAGGAGTACCGCGCGCTTACCCAAGCCTACGTCTTACAGCTCCCATTGCAGTGGAACCTGCTCCGCCAGGCACGGCCGATCATCGAGCTACCACCGTTACAGGAGGACCGCTATAAGCGGATGCCATTCAATCCCAGCTTTGTGCCTCGATCTACTCACAAGACGTTCGTTGAGGCAGTGCACAACGATGATCTTGCCCACCGCTCGACAAGGTACGAAGATCTATCAAAGAGACCGGGCTACCAAAAGGATCTTGAGGCCCGCGCACGCAGCTACATGGAGGAAGCCGCTAGGTATATCCACTACCTCTATGTGCTCTGTGAGAACCTCGCTGCCGACCCAATAATGGTGCCTTCCGGGCAGACCAAGCCGCGGATCCGGGTCAGATATGAGAGGACGCCTGAGCAGAGCGTCAAAGATGCCCGCGATACACTGGCAAACAACCTCTTCAAACTGGCGAAGGGCGAGGCATACCTCAAGTTGCGCTCAGGGGTGAAGACTCCCGTTACCGCCAAGGTCATCCTTCCGGAAGCAGAGCCGCAGGAGGGGAGCATTGCCTACTTCCGCAATCGGATTCCCGGAATGCCGGATCACACGCCGAGTCCTGCCTTCGAGTACCGCTTGGAGAAGTGCAAGGAGTGGTTCGGCACGCCGCGGGAGCAGGTAGAACGAGAAATCCGGCAGCGTCGCGAACGCACCCTTCCCCCAGCCCCTCCGCGCTCGCAAGACAATCCAGACCCACCTCGTCGTAGCGCCTCGAATTCCCCAACCCGGGTGCAGGAACAGTCCAAGCCCGGCCTCATTGGCAGGAGGACACCGAAGCCGCCCCTCATTGGGCGCCGCTCGCCGCCCAAGAAGGCACCCCAGCCAGAGCCTCAGAACATCCGAGTTTCCGACCTGGCGCAGGAGCTGGGCGTGGCCCCGCGGATGGTGATGTCTGTACTTAAGCGCCTCGGTGTGCAGAACCCGTTCGAAGCGTTCACCATTGAGCCCAAGGTCGCCGATCAAGCACGGCAGATGTTGGAGGTAAAGCGGGAGATCGAGTAGCCCGTTCTCTTACACGACGCATACCGCTTGTCGGTAAGAATTCTCACGCCTGTCTGCCAAAGTGGCTGCATGGAGTACGCCATACCTGCCATGGAGCACCAACCACCACGAGTGACCCGTGACCGCCTCGGTGACGCCGACGGCGCGATTCTGCGCAGCGTGAACCGCTTCCAATACGTGACCGCTGCCCAGCTCGGCCGGCTGCTCTACCCCAACGCACATGATGACAACCGGTACATGCAGCGCCGGCTCCGTCGTCTGGCAGACGAGGGCTACCTCCTCCGGCTTCGCGAGCTGCCCCAGCCCCGGGTGGGTTCAGCACCCCATGTCTTCACCCTGGCCGACCGGGGCCGCAAGCACCTTGAGACACAGGGCGTTGCCCTGGCGAGTCCGTACTTCCGCCCGGGAGAGGAGCGGGAGAAGGCCCAGGACAACCCGTTCATGGAACACACGCTTGCCGCGGTCGATGTCCTCATCGCCGCTGATGTCCTCGCCCGGGACCACCCGGACGTCTCCATCCCCCGCTTGTTCACCGAGCGCCAGCTCAAACGACGGGCAGTCCACGTGCAGCCGGCGGGTTATCCGGACGCCCCCAGGACAGCCGTGATTCCCGATGCCTGGTTTGAGGTCCTGGTTCTCGATGAGTCAGTGTGCGTTGCCTTGGAGCTGGACCGCGGGACCGAGCAGCAGAAGTACTGGCGCCGGAAGATCTCCGCCCTCACGGCCTGGGCCATCGGCTCGTACCGCTCAGACATGCAAGCGCAGAACCTGACAGTGGCGACCGTTGTGCCGCATACCTCCCGGCGGAAGCAACTTGCCGCCTGGACGGCCCAGGAACTTGCCCGGATCGGCTATCGCGAGCTGTGCGACGTGTTCCTCTTCACCGAGGTCTCGCCCGTCGAAGCTCCGGTTGCGACCTTCTTCTTTAGCGAGGTCTGGTTCCCCGCCGGCAGTGCCACACCCGTTGCCCTGCTCGACCTGCCGGAGGAGGGGCAGGTCTCCTAACTCCCCTTCCCCATGGGCGTGTTCGGCTGGTCGCACAGCCATCCTCGCATTCTCCTTGGGACATATCGCAGCCACTACGTCTTCCCCCGGACGCTCTCGCTCACCCCGGAGCAAGCCCGGGTACACACGCATGTCCTGGGCAAAACCGGCTCGGGCAAGAGCTGCTTCCTCGCCTCCATGTTCCTCGCGCTGCATCGTGCCGGGATGCCGGCGACCCTCATCGATCCCCACGGGGACCTGGCGCGCCTGGTGCTCACCCACCTGGTTGCCGAGGGTGCTCTTCGGACTCCTGCGCAGCGGTCACGGCTGCTGTATCTAGACATCCCCCGTGCCGCGTCGGTAGGACGATTCCTCCCGTTCAACGTCCTCGCCCAGCCCTACGACGACCACGCCATGGCCGAGCACATCGCCGAGGCAGCACGGAGGGCCTGGCCCGAACTCGCCCATGGTGCACCAACGTTCGAGAACATCCTCAAGCACTCCGTGATTGCTCTGCGCCAGGCAGGCCTGCCCCTGACGAAGCTCTCAGACCTCCTGGTCGACCCCGTGCTGCGGACCACCGTCCTTGCCCGGGTCACCGATCCCCAGGTGGTGCGGTTCTTCCGCCTGCGTGTGGATCAGTGGGGACGGGACGCACCGCTGATGAAGGAGTCGACCCTCAACCGGGCAGATCTGCTGACCCTCTCCCCGGTGCTCCGCTTCGCCCTGGGCCACCAGGACAACGCCCTGGACTTCCGCCGGATCCTGGACGAGGGTCAAAGCCTCATCATCAACCTGGCTCTCCCCTCCCCTGATGTCCGCCGGCTGTTCGGGTGTCTGCTCACCGTGGGCATGGAAGCGGCAGCACTGAGCAGGGCGAGCATGGGTATCACCCGCCCACGGGTGTCCCACCACCTGTTCCTGGACGAGTTCTCCCAGTTCATGGCCCAGTCGGAAGAATCCCTTACCAGGATGCTCTCGGAGACACGGAAGTACAGCCTGTTCTGTGTCATGGCGCACCAGAACTGGAGCCAAGCCTCAGACCGCCTCAAGGGAGCGCTCCAGAACGTCGGCTTGGAGGTCATCCTCAAGGCCGGCCGACCCGATGCCGAGTACTCAGCCCGCATGTTCGGCACCGTGGATCCCGACGAGGTCAAGCACACCGTTTCGGACGAGGCCGCTGAGGAGCGCACCCACCCTGCCTACCGACCCCTCCAGGAGCAGTGGGAGCGCCAGGTCCAATGGGTCCAACAACTCCACACCGGCCAGGCCTACGTCCGTCTCCCCGACGACACAGTGCAGAAGGTCAGGACCCCGACCCTTCCCCATCTGGACGTCAACCCTGCGGAGGTCACCGCAGTCGAGGACGACTACCTCACCCGGCTCTTCCACCCCGCTCCCGAAGCAGGCACCATCAGCAGCCCACCACCCATCTCCCGCCGGCGCATGCACGAAGAGGTCCAGGAGTTCACCACACCCAGAACGGTGTTTCCCAGACCCCTGGTAAAGGCAGACAGAAAAAGGTTCGGGGATTGATTTCGAGGGGCGATATTTGCTATAAGTAGGATATGTTCACCGATGATCAATTAAATCAGCTCACCAAACTGCTAGCTCCGATTTTGGAGGGGCAGGAAGCACTCAAGCACGAAGTGGCCGAGCTCAGAGCGGATTTCAACGGGTAGACATCTCTCCCCCGACCTATCGTTCCCTTTTCCTTCCTTAATTGGCGGCTTTTCCAGGTTGGCCGGCGGGTCAAGGAGCCGGAGGCCCCCGAAGGGGCTTGTCCTTGACGCGGTGGGCAGGCCGGAACATCATGCGCCATAAGGAAGAAAACGAACCCATAGCCCTCGCCAGCAGTTACACCCCATGTCGCAGAATAAAAGTTCTGCACCACCCCACCGTGCCCAACTACCCATCCACCAGCGACATGTGATCCTGTAGTAGTTTCCCCTTCCCTTTTTCAGCCTCCGGCCCTTCTGTCGCCGGGGGCTTTTCGTTGCCATCCCATTTTGCCTCTTGCTTTATCCTGTAGTTTTTGGTATAAGCAGAGCGGAGAATTAATTCTCCAGTTCTTTGAAAAGGTATCTAGTTAAGCAAGGAGTTTCTGGTGGCAGAAATTTTTTTTGGTATCCCTGGGATCCCTCTTGGGCCTTGGCGCAGGAGTCGCCTGGGTTAGACTCTGTGTCCTTCTTAAGCGGCTTCCTTGAACAAGGTAGCTTTCGCGGCAGGACTTCGAGTCCCGCTGAGGGCTCGCCCAACCTAACGCATCCATCTCGCACCGAGAGGAGGTGAACCGACATGACTCCCGCGGAAGTAGCAGCGCTTAAGCGGCACTATCGTAAGGTCACTAGGCAGCGTTACGAGGTGGAGGAAAAGTACGAAGAGGCCGAATGGCATTTTCGTGTATCCAATAGACGGCGTAACGAAGCCGCAAGGCAGTACAGGGAAGCCGATAAGCAGCTCAGAGAAGCCACAAGGCAACTCAACGAAGCTCGAAAGCAGCGCGATAATTCTCGCGAAGCCGCTCAGGAAGCATCAAGGCAGTACTTGAATGCGCTTGGTGCGGTTTGTGCCGCTCGGAGATACCTCACCTTAACTCTTTGACTCAACAATCAGATACCAACTAAAGAACAAACAACTCAGTCTCATCTGACTGGCGCGGGCATGCTGTCTGCTACGACCTTAAGGTCAACCAGCCGCGTGGGGCTTTGAAAATAATTGGGGGTCTATGAATGTGAAACGATGTGCTCTATTACGGCACCTTGGCTACCAAGCCGTTCACATCCACATACGACCCCCTTTTTCTTGCTTTTCGGTCTTTCAGCGGCTAGTTAACGTGTTGCCAGATGATGTCACCAATCCTGGTGATCCTTGCTTCGACCCGCTCATACTCCGGCTCGCTTGCCTGGATGTTAGCCAGTGCGTCCTGTACGTATGAGAGCTTCCTCGCCCATCGCATGAAGGCGCTAAAGACGACATCGTCAAGGCTACGTCCGGCCTCCTGTGCCTCAAGCCGCAAGCCTTGCAATTCCTCCGGCTTAATGTCGTATGCGAAGGTATCTTCCCCTCCGCTCAGGACAACGTCTCCAGGCTGTCCTACTGTTTCAATCTTGCATGGAATGTAGACGCGAAACGGCTTTTGCATAGGCCGACGTATTATACCAAAAAGAGAGCCACCCTCCCCATGGCGGCTCTCGCAACAAACCTATGGTTGCACTAAGTTGCTATAATTACATGGGGGCGAAGCGGCGTTAGATCGCCGCCACATCGGAGTTGATCGTCCGATGTATGAAAGCTTGCGGGTAATCGGCCGGAATCCTTGGTAAGTCCGGAACCCTTACAGGTAAAACGAGCCGTCAGGATGTGGAGCATGGTGGGTGCTAGTCCCACCCGCCCCTCTTTTCTACACATAGAAGAGAGACCCACAGTGGGTCTCTCTTCACTCCACACCTACTTCTCTGGTGCACCAGGAAGGATTATGATGTTTATTCCTCCTGGCCCTGTATCCGGGTCAGGATGGATCGTCCCATGCACACCCTTGATATCCTCACCGCTTCGGTCATACGAAACGTGCGCCTGGGCGTCTCCGTTGTAGACAGTGATGTGCTGCCACCCATCCGGAAGCAGATGAATGACTCCTCCAGTTGCACCCGGAGGCAGGAGGTTTCCGTCCCAAGGTGCCCCCTGCACCGGCGACGTCGGATCGTTTGAGTCTTGCTGTTCGTCCGCCGGCTCTTCCGGTTCCACTTCGACCGGCCGCTCCCAGCGGTTGTAGCTGGACGAGTAACGGCCGGAGCCGAAGACTGACGGATCACCGCCGCTGGATCCACCGCCATAGGCGCCTGGTGTGACTGGCATGGCCTTCCCCTTTCCCTCTGCCCGAGGGTTCTCCTCCGAGCTGGTTGGGTCGTGGACTGTCGAGTGTGACCCGGGTCACGCCGGACGCCAAGCGATTCCATCACCGATTTTTCTGATGGGATAGCAGATAAGGATTGGCTTGCCTTGGAAGGCCATTGAGAGTGGCCTGGAAGCTTTACCCACCTCGATCGGCTGGGACCCCCGAAGCGGGGAGCCCTCATCAGGGCTTCAAGGGGCAGGCGGCAGCTGCCCCGATGTGCCGGCGAGCGTACGGCCTCCCCGCTCCCCAACCGCTCCAGGACACCGGCCAAACCTTCCAGGGGATCAGCCTGCCGGCCTGTGCCACCTTCCTCGCGCAAACTTCCGCAAACGCATAGTGGTCGGGCCGTTGCATGCTGCAAGATCGGACACACTGATCGTCCACCCCACGCAGGAGGGCCCATCATGGCGTTGCACATGCTTGGCAAGGACCCCAACAGCCCCGACGGTGACTCCCCGACCCTGTACTACGACGACGAGACGGACAACTACCTGATCCAGGGCTGGAAGGTCCCGGACCAGGAGCGCCGCTCACAGCTCAACCTGCCGGGGCACGAGGACGTTGTCGAGTTCCCCAGGCGCATGATGCAGTTCTTCCCGGAGGTGAATGGTGGGCCAGACGCCCACGCTTAAGGAGCTCCTCGCCCAGTGCCAGGAGTCAGCCCTGCATCTTGAGATGCGCGACGGGTACATGCGGGACGACCCCATGTTCATCGCCTGGCAGGCCGGCCACCGTGATGACCCCGAGGACCGCGCGTCCTGGTGGCGTCCGTGGCTGGAGCTGATCCGAGAGACCGTTGACCGCGGTGTGGTTGTCCGTAGGGCGCGGATCGTCTCCGAGCCCGCGTCGGAGTACATCCGCTTCGAGTACGACATCACCTTCACCAATGTCGCGGCCGGCGAGGAGGTTCGGTGGCTTCCTCGTCGGCTCGCCACCGATCTGGCGTTGCCCGGCAACGACTTCTGGCTCCTGGACGGCAAGACCCTGCTCGTCATCCACTTCTCAGGAGACGGTGATGTCACGGACCGGGAAGTCATCGACGATCCCGGCGTAATCTCCCTCTGCGCTACGGCGTTTGAGGCCGTTTGGGAGCGTGCCACGCCCCACGACCAGTACAAGCTGAACTGATCTGGCTCGTGGCACCCACCTCCCCTTCATCCAGCGTCGAGAAGGCCAAGCAGTCTCTGGGACAGCGCCTGCGTGAGATCCGTAAGGATGCCGGACTAACCGGCCGGGCGCTGGCTCACCTTGCTGGCTGGCACGAATCCAAGTGCTCGCGGCTTGAACACGGCACCGCGACACCAACTGATGCGGATCTTCGGACCTGGGCAACCCACTGTGGTGTTCCCGAGCAGGCCGAGGATCTCATCGCTGTTGCCCGGGGCATCGAGGGCATGTACGTCGAATGGCGTCGCTTGGAGCGCTCCGGGCTCAAACGCGTCCAGGAGTCAGTGCTTCCCCTCTGGGAGCGGACAGAGCGCTTCCGGATCTACTCCTCCTGGCTCATTCCCGGGCCCTTGCAGACCGCCGACTACATCCGCTCGCTGCTTGAGGCAGCACGCAGCCGGCGTAACCTGCCCGATGATGTCGAGGAGGCCGTCCAGGTACGCCTTGAGAAGCAGACCGTCCTCCAGGAGGGCAACCACCGCTTCGCCGTCCTGCTTGAGGAGAGCGTGCTTCGCTACCGGCTAGGAAGTGTGTCCACCATGGTCGGCCAGCTCGGGCACCTCCTCTGGGCCGGCGCCCTGCCCTCGGTGAGCCTGGGCATCATCCCCCAGGACGCGGACCGCTCCCAACTGCGGCCTGTCGAAGGCTTCTTCATTTTCGACGACGTACAGGCAAGCGTCGAGCTGGTCTCAGCGCACCTGACCATCACGCAGCCCCATGAGATCCGCATGTACGAGCAGACGTTTGCCCTGCTTGCGCAGCAAGCGGTCTACGGCGCCCCGGCGCGTCTGCTCATCACGCAGGCAATCAACGCCTTGGAGTGAACGGCCCGCAAGTATCTGCAAGCTCGTGGAACCCGCACGGTGCCCGCTCCTACGGTCAAGGCTCGTTACGAATCCCACGTACGGGCAGGGGGCGGCATGCACCGCAGCACGGCGCAACAGGAGCAAGCGCACCTTCTCACCGTGGCCGGACCGGACCCCCTTGCCCACGCCCGACGCCGTGCCATCCTGCTTGCCCGCCGAACGAACGGCTATCGCGCGCCTGGCGCTGTGGTGCTCCCCTACCGCCCCGAGGCCGCGGGTATGGCCCGCCGGCTTATCCGCCAGAAACTCACCGCGTGGGAACTGCCCAAGCTGGTTGACCCCGCAGTGCTCATCATCAGCGAGCTCGTCGGCAACGCCGTGAAGACCGGCTGTTCATCCTTCATGGTTGTCCGAGTCCACCGTCTGCAAGGCTCCGTCCGCCTCGCCGTTCGCGACGGATCACGAACCCTCCCTGTCCTGCTTGCGGCTGGAGAGGACGACGAGTGCCACCGCGGCCTGGCCCTTGTCCACATGCTCACCGCGGGCCGCTGGGGCGTTACCCCCGATCCCTTCGGCAAGACCGTGCATGCCGATCTTGCGTACCGACCAGATTCATCCACCCAGGGGAGGATCAGTTGAGTACACCACCGCTCATCTCGCCAAACACCGTGCTCGCCAACGCAGTTCACGACACCATCGACGTGCTCAGGCCCCGCTTGTGGGCCTCCGACGTCGAGCAGATCCGCTTCAGCGTGGGTACCCAGGTCAACGGCCGACCTCACCTCGGCACCCACCTCGTGCAAAGCCTCGCCTTCCTCCTGGCCGAGCAGGCCGGCGACGAGTTCGGCATCGAAGCCTCCGTCGACTTCTGCGCCCTGGACAACTCGCCGGGTCACACCCTCAAGGCCGAGGGCCGTACGTACCAGCGCACGTACTACCACCAGCTCGGGCAGGACCAGATCAACGCGCTGGTGACGCAGCACTACACCCCGCTGTTCGATGCCCTGACTCGTCGCACCGGGGTGCCCTACACCCTCACCACCTACACCCAGCAGCAGGACAGCCCGGAGTTTCGGGCTGAGTTCCTGCGCACGCTGGAGCACCTGGACGAGATCCGCTACTGGCTCTCCCCCGCGACGGGCACCGCGCACATACGGCTTCCCTGTCCGGACTGCGGCTTCGCGGAGAAGTACGCCGGCACCACGCGGCTGCTCGACCTGGACGACTCAGGCGCGCTGTTTGAGGCGTTCTGCCACGAGCACGGCAGGTACGAAGCCGACCTGACCCCCCTGGGCGGAGGCTACATCGACCTGGCAACGCTGTACCGCAACGTCGTCAAGGAACGCACCTATCGCGCAAGCGACCGCACCCTTCATGTCATGGTCAAGGGTGGCGACTGGGCCTTCGGCTGCACCCTCGTGGACGGCGCCCACGCTGCGATCGGTCTGCTCGACCCGGCCCCGGTTCGCATCTTCACGCCCCAGGTGCTCGGTAGTGACGGCGGGAAGCTCTCCAAGTCCCTGCTTCGCGAGACGGCCACGGCCGCCGGCACCACCGGGACCCCCTCCGGGTGGCTCCTTGATCCGCTGTCTTGGCCCGGAACCCACTCGGACTACGTGGACGCGCTCACTGGCCTCGGCGAGGTCCTGCTCTCAGACCCCAGGCACTTCTACCGCTCGTACACCACAACCGCATTGGAAACGCTCATGACCACCCGCCAGCCTGTCCGGCGCCAGTCCAGGCCGCAGGGACGTCCCCGGCCCCTGCGCATCTTCAAGCAGTACTTCGACATGATCGCCCGCGGCGAGAAGACCGTCGAGGTGCGTGTCCAGTACGACTCCCTCAAGCGTGTCCGCGTCGGCGATCTGCTTCTCTTCACCTGCCGGCAGGAGGAGTGCCTCACCCGGGTTACCCGGATCGGCACGTACCGCAGCTTCCGGGAGATGTTCGGCACCGAGGACCCGGTGGCTGTGAACCCGCACGCCACGGAGGAGGAACAGCTCCGGGCGATTCACTCGATCTTCCCGCCCGAGAAAGAATCCCTGGGCGTCATCACCTTCGAGATCGAGCTGGTGAAGCCGGATGAGTAGCAGGCAACGGCGGGTCCTGGTGATCTGCAAGGGCAACCACTGCCGCTCCCCCATCGCCGCGCTCATCATCGCTGAGCGCTCCGGCGGAACGCTTGCCGTCCGCTCGGCCGGCCTACGTCCCTGGCACGTTGGTAAGCCAGCGCATCCACTCATGATCGAGGCCGCAGCAGCCTTCGGCTACGACCTCACTGCCCACCGAGGCGTTCTCCTGGACGAGGACGGGCTCTCCTGGGCTGACGACCTGGTGGCCGTGGACGAGGAGACGGCCCACGCCGTGGAGGCCCTCGTCGGACCGAACCGTCCGGTCCGCATCCTTGGTACCGGTATCACCGATCCCTGGGGCAAAGAGCCCGAAGCATTCGCCCACGCCATCGTCCAGATCCAGGAGGCCACTGCCCTTTTCTCCGCCGGCTGAGAACCCCATCGTCAACCACGACGCCCCGTTCGGGTACCCCACTCCCGGGCGGGGCTTCGTGCTGTCTTCAGATACAGGCTTCCCTGAGAGTCCCTTTTTCTTGCCATACCTCCGATGGCGACCGGAGCGAGCGAGCGTCGGGTTGAATGATGCAAGTTTGCCCAACTTTATTGCTATATTGACAAATTGCGCCAACTTTGCCATATTTGGTAGTAATTACCCGATATGGATATAAATGCCATTGTTAAACATTTCGGCCTGACCGAGCACCCGTTCATCACGAGCCCGGACCCGCGGTTCCTGTACTTCTCCTCCCAGGTCCGCGAGGCGCTGGCCAAGTGCGAGTTCATGGCCCGGGACCGCATCGGCCCGATCTACATGTACGGCCCGATCGGCTCGGGGAAGACGTCCCTTGTCCGCCGGCTCCACGAGAAGCTGAGCCAGGACGACCGGTTCAACGTCAAGCTGTTGATCTCGCCCAACCTCAAGAGCAGTAACGCGTTCCTGCGCCTGGTCATGGAGACCTTCGACGTCAAGACCGAGCGCTCCTACGCTGCCTCCTTGGGCAACTTCGAGACCTTCCTCCTCCAGCAGTTCCAGGACGGCAAGATCCCGGTGCTCCTGGTCGATGAAGCCCAGTACATGACCCGCGAGCAGCTCAAGCTCGTCCACTACCTCCTGAACTTCGAGACCAACAAGACCAAGCTCCTCCAGATCGTCCTCGTCGGCCAGGAGGAGCTGGGAACCAAGATCGTCAACTACCGCGAGCTCGCCTCCCGCATGTTCCCCATCGCCATGAGCGCGATGTCGCTTGAGGACCTGCGCGACATGATCCAGTTCCGCCTTACGGTTGCCGGCCGCCGCGGTTCGCTCTTCGAGGACCAGAGCTCCGAGGAGGCCTACCACCTCCTCTACGCCTACACCAAGGGGCTTCCCCGCGACGCCATCAAGGTGTGCTTCGAGCTGCTCATCGATCTTGCCGTCCAGGGACGCACCCAGGCGACCCCACAGCAGGTCGAGGAGATTGCGAAGGCGCAGAACCTGCGCATCTAGACCATGGGAAGATTCGACAAACTCACAGAACTATCGCAAGCAGCACCAGGTGCCTCCTCGCCACGCATCCTTGGCAGTGACAGCGCACCTGCACCTCTTGCATCAACACCACACGCCGTACCGGTACCAGAACCGGTACCGGTACCGAGCACCCCTCTTCCACCCTTTCGCAAGCGCCTGATCATTCGGCGCTATCCAGTCGACCCATACGAAGACCAGCTCACAGCACTCGACGAGCTATCTGCTACCGAGAAAGACCAGGGACTACGGGGAAGCCGCACCGCCATGGTGCGCGATGCGCTCGACATGTATTTCAAGCTCAGACCTCACTTCGACGCCGCACGGCAGAAAGGCTTCCGTGGCACCATCATTGAGCTCTTCGAAGACATCCTTGCCAACAACCGCTAATGAGTACCGGTACCGGAGCCGGTACCCCTTCATACTTCTCCCCGCTCCTCGCGTGGCGCCCGATGGTCGAATTCCTTGATCAAAAATCGGACAATTTGTGCTATACTCAATGAGTTTTATGAATGAAGCAATTAACGCTTATCTTTTTAAGGCTCAGCAGAGCCTCCTTGGAGCCGGCAGCGAGTTCGCTAATGCACGGTATAACAACTGTGCTAATCGCTCCTATTATGCCTGCTTCCAGGCTGCTATCTATGCCCTCCTGAAGCACAAAATCGTTATTACTCTGCCCCACAAGTGGAAGCACGAGTACGTCAAGAGCCAGTTCGTGCTTCAGTTCATTGAGCGACGAAAGGTATACAACAGTCGGTTTAGAAATTCGCTTGAGAACCTAGCGGCTCGCCGCGAGACGGCAGATTATGAAGTCGGACTTATTACTGAGGCACAGGCTCGCAGATACCTTGATGTGGCACGTGATTTCCTTGCAGAAGTGACCGGAGAGGAGGTGAGGTTAGATGTCCATTAATCAATTGCCCCTAAAGATGCGCAATGCCATTAAGGAGCTTCAGGACACCATCCTGGTTCGCTATCCGGATGCACTGTTCGAAGTGGATGAAGGGGAAGAAGCCGACAATGTCAATTTGTACGTCACCGTGGATCTGGTTGATACAGACCCTGTCCTCGATCTTGTGATAGACCGAGTCATGGACTTGCAGCTTCATCAGCAGGTTCCCATTCATGTCCGTCCGCGCCGAACACCGGAACGGGAAGCGCAGGTGTACGAGGAAGAATTAAAGGCGAGAGGAAGCTCTTACAAGCTCTCTTTAGCATAGGAAGGAAATAAGTACCGGCACCAGATCCGGTACCGGTACCTTTTGCTTATTGACTCCTCATGTCCTATTCGTTATAAATAGAGCATGGCACCATCGACCGAAGATCAAATAAAGCAACTTCAGGCGCTCGCTTCTGTAATGCAGCACCGCCAGCTGTCGATGGAAGAAGACCTAAATACCGTCCAAATTAATTATCATGCGCTATGGCTCGCGCTCCGAAGATGCGAAACGGATCGCGCCAAAATGCAATCAATCATTAACAGCCTTCAAGGCAAGCCAGAGGAGGAATCCCGGCCCATTGAAGGCTTCTCCATGGCCTAGCCCGTACGCTAGCTCCTTCTATTTTTTCAATTTATCCCTGAGCGCTTTGCGTGTTGTGGGCTTAACCCAGTAGTACCGGAACCGGTACCAGTACGGTACCGATACCAGTACCCGTCCGGAGCCGGTACCTAGTACGGAACCGGAACCGGGACTGTGCAGAAGACTTTCAATTTGCTTGACTCAAAACGGAGCAGACACAGCAGCCGCCGTCTTCCTCTCTGAGGTTTGCGACTAAAGACGGACTAGCTGGCCGTGAGTGACGTGACCGAGTGACCGAACAAACGGGATCAATCCAGTAAGCACTGGATCGATCTAGGACCTTGGGGAACACCCCCAGGTTGATCTGAGTTACCTCGTTCGACACATACCGCTGGCGTATTTGAAAAAGCGACGCGCCAGCGTCGAACAGGAAGGTGAGGGAACGAGAGAACGGAAGCGAACGGGGAATAGGGGAGCCACCAAGGGGGACCTTAGGGGGTTTGTCTGTCGTGCTCAGAAAACGGCGCCGCTTCGAGGCTGGGCTATTGCCCACAACCGTTAGATCCACGACGCCCGAGGTCCCATCGTGGGTACATCGTGTGATCGAAAAAAGTGAACGAGTACCAAAATTCTGTGAACGAGTAGCTTTGGTACCCGTGGTACACCGGCTGTCGTACCGGATCAGGCCGGTACACGTGGGCGGTACGAGTACGAGGTGTGAACGAGTACAAGAGAAGCGCCCTGGGGCGATGTGTGGCTGGAAGGAAGGGCCCGCTGACCAGCGGGAACGGGAGTGGTCACAAGACGGGGGTAGTCAGCCCCGCCTCAGGTCCCAAGGAGCGCTCACGCGGTTGCCGGCGCGGCTGACTACCCCCGTCCTCTCCGCCTGCCCCCAAAGCTTCGCCATGGGCCCTTCGGGTGGTGGGCAGGCTCCGAGTCCACCCCCAGAGGGGGAACCAGTGGCTGGCCCGGCGGCTTTCCTTCCAGACCTTCCTTCCGCCGTGCCAGCAGAAAGCCCCTGACGGGGATGAGTGGATTCGGCGTCGCCGAATGACCGAGTGGTGGGATTCGCGCCTCGGCTGGTTCCACCAAGAGCCGGTGGGCAATGGCCTGCCGGGTTGTAGGTGCTCCTGGGTATGCCGCTTCCCGCAGTCGTCCGCAGGGTGTCACACGGCTTCCACAGTCACGTCAAGGCTCCCTTCGGTTCCGCTGCGGCGGCTTCGGCCTTGACGCGCCAGTGCACCGTGTGTGCGCTGATAGGCGCCGCGGGAAGGCGGCAGAAAGGAGGAAGCAGGCTATGCGCTACACCATTACGCAGGTCTATGTCGTGCCGGCCCGAAGCCAGGCTGAGGCAACGGACGAGCTCATGCTCGCCATGGAGCAGGGGAATGCTGGGCTGTTCTTAGTCCGCACCAGCGTCCGAGGTGAGAAGGTTTCGGTGCTGCCTCGGTTGTCCTGGTGGGCACTGATTCGCCGGCAGCTCACCGGGCGATGAGCTCCGCGCCGGCAGAAGGAGAGGCGAGGGGAGAGCTTGGCTCCTCTCGCTTTTCTCCGGCCCCAAGGGTGGTTTATCCACCACATTTCGGGCATACTGGTTAAAAGCTCCCGTTGGCTGCGTTGTCTCAGCAGCGGTTGAGTTGTTCCGTCTAGTTCCTGAGGGTGCTGATGCAACCCACACTCGATGAGATCCGGTCCTGGGCAGCGACCATCGACGTGCCCCATGCGGCCGAGGCGCTGGGGATCTCCAAGTCCCACCTGTATGCGTTGATTAAGCGTGGACACGCGCCCTTTCGGGTCGTGCAGTTTGGCACGCGCTACCGCGTCGTGACTGCCTCGCTTGTTGCGTACCTGGAAGCCGGTTAAGCCTCCGGCCAGGTGCTCGTTTCTCACAGGGGGGAGCTCGTACCCACCGGCAGGTGTTCCTGTGGCTGATCCCATTTACAAAGTCGTGCTCAAGGACGGCACGGTTCGCTACCGCTTTGTCATCGATGCCCCACCTGACGCGACGGGCAAGCGCCGGCAACTCCGCCGGACGTTCGACACGAAGAAGGAAGCACGCGACGAGTACGCCCGCATCCGCCACCAGCGGGCGACAGGAAGCTTTGTCGCCCCGTCGAAGATGACCGTTGACGAGCTCCTGGATATCTGGCTCGTCAGTGCGACCCGGGACGTCGAGGAAGCGACGGCCACCAACTACGACAACGCCATCCGTCCCGTGCGCCTGTTCCTCGGACAAAAGCGCCTGCAGCAACTCACCGAGGAGGATGTCGAGGCCCTGGTCGACTGGATGGCAACCAAAGGCCGGCAACGTGGTGGGAAGGTTGGTTCAGGTCTCGGGCTTCGCTCAATCCGCCTCACCCTGGGCCGGTTTCGCTCAGCCCTCACCCTTGCCGTTCGCCGCGGCTGGGTAACCCGCAACGTCGCCCAGTACGTGACCATCTCCCGTGAGGTGAAGCAGCGAGCGAAGGCTGTCACACCACAGGAGCGGCCGTGGGACGAGACCGAAGTCCGCGCGTTCATCAGGGCAATCCAGAAGGACCGTCTCTGCGGAGGCATGATGCTCTCGCTCATCGCCGAGCGGCCGGCCGAGGTCTGCGGGGCCCGGTGGGCTGAGGATGTGGTCCTCAATGCCCATGGCGGCACGATCGCCACGGGGAACACCCGCACCATCGTCTATGACCGGACGCAGGAGCGGGGACAGCGCAACAAGGTCGTTGAGAAGGGACCTAAATCGGAAGCTGGTGACCGGGTGCTCCCGCTGCCTGAACCCGTCTACCGGGCGCTGATTCGCATGCGCGCCCAGCAGGCCACAGAAAAGCTCGCTGCCGGTCCCGCGTACAACAACAGTGGCTACGTTGTGGTGGATGAGCTGGGGAACCCGTTCAAGACGGACAAACTCCGGCGCGAGGCCTACCGGCTCATGAAGGTGGCCGGGGTGCGGCGGGTGCGCCTCTACTTGGCGCGCCACGCTGTCCTGTCGTGGATGGCCAACAACGGCGTGCCGGACACCGTGGTCTCTGCCTGGGCAGGCCACACCGACCTGTCCTTCACCAAGCGCACCTACGTGCATCCCGACCCGCAGAGTCTCAAGGCCGGCTCGGACAAGCTCGGCCAGTTGCTCGCCTGAGGAGCGAAAGGGGACTGTGACAAAATGTGACACGATGTCCGCCTGAAACAGCAGAAGCCCCGGCTCACATGATGTGAACCAGGGCTTCTGACCTGCGACGATGGAGTTGAACTCCAGTCGGGACGACAGGATTTGAACCTGCGACCCCTTGACCCCCAGTCAAGTGCGCTACCAAGCTGCGCCACGTCCCGTGGTCTCGTGCCGTGCGGCGGGGCCTGGGGGGCTCTGCCGGGCGGCTTCTCGACCTTGTCTCCGGTTGTCCCGGCGACGTGGAAAACAATACAGCACGTCGGGGGGTGCTCGCTGCCAGGTTCGGGGGTGGGGTGGGTCAGGGGGTGGGGTGGCGGGCGTCGTAGGTGAGGAAGGCGGGGCGGCGGGCGGCGAGGAGGAGGACCGCGGCGACGCAGGCGAGGCCGCCGGTGATCACGGAGGTGGCGGGGTTGGTCAGGGCGGCGACGGCGCCGGACTCGAAGTCGCCGAGGCGGGGGCCGCCGGCGACGACGACGGTGAAGATGCCCTGGAGTCGGCCGCGCATCTCGTCCGGGGCTGCGACCTGCATCATCGTGTTGCGGAAGATCATGCTGACGGTGTCCGCGCAGCCCGCCACCGCGAGGAGCAGGAGGCCGAGCCAGAGGTTGTGGAGGGCGCCGAAGGCGGCGATGGCGAGGCCCCAGGCGGAGACCGCGGCGAGGACGGCGGCGCCCTGGCGGTGGACCCGGTTGACCCAGCCGGAGAAGAGGGCGCCGAGCAGGGCGCCGACGGCGGGGGCGGCGACCAGCAGGCCGACGGTGCGGGCGTCGCCGCCATAGAAGGTGACGGCGATGGCCGGGAAGAGGGATCGGGGCAGCCCGAAGATCATCGCGGCCAGGTCGGCGAGGAAGCTGGTGCGCAGGTTGGGCTGCTCACGCAGGAAGCGCAGTCCGTCGAGGACGGAGGCGCGGCCCTTGCGTTCGCCGAGCGGCCGCATGGCGGGCAGGCGCCACATCGCGTAGAGGGTGCCGGCGAAGGCGGCGGTGTCGACCAGGTAGGCGGCCTGGGCCCCGAAGGCGCCGATCAGGACGCCGCCGAGCATCGGGCCGACGGTGAGGCCGAGGTTCATGCTGACGGTGGCCAGGGCGTTGGCCGCCGGGAGCTGGTGGCTGGGGACCAGCCGGGGGATCATCGCCGAGCGGGCGGGTGAGCTGAGGGCGAAGAACCCGGCTTGGGCGGCGACGGCGGCGTAGAGGATGGCGACCAGGCCGAGTCCGGCGAGGGCTTGGACGGCGAGGACGGCGGAGACCACGGCGAGTCCGGCCGAGCCGATCAGGCCCAGCTTGCGCCGGTCCACGGTGTCGGCGATCGCGCCGCCGTACAGGCCGAAGGCGACCAGCGGGACGAAGGAGAACAGGCCCACCAGGCCGGTGGCGAAGGCGGAGCCGGTCATGTCGTAGATCTGGACGGAGACGGCCACGGCCGTCATCTGCTGGCCGATGGAGGAGACCACCTGCCCGAGCCAGACCCGGCGGTAGTCGGGGTTCTCGCGCAGCGGGCTGAGGTCGGCGAAGGCGCGTCGGTACCAGGGAACGGGCCCCGCGCCGACCTCGGGGAGCGGTCCGACGGCCGGAACGGGATCGGAGGGCGCCGAGGGCGCGGAAGGCTCGGAGGGCTCGGAGGACGCCCGGGGCGGAGTGGCGTCGGTGGCCGGATTGGCAGGATGATTGGTCGACACAGCCCTCCATGATCCGCCCCGCCCCTCGCCCGCTCCACACCGGGGTTGCCTCCGGCGGGCCCGCCCCCGGCGGAACCGGAGCCGGTCTAACGGGTCAGCACCTGCTTCTCCCCCGCCTCCACGGCGAAGTCCAGCCGGTTGCCCGGCGGCGGGAACGGGCAGATGAAGTGGTCCGCGAAGGCGCAGGGCGGCAGGTAGGCCCGGTTGAAGTCCAGGACGGTACGGCCGTGGTCGTCCGGGGCGGGCAGGGTGATGAAGCGGAAGCGGTAGGTGTCGATGCCGCTGGTCGCGTCCGCGATGACGCCGGTGAGGCGGTTGCCGGAGCGGCTGACGGTCAGGGTGCGGTGCTCGCCGGCCACCGTGAACTCGACCTTCCCGTTGACGGCCAGCGGGCGGTCCTTGCCGTCCGCGTTCGGGACGAGGACCGACTGCGCCTCGCCGTCGAAGGGCGTGAAGACGGCGGGGACGGCCCACTCGGGTGCGTACGGGTAGGCGGAGATGCCCGCGAAGGCGGCCCGGCGGGGTGCGGCCGGGTCGAAGACCCGCAGGGCGAGCTCGCCCTCCCGCTCGATGGGGACGAGCAGCAGATCGCCGAGGACGGCCGTGTCGGCGGCCGGGTCGGTGTCCGGTCGCAGCAGCACCTCGCCGTCCACCGGGTCATCGGCGCCGGTGACGGTGATGCCGTCGGCGGCCGTGGCCCGCACCCGGACCCCCTCGGCGTCGGCCCACCACTGCCCGGGCAGCCCGGGCAGCTCGGCCGGTTCGGCCTCCAGCCAGTGCGTGCCGGTGAGTGCGAGCTGGCCGTGCGGCGCGCTCACCGACGCCGCCCGTCCGTCGCTCCAGTGCTTCCAGTCCTCCGCGGCCGTCGCCGTCATCGGTCAACCCTCCCGGTCAGGTGCGCGGACGGCCGCCGTTCGAACCGTCCGTCTCGGTCATCCTCCACAACGCCATCCTCCTCAACACCGCCCGCCCGGACGGATCATTCCCCGATCCCGGGGAGCCGCCGGTATCGCAAGGAGACTGCAATGCGGCGGCAACACGGGACGGCCGGGTTTCGCCGATTCGACGTGTCGACCGAGTCGGCTGAGCCGGCTGAGCCGGCTGAGTCGGCCGGCCGCGGCCGAAAACGGCTGAACCGGCCGAACCTGCAGATCCGGGCCGAACCGGCAGATCCAGCAGATCCGGCCGGTTCAGCCCTTCAGCGGCCGGAACAGGCCCTCCTGCACCACCGACACCACCAGCTGCCCGCTCCGGTCGAAGATCTGCCCGCGCGCCAGGCCGCGCGCGCCGTGGGCTATCGGGGACTCCTGCTGGTAGAGCAGCCAGTCGTCGACACGGAAGGGCTGGTGGAACCACATCGCGTGGTCCAGCGAGGCCATGTCGAAGTGCCGGGTGCCCCACAGCGGCTCGACGGGGGCGCGGACGGCGTCGAGCAGCGTCATGTCGCTGGCGTAGGTGAGGGCGCAGACGTGGATCAGCGGATCGTCCGGGAGCGGGCCGTTGGTCCGCAGCCACACACCGCTGCGGGCCTCGACGCCCTCCAGCTCCTCCTTGCTCCAGCGCAGCCGGTCCACGTAGCGGATGTCGAAGGGCTGTCTGCGGCTGATGAACGGGGGGAGTTCGCCGAGCCGGGAGCCGACCTCCTCCAGGGCGCTGGGCAGGTCCTCGGGCGCGGGGACCTCCGGCATCGGGTACTGGTGCTCGATACCGCCCTCCTCCGGCCGGTGGAAGTCCGCGGTGAGCGCGAAGATCGACCTGCCGCCCTGGATGGCGAGCACCCGGCGGGTGGTGAAGGAGCGGCCGTCGCGGATCCGGTCCACCTGGTAGACGATCGGCACACCGGGCACCCCGGGGCGCAGGAAGTACGCGTGCAGCGAGTGGACCGGGCGCCCGCCCTCCACCGTGCGCCCCGCCGCGACCAGGGCCTGTCCGGCGACCTGGCCTCCGAAGGTGCGCTGAAGCGCCTCCTCGGGGCTGCGCCCGCGGAAGATGTTCAGCTCGATCTGCTCCAGGTCGAGCAGATCCACAAGGTCGTCGACGGGGGTACCCATGCGCGCGCTCCCTCTCCGGGCTTCGATCAGTTCTCCAGCTCACTCGAATTCTCCGGCGCCCCGGGTCATTCCCGCTCACCGGGGCAGACCGAGCAATTCACTCGAACGAGTAATCGATTGAACGCACAGATGACGCACCGTGGCCGGCCACTACCCGCCAGCCGCACACCCGCCAGCCACCTACCCCTCCAGCCCCGACTCCCGCACCGTGATGTTCAGCCGCCCCACCAGCCCCAGCGCCGGATCCGCTGTCCCCGGCAGCGTCCGCACCACCCCGTGGTACGCGAACCGCGCCGGCCCCCCGAACACCAGCAGGTCCCCGCTGTGCAGCTCGAAGTCCGTCCACGGCCTGGTCCTGGTCTCGGTGTTCCCGAGCCGGAACACGCAGGCGTCGCCGAGCGAGAGCGAGACCACCGGCGCGTCCGTGCGCTCGTCGCGGTCCTGGTGGAGGCCCATCTTCGCGCCGTGCGGGTAGTGGTTGACGATCGCGGTGTCCGGTTCGTACGCCGCCGCGCCCGCGATCTCGCCGACGCGCTCGCCGTAGGCATCGGCCACCGCACGCCGGGCCAGCTCCCGGAGCAAGGGCGGGAACGCCTTGACCGGCGTGCCGTCCTCGGCGGTCCGTGCGTAGCCGTACGGGTACCAGTGCCAGCCGAGACTGACCATCCGCACCGACATCACCCCGCCGGTCGGCATCCGCACCTCGTGCAGCCCGGCCGGCGGGCGCGCCCACTCCCGGCAGGCGGTGACCAGACGCAGGCGGGCGGCCGGGTCCAGCCAGCCGGGCAGCAGCACGGCTCCGGGCGCGGGCTCGAACCGTTCCCGAGCGGCTGAGCCCCCGGGCAGGTCACCGAACAGTTCGCCCTGGATCACCCCACCATCCTCCCCCACCGGCCCGGCCGCGGCCCGGGCCGGGCCTCGACCCGACCCGACCCGAGCCGGCCCGACAGCGGACCCACCCCGGCACGCCCATCCCGCGCCGACCCTCCCCCGCCTCTACGCCCCTACCTCCCTACGCCCCGACGCACCGACGCACCGACGCCCCAGGACCCTGCGCCCCTCCTCGCCCCGCGCCGCCCGCGCCCCGCCGCCCCCGCCGCCCGCGCCCCCGCCGATCAACCCCAACTCCCGCGCACACGACGGCCAGGCCTCCCACCCCTGCTGCCGCAGGATCTCCTCCCCCACCGTCGTCTGGTCCCGCCGGCTCGCATGGTCCGGCCGGTCGGCGAAGTGCAGGCCGCCGGCCTCAGCCCAGGTGGACAGCCGGATCTGCAGCCCGCCGTAGAAGCCGTTGCCGGTGTCGGCCCGCCAGTCGCCGCCGCTCTCGCACTCGGCGAGCTCGTCCCACACCAGGTCGGCGACCCGCGTCCCCTCAGCGGCGGCCCGTACCCCCGCAGCGACCCGCACCCCCTCAGCGACCCGCACCCCGTCAGCGGCCCCGCGAACCCCCGACCCCGGCCCCGCACCCCGCGCCACGACGGACCCGGGCACGGCCCCCGGCACCACCGCACCGGCCCGCACGGCGCCCGCCCCCATCGCCGTCAGCACCGCCAAGGCGACCGCCCCCGACCGAAGCGCGCCCCGCCCGCGGCGCTCGTCACGGCGCCCGTCATACGAATGCGGCATGGCAGCCGACCCTAGACGGCCCGCGCCCCGGGCCTCCCCGACACACCGGGAACGCCGACGGCCGCTCCCCCGCACAGCGGAGAAGCGGCCGTCGAGCCCCGGACGACGCCAGTCGTCCGAAAGGGACTCAGATGCTCAGGGTCTGACCCGGGAGGATCAGATCGGGGTTGCCACCGATGACCTTGGCGTTGTTCTTGTACAGGTCGTGCCAGTCCAGGCCCTGCGCGGCGGCGATGGCGCTCAGGGTGTCACCGGACTTGACGGTGTAGCTGCCCTTGACCGGCTTGGCGTCGTTGGAGCCGGTCCAGGACTTGGCGGCGTCCTGCTTGGCCTCGGCGGCCTTCGGGGCAGCGGCCTTGGGGGCGGCGGCCTTGGGGGCAGCCTTCGGCTCGGCAGCGGCCTTCGGGGCAGCCTTCGGCGCGGCGGCAGCCTTCGGCGCCGGGGCCTGCGCCGGCTTGGCGGCAGCGGCACCGGAGCCCGCCGAGGTGTCGACGGCGGCCGGGGCGCCGCCCTTGGTCAGGCCCGCCTTGACGGAGCAGACCGGCCAGGCGCCCGGGCCCTGCGAGGCGAGGACCTTCTCGGCGACGGCGATCTGCTGCGCCTTGGTGGCGAGGTTGGCCTGCGCGGCGTAGGCGGTGCCGCCGTAAGCGGCCCAGGTGCTGGAGGTGAACTGCAGACCGCCGTAGAAGCCGTTGCCGGTGTTGATGGCCCAGTTGCCGCCGCTCTCGCACTGGGCGACGGCGTCCCAGGTGGAGACGGACGCGGCGGAGGCCGAGGTGGCCGTGACGAGACCGGCCACCGGCAGGGCCGCGACAGCGGCGCCCGCCACGACGGCCATCCGCACGCGGTTGCGCTTGGTGGCGGTGGAGGAGGTGGCAGCGGCGTTCTCGTGACGGAAGGTCATGGGGTTCCTCTCGACAGCCCCGGGCGGGCATGCGGAACCAGGCCCTCAAGAGGGCCGCTGTCGCTTGCCGCGTCCGTCGGACGGCCGTGCACGTGTCGGACGTGCCGCTGCCGCCCCGGCCACCCAGCCACTCACCGGCGACCTGTTCGAGCGATCGCGTCGGCGGGCACCTGCCGCACCCCGCCGGAGCCGGGGGGCGGTGCGTCGGGGGTGAACCCGGGTGGCGCTCGTTGCGCCGCCCAAGAAGCTACGAGTCGGTCGGCGGGGAAACCAAAACTCCACCGGTCTGCCCAGCTCAGCCGGGGGTTACCGGAGGTAATGACCAAGCAATCCTGACCGAAATGTCCGCTT
The DNA here is from genome assembly GCF_043202455.1 of Kitasatospora sp. NPDC048194. Classification (NCBI taxonomy): domain Bacteria; kingdom Bacillati; phylum Actinomycetota; class Actinomycetes; order Kitasatosporales; family Streptomycetaceae; genus Kitasatospora; species Kitasatospora sp. NPDC048194. Next base: position 55,843 of record NZ_JBIDAK010000025.1, read on the forward strand.
TGGCCATTGATTCCTAGATCAAACCCCGAGGCGGCGTGACTCACCTCACCGCCCGATTCCGGCAGTCCTGTCACCGACATCGACAGATTGCGAGCACGAGAACACGCTGTGCGGTCGGATCCAGGGCAATTCCCGTCAGCCTCGACCGGCACCCGTGACGCCTGACACAAGGGCCCGTTGGGCATGGCGACCTCTCCGTGTCCGCCCCGAACACCCACCCGCACCCATCCGAGGAGACCCTGTGCCGCGCATGCTCGACGTCAGCGACGAGGTCCGGTCCGAGATCGGCGACGATGAGGCCGACCGCCTGCTGGGCGGCGACCGCGCCCCCGACAGCTACGAATGCACCTCCTGCCGCACCCCCGGCGACACCCACGCGGACCCCACCAGCACGGTGCTGTTCGTCGGCGACGAGACGGCCGTCCTCGCCTTCGCCCACGCCCGCTGCATCCCGTCCCAGGTGGTCCCGGTCTCCGAGGAGCAGCTGGCCGGCGCAGTCCGCAGCATCAGCCAGACCCAGCCCGCAGCCACCCCGGACCTCGTCGTACCGAACCTCGCACTCCCGGACCTCGCCCTCCCGTCCCCGGCGGTCCCCTCCGACGCCCTGCCCCAGCCGACCGCCCCCGGCCAGGCCGCCATCCTCGGCATCACCTGCGGACTCGTCCTGCACGGCAAGGTCGGACACGCCTCACTGGTGGTCGAGCCCACCGGCCCCGTCGGCCGCCCCGGCAGCACCTCCGGCGAGGACGAGTTCCTCGACCTGCTCCAGGACGCCGGGTTCCAGCGGATCAGCGACCTCGACGAGACCCCGGAGCAGCTGCCCGGCTGGTCGGTGCTGGTCGCCATGGGCAAGCTGCACGCGATCCTCCAGCCCGCCGCGGCCGGCGGCAGCACCGGCTGGTGGCAGGCCCACCAGCCGCTCCAGGTCACCGACGCCTGGCGGATGGCGGCCAGCCAGCTCGCCGAGGTGACCATGTACGCCGTCCCGGCCGGCATGGTCGGCCGCCAGCCCCGGGAGGACCTGCTGCGCCAGGCCCTGGAGCGGGCGGTGGCGCTGGGCCAGGTCGTCGCCGCCTCGCTCCCGCTCGCCGGCACCTGACCGGACGCGCCGGGGGGGGGGGGGGGGGGGGGGGGGGGGGGGCGGGGCGGGGGGGCGCCCCCCCCCCCCCCCCCCCCCCCCCCCCCCCCCCCCCCCCCCCCCCCCCCCCCCCCCCCCCCCCCGGCGCGGCGCGGCCCCCGCGCGGGGGGCGGGCGCCCCCGGCGGGCCCGGGGCGGGGGGGGGGGGCGGGCCCCCCCCGCCCGCCGCACACCCGCCCGCCACACACCCGCCCGCCGCACACCCGCCCGGCCCCCGCCGGCGTCCCCGCCCGGCCCTCGCCGAGCCCCGCCGGCCTCCCCACCACCGGGAGGACCCCCGCATCCCCGCCGCCTCTCACTCGTTGGCCCCTACGTGTACAGCTACGACGTCTCCGCGCCCGCCGGCCGGTCCGCCACCGCTCCCCGCTCGATCCCGGGCATGCGCCCCTCGTACGACGCGGAGCACCCCCACTCGACGACCCCGATCTACGACGAGCTGTACTCCGAATACCGACGACTGTTCCGGGCCCTCCCGGGCGACCGCTCCGGCGAGGAGGACCTGGCGTTCACCGGGTTCGCGGTCCGCGACGGCTACCCACCGCGCGGCGAGCAGCGCTCCTACCCGCCCCAGCAGCAGTCCTTCCACACCTACGCGGGCCAGGTGCCCGGGCTCCCCCAGTTCATGCCGGCCCAGCAGCAGCACCACCACCCGGAGCCGTCCACCACGACCGGCGACGGCCCCGGCCACCCGGCCCAGGGAACGCCGCCCGGCGCCCACTTCCCCAACGGCCAGGGCTGGGTCGCCGCCGGCTACCTCGGCCACGCCCCGAACGGTGGGCCCGCGCCGCCCCCGGTTCCGTCACCCACGCTCGGTACGGCCACCGGCCTCGCCGCCGCCCCTCCCACCGTCGGCCGCCACCGCCAGATGCTCTCGCTCCCCCCGGGCCGCGTCGGCGACCACCACTGACGACGCGCCGCGCCCGACCCCAGCAGCTGGCGACCCGCGTGCGGCCCCAGCAGCCGGCGGCCGGCACCCAGCACCCAGCACCCAGCACCCGGCGTGCGGCGGCCCCACCGAAATCCCGAAAAACCCGAACCCCCGAAACCCGAAACCCGAAACCCCGAACCCCGGACCGCGACTCCCCGAGGTCCCACCACCCGCACAAAGCCGGAAGGGCTCCGTCACCGCAGTGACGGAGCCCTTCCGTTTCACGACCTCCACGACGACCGTGCGCCGACGGCAGGTCGACGACGCCCTACTTCTTCTTGCGCTTCTCCCGCACCCGCACCGAGATCGAGATCGGCGTCCCCACGAAGCCGAACTCCTCGCGCAGCCGGCGCTCGATGAAGCGCCGGTAGCCCGCCTCCAGGAAGCCCGAGGCGAACAGCACGAAGCGCGGCGGACGGATGCCCGCCTGGGTGCCGAACAGGATGCGCGGCTGCTTGCCGCCCCGGATCGGGTGCGGGTGGGCGGCCACCAGCTCGCCGAGGAAGGCGTTCAGCCGCGCGGTCGGGATGCGGGTCTCCCAGCCCTCCAGCGCGGTCTCGATCGCCGGGACGAGCTTCTCCATGTGCCGGCCGGTCTTGGCCGACACGTTGACACGCGGGGCCCACTGCACCTGGACGAGGTCGCGCTCGATCTCGCGCTCCAGGTAGTAGCGGCGCTCCTCGTCCAGCTGGTCCCACTTGTTGTAGGCGATGACGACGGCGCGCCCGGCCTCGACGGCCATCGAGATGATCCGGGTGTCCTGCTCGGCGAGGGTCTCGCTGGCGTCGATCAGGACGACCGCGACCTCCGCCTTCTCCAGCGCGGAGGAGGTGCGCAGCGAGGCGTAGAAGTCGGCGCCGGCGGTCAGGTGGACCCGGCGGCGGATACCGGCGGTGTCCACGAACTTCCAGGTCTTGCCGCCGAGTTCGATCAGCTCGTCGACCGGGTCACGGGTGGTGCCGGCCAGCTCGTTGACGACGACGCGCTCCTCGCCGGCGACCTTGTTGAGCAGGCTGGACTTGCCGACGTTGGGCCGGCCGATCAGCGCGACCCGGCGCGGACCGCCGGGGGCGGCGTCGCCGAAGGTCTGCGGCGGGGCCTCGGGCAGGGCGGCCATGACGGCGTCCAGCAGGTCGCCGGAGCCGCGGCCGTGGAGGGCGGAGACGGGGTACGGCTCGCCCAGGCCCAGCGACCACAGGTAGGCGGCCTCGGCCTCGGTGGACGGGCCGTCGACCTTGTTGGCGCACAGGACGGTCGGCTTGCCCGCCCGGCGGATGATCTTGATCAGGGCTTCGTCGGTGTCGGTGGCGCCGACCGTGGCGTCCACGACGAACAGCACCGCGTCGGCCTGCTCGATGCCCAGCTCGGCCTGGGCGGCCACCATGGCGTCGATGCCGAGGACGTCGATCTCCCAGCCGCCGGTGTCGACGACCTTGAAGCGGCGGCCGTTCCAGCTGGCCTCGTAGGTGACCCGGTCGCGGGTGACGCCCGGCTTGTCCTCGACGACGGCCTCGCGGCGGCCGATGATGCGGTTCACCAGGGTCGACTTGCCGACGTTGGGCCGGCCGACGACGGCCAGCACCGGCAGCCGGACGTGTTCGGCGCCGTCGACGTCGTCGAAGCCGTCGACGTCGAAGCCCTCCTCGGCGGCGAGGGCCATGAACTCGGCGTAGTCGGCGGCGTCCAGCTCACCGTGCCCGGTGGCGGAGTGCTCTGCGGTCATGTTCGTCTGTTCCGTTTCCCGGCCCGGCCCTTCCCAGGGGCGCGCCGTGCGTACCTGCCCCGCTCGGGGCAGCGCGATGGTTTCCTCCGCGGCACCTCGGCGGCCCGCGGATCGTTCAGTGGCCGGATGACCCGGCCGGCGGCCGGACGACTCGACCAACGGCGGCCCGACCGGCGTCGGTCGGGCCCCGGCAGTCGGGCCCCGGCAGTCGGGCCCCGGCAGTCGGACCTTGGCGTCGGACCCCGGCAGTACCGGACCTCTCACCGGTCGGACTTCTCGGGGTCGGACCCCTCGGCGGCCCGACTCCCAGCGGTCAGATTCCCCGCATCAGACCGCCGACAGCCCGGCCCGCTGCTCCACCAGGGCGGCGATCCGGTCGATCACCTGCTCCAGCGTGAGACTGCTGGTGTCCACCAGCACCGCGTCGGCGGCCTGGGCCAGCGGCGCCGTCTCGCGCGAGGAGTCGGCGGCGTCGCGCCGGGCGAGGTCGGCGGCCATCGCGGTGATGGTCGCCTCGTCGACGCCCTTGGCGCGCAGCTCGGCCGCCCGCCGTTCGGCCCGGGCCTGCTCGGAGGCGGTCAGGAAGACCTTGACGGTGGCCGCCGGGAACACCACGGTTCCCATGTCCCGGCCCTCGGCGACGATGCCGCGCTCGGCGACCTCGGCGCAGCCGCGCTGCAGCTCCACCAGCCGGGCCCGCACCGCCGGCACCGCGGCCACGGCGCTGACACCGGCCGTCACCTCGGGACCGCGGATCGGACCCGAGACGTCCTGGCCGTCCACCGTGATGGTGGGGCCGTCGGCGTCCGTGCCCGACACGATCACCGGCTTGCCGCACGCGACGGCGACCGCCTCGGCGTCGTCGACGTCGATGTCGTTGGCCAGCATCCACCAGGTCATCGCCCGGTACATGGCACCGGTGTCCAGGAAGCTCAGGCCCAGCCGGGCGGCGACCGCCCGCGAGACGGTCGACTTGCCGGAGCCGGAGGGTCCGTCGATGGCGACGACGACCGGGGCGTGCGCTCGGTCGGCAGTGTCCACGGGGGCGAACCTCTCTCTGAGCATGGAAGCCGACGCCTGCGCGGGCGGACGGCCGGGGGGAGTTCGTCTCCCTCAAGGTTAATGGACCGCCGCCCGGACCCCGCCCGCCCCCGTTCCGCCGCCCGCCCAGCGCCCGCCGGGCCGCTCGCTCAGCGCCCGCCGGGCCGCTCGCTCAGGCCCACTGGCCCGCCCGATCAGTGCCCGCCGGACCGCCCGCCGGACTGCCCGCCGCAGTGGCCACGCTCCCGTGCGCTCCGGGACGAAACTCGGCGGCCCAACGGACTCCGGACCGCCTGCCGAGCCCCGAGCCCCCGAGCCCCCCGACTCCCGGCACCCGACTCCCGGCACCCGGCCCCCGGCCCCCATTGCAGCCCCGTCACCCCGGAACCCACCGCCCCGAACCCGCTACTCCGGCACCCGTCAGTCCCGGACGCTCCACCCGCCCGAGCGCAGCGCCGCCGTGAGCCGCTTGACCGCCGCCGGTGCCACCGACAGCTGCACGAAGCCGACCTGCTTCCCGTCCGAGTGCTCGATGGCGACGTCCTCGATGTTGACCCCGGCCTCGCCGACCTCCCCGAACAGCCGGCCGAGCTCCCCCGGCTGGTCCCCGAGGACCACCGAGACGGTCTCGTACCGGGTGGGCGGCGCACCGTGCTTGCCGGGGATGCGCGCCTGCCCGGTGTTGCCGCGCCGCATGACCGCCTCGATGCCCTCGGCACCGGCCCGGCGCTCGCCCTCCTCGGCCGCCGCGAGCGCGCGCAGCGCGGTGACCGTCTCCCCGAGGTCGTTGGCGACCTCCGCCAGGACGTCGGCGACCGCGCCCGCGTTGGCGGAGAGGATGTCGACCCACATCGCGGGGTTGGAGGCGGCGATCCGGGTCACGTCGCGCACGCCCTGGCCGGAGAGCCTTATGGCCGTCTCGTCGGCGTGCTCGAGCCGGGCCGCGACCAGCGAGGAGACCAGCTGCGGGGCGTGCGAGACCAGGGCGACGGCCCGGTCGTGCTGGGCCGCGTCCATCACGATCGGCATCGCGCCGCAGAGCGCCACCAGCTCCAGCGCGGCGTTGAGCGTGTCGGTGTCGGTGTCGGCGGTGGGGGTGAGCACCCAGGGGCGGCCCTCGAACAGGTCGGCACGGGCGGCCAGCGGGCCGGAGCGTTCCCGGCCGGCCATCGGGTGGCTGCCGATGTAGTGGACGGTGTCGCAGCCGAGCGCCGCGATCTCACTGCCCGGGCCGGCCTTCACGCTGGCCACGTCGGTGTACCAGTGCGCCAGGTTCCGGCGCTGGCAGTCCGCGAGCACCTTGCCGACCAGTGCGGGCGGCACGGCGATGATCGCCAGGTCCACCGGGCCCTCGGGCGGTTCGATGGTGCCCGCGCCGAGCGACTCGGCGGTGCGGGCGGCGTCCGGGTCGGCGTCCTCCAGGTGGACGGTCAGCCCGCGCGCGGACAGGGCCAGGGCGGCGGAGGTGCCGATCAGTCCGGTGCCGACGACGACGGCAGTGCGCATGGCGGGTGGCTCTCCTCGATCACGGTTCTCGACTGGGCGGTTTCGACGATCGTCTGACGATTCTCGCCGGGTGCCGGGCCCGGCCGGGAGCACCCGCGCCCATCCTCCCACCCGCCGGGCCCGGCCGAGGGCCCCTCCCCCGACGACGGCGCCCCCGACGACGACGCCCCCCGACGACGCCCCCGACCACCACCAGCCCCCGGCCCACCCCGGCCCACCGGCAACCGCCGCGCCACCGCCCCCGTCCCAGAGAGTGCACACGCCGCGCCCCGGGAAATCCGACGACGCCCGCCCCGACCCGGGGCAGACTGGCCGCCGGGGGCCGACGCGGCAAGACGGCGCGAGGCGGTACGCGCCGCACCGGACGCGAACGAAGGGGTTGCGCATGGACGATCAGCAGAGCAGTCACACCGGGTCGTCGGAACCGCCGGCCGTACCGGCCCACCCGTCGGTGCTGGAGTCCGTCGTCGTGTACGCCGAGGGCGCGGTGTGCCGCCGTCGGGCCACCGTGCCCGTCCCGCCCGACGGACGGCTGCGGCTGACCGGCCTGCCCGACTCGCTGGACGGCACGTCGCTGCGCGCCCGGGTGCTCGCCGGCCCGGCCGGCGCGGTGGTCAGCGAGGCCCGCCTCGAACTGGCCGCCCAGCTCCGCGAGCCGGAGGAACTCCCGGTGCTGCGCCGGGAGTTGGAGGAGGCGATGGAGCGCCTGAGCGCGCTCGACGAGCGCCGTCGGCTGGTCCTGGCCGCGATCGACGAGACCGCCGCACTGCGCGCCGTCCCGCCGCAGCGCCGCCGCGACGAGCCGCTGCGCCGCACCCCCGCCGAGGCCTGGCTGGAGCTCGCCGACTTCGTCGACGAACGGCTGGCCCGGCTCCAGGAGCGCGCCGAGCAGCTCACCCGCGACATCGAACTCGCCGACCATGAGCGCGAGTTGGCCGCCGACCGGCTGGAACGGGCGTCCACCGCCGACCGCGCCGAGCCGGTCGGGACCGCCGCCACCGTGCTGCTCACCGTGCGCACCGCAGACCCCGACCCGACCGATCCGGCCCGCCCGACCGACTCCGCCAACCCGACCGCCCCGGCCCACCCGACGACCGCCACCACCCACCCGACCGCCACCACCCACCCGACCGCCACCGGCGCCGCCACCACCGGACACCTGGACCTCGAGCTGGAGTACGGCGTCCCCACCGCCCGCTGGGTGCCCGCCTACCGCCTCACCTACCGCACCGGAGCCGACACCGCCCAGCTCGTCCTGCGGGCCGCCGTGGCCCAGCACACCGGCGAGGACTGGACGGGCGTCCGCCTCGCCCTGTCCACCGCCGACCTCGACCGCCGCACCGACCTGCCCGCGCTCGGCTCGCTGCGGATCGGCCGCAGCCAGCCCGCCCCGCCGCCCTCCGGCTGGCGCGAGCCCCCGGCCGGCCTGTCCGACCTGTTCACCGGCTACGACACGGCCGCCGCCGCCCGTCCCGCCCCCCGGCACGCAGCTCCGCTCCCGGTGTCCGCCTCCGGCCCGGCCGGGGCAGCCCTCGGGGCCGGGTTCCCCGCACCCCCGGCGTACGCGGCGCACCAGCCGCCGCCCTCCGGCCCGTACGGCGGCGGCTCGCTGAGCGTCCACGAGCCGGCCCAGCCGCACGAGCCGGCCCCACCCCAGGGGCCGGTCCCCGCGCCACCGCCGCCCGGCTTCGCCGGCTACGGCGCCCCGCCCGCACTCTCCGCACCCCCATCCGCCCCGGGCGCCATGCCGGCACCGGCCGCACCGGCCGCACCGGCGTCCCGGGCTCCCGGCGGCGCCCCGATGCGCTACGCCAAGGCCGCCGCAGCGCAGCCCGAAGCCGCCGCAGCGCACCCCCAGGCCGCCGACGCGCTGCCCCCGGCCGCCGGCGGCGCCCCGCCGGAGGAGGCCCGGCGGCGCGGCCGGGGCCTGCACCCCACGCCGCCGCCGGTCACCGGCTTCCACCCCGACACCGCCCTGCTGGACTACCCCGGCCTCCTCCTGGCCGGCCCCGACGCCCCCGCCGGCCGTCGCGGCACCCTGCGCCCGGACCCCGCCCGGATGGAGCGCGAGGAACGGGAGCGGTTCCTCCCCGGCGGCCCCGGCGGCGCCCGGGTCCGCGACCTCGACCTGCCCCGCCACGCCGTCCCGCCCCGCCGGTCGGCCGGTTCCTTCGACTACCGCTTCGACGCCGTCGCCCCGGCGGACATCCCGTCCGACGCCACCTGGCACACCGTCACCGTCGACGAGATCCCGCTGGCCGTCCACCCGGAGTACGTCACCGTCCCGGCCGTCGAGGAGAAGGTGTACGCGACCCTGGTCCTCGCCAACCGCACCGACCGCGCCGTCCTGGCCGGTCCGGTCGAGGTCACGGTGGACGACGAGTTCCTGCTCACCGCCGCCCTGCCCAGCCTCGCCCCCGGAGGCGTCCGCAGCGTGGGCATCGGCGTCACCGAGAGCATCGAGGTGGCGCGCCGCACCGAGCTGCACGAGTCGGCCACGGGCATGCTGAAGGGCAACAGCACCGTGCTCGACCACCGGGTGCACGTCCAGCTGGCGAACCGGCTGGGGCGCACCGTCACCGTGGAGGTCCGCGAGCGCGTGCCGGTCACCTCGGACGCCGAGATCCGGATCGAGGAGCGCGGCGACTGGCACGCCCCGACCGCGCCGACGCCGGAGTGCCCGCCCAGCACCCGGCTCTGGCGGGTCGACCTCCCGCCCGGTGGCCGCAGTGAGCTGGACGGCGGCTACCAGATCAAGATCCCGGCCGGAAAGGCCATCGTCGGCGGAAACCGGAGGAACTGACAGATGACCGGAGAAACCACCCCCCTCCCCGTCACCGCCGTCACCTGCCTGGAGGACCGCGCGCAGGTCGAGCGCACGACGACCGTCGAGCTCGCCGGGGGCGTACAGCGGCTGCGGCTGGGCCCGCTCACCGCCCTGGCCGTCGACCGCACCCTGCGCGCCGAGACGACCGGCCCGGGCACCCGGGTGCTGGAGGCCCGGCTGGTCCGCACCTGGACCCCGCGCGCCCCGCTGCCGCCCGGTCCGCAGGACTCCGCGCTGCGCCACCGGCTGCACGCGCTGGAGGCCGAGTCCCGCCTCGCCGACCAGACCCGGGCCCGGTTGGAGGCCCGTCTGGCCCTGCTCGCCCAGCTGAGCGCCGACCTGCTGCGCGAGATCGGCGAGGGCGCCGGCGTCGGTGAGATCGAGCGCACCCGCTGGGCCCGCGAGCTGGACCGGGTGGACGCCGAGCGCGAGCGCTACGGCGAGGAACTGCGGGCGACCCGCTCCCGGCTGCGCCGGCTGGACCAGGAACGCTCCCAGGCCCTGATCGCCCTGGACGAGGCCGAGGAGGAGCCCGCCGAGCTGGTCGCCCACCTGGAGCTGACCGTCGAGGCGGCCCGGCCCGGCCCGACCGGGCTGACCGTCAGCCACCTGGTGCCCTGCGCGCTCTGGCGCCCCTCCTACCGCGCCACCCTGGACGGCGGCGGCCTGCGGCTGGAGTCGGAGGCGGTGGTCTGGCAGCGCACCGGCGAGGACTGGACCGGTGCCCGGCTCACCTTCTCCACCGCCCGGTCCGCCCTGGCCACCGACCCGCCCGCGCTCACCGAGGACGTGCTGGCGCTGCGCGAGCGCACCGACGAGGAGCGCCGCACGGTGGAGGTCGAGCTGCGCGAGGAGGCGATCAGCACCCTCGGGCCCTCCGCCGCCGTCCCCGGTCTGGACGACGGCGGCGAGGTGCGGGTGCTGCCCGCCCCCGCCCCGGCCACCGTGCCGTCCGACGGCCGGGCCCACAAGGTCCCGCTGGGTGCCTTCACCGGCCCGGCGAGCAGCGAGTACGTCTGCGCGCCGGAGCTGTCCCCGCTGGTCACCCGGGTGGTCCGGTTCCGCAACACGGCCGGGCACCCGTTGCTGGCCGGCCCGGTCGAGCTGGTGCGCGGCAGCGGCTTCACCGGCCGGGGCGAGCTGCGCTTCACCGCCGCCGGGGCCGAAACCGAGCTGTCCTTCGGGAGTTCGGACGGCTACCGGGTGGTCCGCGAGACCGAGGAGCGCCGGGCCGTCGCCGCGCTGACCGGCCGCCAGACCACGACCCGGACCGTGCGGCTGCACCTGTCCCGCTTCTCCGGGCCGGAGGAGCACGACGAGCAGGTGGTCGCGGTGCGCGAGCGGGTACCGGTCTCCGAGGTCTCCTCGGTCGAGGTGCGGCTGCGCAAGGAGGAGTGCTCGCCGGCGCCGGACTCCTTCGACGCCGAGGGCATCGTGCGCTGGGACGTCCCACTCGGCCCGGGCGCCCGCCGCACCCTCACCCTGGTGTACGAGGTCGCGGCCGCCGCCAAGGTGGCGGGTCTGTGATGCCCGCCGCCTCGTGACGACCGCTCAGGAAGGAAACGGGTACAAAGGGAACATGATCCTCCATCTCGCACCCCTGGACGACTGGCTGACCGACCCCGGCCGACCGTACGCCGCCGCGTCGCTGCTCACCGACGGGTTCATCCACTGCTCGGCGGACGAGCGGACGGCGCTCGCCGTGGCCAACGCCTTCTTCACCGACGCCCCCGACCCGCTGATGGTGCTGCTGATCGAGGAGTCGCTGGTGGAGCCGATGGTCAAGTGGGAGGCCCCGCACGGCGCACCGCCCCCGGGAGCCACCCCCGGCGTCCTCTTCCCGCACATCTACGGCCGGCTGAACCGCTCGGCCGTGGTCGGCCTGCAGAAGGTCGAGCGCGGCCCGGACGGCCGCTGGGCGTCGCTCAGCCCCTGGAGCTGACCGGCTCGAGGTTCACAGCCACCCCCGCTCCCGGGCCGCCATCCCGGCCTGGAAGCGGGTGGTGGCGCCCAGCGAACGCATCAGGCTCTGGAGCCGCCGCTGGGTGGTCCGGGCGCTCCAGCCCAGCGAGCGGGCGATCGACTCGTCGGTCAGCCCCGCGGCCAGCAGGCCCAGCAGCTTGCGGTGGTCGGCCTCCGGTTCGAGCGAGGCCTCCGCGGTGCCGATCGCGGCCTGCAGCTGCACCGCCCGTTCCCACTCCGCCTCGAACAGCGTGTCCAGCGCCTGGAGCAGCGCCGAAGGGTGGATCACGTAGGCGGCGTCCAGCACGCTGTCACCGACGCTGATCGGGATGATCGCCATCCGGTCGTCCGAGATGATCATCTTCATCGGCAGGGTCGGCCGCACCCGGGCCTCCTCGCCGTCCGCCACACCGACCAGGATGTTCCGCTCCAGCCGGCCGGGCCAGGCCACCGCCTCCCGGTCGTAGACGGTCCGGAACCGCAGCCCCTCCTTCAGCCGCCGCCGCTGCAGGGTCAGCGGCGCCACCGGGTCCTGGATGTACGGCGGGCGGTCGAAGCCGCGCACCTGGTACTGGCTGGTCTCGGTGATGTGCTCCAGCCGCTGGGCGATCGCCTCGCCGCCGGTGAGCACCTCCACCGAGTGCGCCGGGTCGGTGTAGCGGGAGGCCTCCCGGAACGCGTCCATCAGCCGGTGCATCTCCGCCCGGGCCCGGCGCAGTTCGGACTCCCGGTGGCCGATCAGGGTCCCGATCGCCACGTCCGGGGCCACCGGCAGGTAGCGCTGCCGGTCCACCGGTGCGCGGGTGGCCATGCCCTGCTGCGCCAGCCGGTCCAGCGCGCGCACGCTCTGCTGGAGCGTCAGGCCGCAGCTCTCGGCCAGTTCCTCCGCGGTGGACTGCGGACTGGCCACCAGGGCCGCGTAGACCTCCCCGTCCGACTCGGACAGCCCCAGCGGGCCGAGGGCCTGACCGGCTGACCGTCCCGGTACTGCATCGGACACGACGCCGTCTCCCCCTGTTCGCCCCGGACACCCCCACCGGCGCTCGCCCTGGCGCAGTCCCGCCACGGGGCGGACGGTGGTCCGGTGGCCATCCTCGGCCACGGATCATGGCGCTGACAAGGCCGTGACCAGCGGGTGCGTTCCGGCTCACACCCACGAACGCCGGAGGGCCCCCCGCCACCACGGGCAGGGGACCCTCCGACGAACGATGCTCGGACGCACGCCGCTCGGACGCACGCCGACGCACGCCGACGAACGGCGGCGGACGACCGGCGGGGCCCGACTCCTACAGGCCGACCTCGCGCATCAGCTGACCGACCTCGGGGTTGGTCAGCCGGCGCAGCCAGCCCGACTTCTGGTCACCGAGCGCGATCGGGCCGAAGTGGGTGCGCACCAGCTTCTCGACCGGGAAGCCGACCTCGGCCAGCATCCGGCGGACGATGTGCTTGCGGCCCTCGTGCAGGGTCACCTCGACCAGGTAGTTCTTGCCGACGTTGGAGACGACCTTGAAGCTGTCGGCGCGGGCGAAGCCGTCCTCCAGCTCCACGCCCTGGGCCAGCTGGCGGCCCAGGTCGCGCGGGATCGGGCCCTGGATGGCGGCCAGGTAGGTCTTGGTCACGCCGTAGCGCGGGTGGGTGAGGCGGTGGGCCAGCTCGCCGTGGTTGGTGAGCAGGATGATGCCCTCGGTCTCGGTGTCCAGGCGGCCGACGTGGAACAGCCGGGTCTCCCGGTTGGTCACGTAGTCGCCGAGGCACTGCCGCCCGTCCGGGTCCTCCATGGTGGAGACCACGCCGGCCGGCTTGTTGAGCGCGAAGAACAGGTAGGACTGGGTGGCGACGGTCAGGCCGTCGACCTTGATCTCGTCCTTGTCCGGGTCGACGCGCTTGCCCTGCTCGGTGACGCGCTTGCCGTTGACCTCGACGCGGCCCTGCTCGATCAGCTCCTCGCAGGCGCGGCGGCTGCCGACGCCCGCACGGGCCAGCACCTTCTGCAGGCGCTCGCCCTCGGGCTCCCCGAAGGTCTTGGGCAGCTTCACGGCCGGCTTGTCGTGCCGGGCGAGCACCGCGTCCTCGATCTTGGCCTGCAGCTCGCGCGAGCGCTGCGGCTGGCGGCGCGGGTCGCCCGGGGCGCCCTGGCCCTCACGGCGCGGGCGCGGGGCCGGGCCGGGACGCCGGCCGGCGTAGCCGCCGCGGGCCGGGGTGGCGTTCGGGCCGCCGCCGAACTCCGGACGGTCGTACTTGCGCTCCTCCGGCCGCAGCGGGCGGTCCGGGAAGCGGCGGTCGTCCCGCCGGTCGTCCCGCCCGTAGGAGCCGCCGCGCGCACCCGAGCCGGAGCCCGAGCCACCGCGGCCGCTGCCGCCGCCGTAGGAGCCGCCGCGCGAGCCGCCGCCGTACGAGCCGCCCCGGGAGCCGGAGCCCGAGCCGCCCCCGTACGAACCCCCGCGCGAGCTCGAGCCGCCGCGGCTGCTGCCGCCGCCGTAGGAGCCGCCCCGGCCCCCGCCCTGTCCGCCGCGACCGCTGCCGCCGCCGCTGCTGTTCCTGCCGTTGCCACTGCTACGCATCAAAGTGTCCGTACGTCGTTACCGTCTGGGATGTGCGGTCGTCTCGGCCGACCTCACCTCCCCCTACCGATCGTGCGCTGCCCGACCGGCCTCGCCACTGCCGTCCACGGCCTGTGCGGCAGCGACGGCGACCGCGTCCGCGATCATCGTGCCCTCCAGGGACTCCGCTTCCACGTCGTCGACCTCGGGCAGGAAGGGAGCGAGCTCCGGCAGCTCGTCCAAGCCGCGGAGCCCCATCCGTTCCAGGAAGTAGTTCGTCGTCCGATACAGGATCGCACCTGTTTCGGGCTCGGATCCGGCCTCTTCCACCAGTCCTCGCTGTACCAGGGTACGCATCACTCCGTCACAGTTCACACCGCGGACGGCGGAGACCCTCGATCTGGACACCGGCTGCCGGTACGCGACCACGGCCAGGGTCTCCAACGCGGCCTGGGTCAACCGGGCCTGCTGGCCGTCCAGCAGGAAGCGGTCGACGGCCGCGGCGCAGCTGTCGCGGCTGTAGAACCGCCAGCCGCCCGCCACCAGCCGCAGGTCGAAGCCGCGCCCGGCCGCCTCGTACTCGGCGGACAGCTCGCGCAGCGCTCCGGCCACCTCGGCCCGCGGCCGCTCCAGCACGCCGGCCAGCCGCTCCTCGGTGACCGGCTCGTCGACGACCATCAGGATCGCCTCCAGCTCGGCCCGCAGCCCGGGGGCCGCCGACTCCGCCGGCTCTGCTTGCTCCGCGGGCGCCCGGGGACCGGCCGGCTCGTCCGGCACGTCGGACGTCGGCCCGGCCGACTTCTGGTGCACCACCCGCGGCCCGGGGTCCGCCGCCGGCGCCACGGGCTCGGGCAGCAGCTCGAAGGCCGGTTCCAGCCACTCCTGCACCCTCGGCTGCCCGGGCAGGCCGAGCGGGCGGCGCACCGGCCGTCCGCCGTCGTTCCCGGCACTCATCGCCGCCGGTCCTCCTTCGCCTCGTCCGCGGCCCCGTCCGGGGGCCGGTCGAACTCGTCCGTCACCTCGACCGCGCCGCGACCCTCCTCGGCCACCCAGCGCACCCGCAGTTCCCCGAGCGCCTCCGGCTGCTCGAAGGCCAGCACCCGCTCGCGGTACAGCTCCAGCAGGGCCAGGAAGCGCGCGACCACCACCAGGGTGTCCGGCGCGTCCGCGACCAACTGCTGGAAGGAGGCCTCCCCCAGCCCGGTGAGCAGGTCGACCACCAGAGCCGCCTGCTCGCGCACGCTGATCGGCGGGGTGTGGATGTGGTCCACGTAGACGACGGGCGCGGGCTTGGGCTCCATCGCCTTGGCGGCGAGCCGGGCCAGCCCCTCGGGCCCGACGGTGATCACCACCTCGGGCAGCAGCTCCGCGTGCCGCGGTTCCAGCCCGACGGTCCGCGGCCGCCGGAGCAGCTCGGCGGCCCACCGCTCGCCGAACACCGCCGCCGCCCGCTTGTACGCCCGGTACTGCAGCAGCCGCGCGAACAGCAGGTCCCGCGCCTCCAGCAGCGCGAGGTCCTCCTCGTCCTCGACCTCGGCCGCGGGCAGCAGCCGGGCCGCCTTGAGGTCCAGCAGGGTGGCGGCCACCACCAGGAACTCGGTCGCCGCGTCCAGGTCCCAGTCCGGCCCCATCGCGCGGATGTGCGCCACGAACTCGTCCGTCACCGTGGCCAGCGCCACCTCGGTGACGTCCATCTTGTGCCTGGCGATCAGGCTGAGCAGCAGGTCGAAGGGGCCCTCGAAGTTCTCCAGCCGGACGTGGAAACCGCCCCGGGGCTCGTCCTCGCCCGGGTCCACGGCGCTGCTCGGCTCCACGCCCCGGGTCGGCTCCACGGCGCTGCTCGGGTCCGCGGCAGTGGCCGGCGCCACGACGCTGCTCGGCTCCACGGCGGTGGTCGGCTCCGCGGCGCTGGTCGGGTTCGCGGCGCTGATGGCCGGTTGGGCGGTGCTCGGCATGACGGTCCATCTTCACCCGCCCCGACCGCAGGGCCCGCCCCGGGGCCCGCCGACACGCCGCCCGACGGCACGGTCCCCGGCCGTCGGCGCCCGACGCCCGGCGCCCGGAAGTCCCGACCTCCGCTGTCCGGATCCGCTGCCCGACAGCCGCTGCCCGACAGCCGCAGCCCGACAGCCGCAGCCAGCACCCGGTGCCCGGAGGACGGCCCTACCGGCCGCGCAGCCGCCGGACCAGGATGGAGGCCTCACCGCGCTGCTCCAGGTCCGCCAGGACCACCGCGATGGCCTCCCGGACGATCCGCCCGCGGTCCACGGCCAGGCCGTGCTCGCCGCGCAGCACCAGCCGGGTGTGCTCGAGGTCCATGAGCTCCTCGGCGGACACGTAGACGGTGATCTTCTCGTCGTGCCGCTCGCGTCCGCTCGGTCGGCGCGGCGCGCGCCCCCGCGGCCGGGCGCGCCCGGCGGCACCGGCCTGCTCCTCGGCGGCACCCGCGTGCGTCCGGCCGGCCGGGGCGCCCCGGGTGGCGGACACGCCGTTGGCGGCCGCTCCGGCGCCCTGGTCCCCGGCGGCCCGCTGCACGGGCGGCTGCGCGGGCGACGGCACCGCGGCGGCCGACTGCTGCTCCTGCGGCGCCTGCCGGTCGTCCTGGGCACCGTGGGCGCCCTCGGCGCCGTCCGTGCCGTTGACGGTCCGCGCGGTCTCCGGTCTGGATGCCTCGGCGGCCGGACGCGGCGCGAGGGACGGCGACAACGCCATCCCGCCGGTGGTCCGGAACAGCTCGTCGGCACCCGGGAGACTCACTCGGCGGGGCGGCACCGGTCGAGCACCTCCCTGGCGAGCTGGCGGTAGGCGGCGGCCCCGACCGAGTTGGTGGCGTACGTGGTGATGGGCTCGCCGGCGACGGTGGTCTCCGGGAAGCGCACGGTCCGCCCGATGACGGTGTGGAAGACGTGCTCGCCGAACGCCTCGACGACCCGCGCCAGCACCTCACGGCTGTGCACGGTGCGCGAGTCGTACATGGTCGCGAGGATGCCGTCCAGGCGCAGCTCGGGGTTGAGCCGCTCGCACACCTTCTCGATCGTCTCGGTCAGCAGCGCGACACCGCGCAGCGCGAAGAACTCGCACTCCAGCGGCACGATCACGCTGTGAGCGGCCGTCAGCGCATTGACCGTCAGCAGCCCGAGCGAGGGCTGGCAGTCGATGATGACGTAGTCGTAGTCGGGCAGCAGCGGCTTCAGGGCGCGCGCCAGCGCGGACTCCCGGGCCACCTCGCTGACCAGCTGCACCTCGGCGGCGGAGAGGTCGATGTTGGAGGGCAGCAGGTCCATGCCGGGGACGGCGGTCTTCAGCAGCACCTCATCGGCCGTCAGGCCCCGCTCCATGAGCAGGTTGTAGACGGTGACGTCCAGCTCCATGGGGTTGACGCCGAGGCCGACCGAGAGCGCGCCCTGCGGGTCGAAGTCGACGAGCAGCACCCGGCGGCCGTACTCGGCCAGCGCCGCGCCCAGGTTGATGGTCGACGTGGTCTTGCCGACGCCGCCCTTCTGGTTGCACATGGCGATGATCTGGGCGGGGCCGTGCTCGGCGACCGGCGCGGGGATCGGGAAGTACGGCAGCGGACGGCCGGTCGGGCCGACCCGCTCGCGGCGCTGGCGCGCGGCGTCGGGGGCCAGGGTGGCGGCGTACTCCGGGTCCGGCTCGTACTCGGCGTCCGGGTCGTCGTAGGCGCCGTAGGCGAACTCGCCGTAGGCCAGGCCGTAGGCCGCCAAGTCGGCGTCGTGATCGGTCACCGTGGTCACCTGCGCTGTGTTCTGGCGTGCTTCGAAAGTGCGGAGTGCGACCGAGCCGACCTCGGCCGAGCCCACGGAGGGCTGCCGGGCCCCGGGCTCCTCACTCGGCTGGCCGGCGGTGTGCTCCGCCAGTCCTGGCTGACCACCCCCGGGAGCAATTGTCGACTCATTCACAAGTCGTCTTACCTCCTTGGGCATCCAGGACTCTATGTCGATTCGTCAGCGTGGCAGCATGCCGACGGTTTGCGACTCTAGGCCGTTCAAGGCGTTCGCAGCAACACAATCCACGGTAGTGGGCCCGATGTGTCGACTATCGGGCGGGCTGCTGTCAAGGGATGAGCGGGCCCATGACCCTAACGTTTCTGCGGTCGGGTGACCCGACCCGCGGGAATTGACGACAGAGCGACCCGACCGGTCCGCGGGCCGTTCGCGGGCACGGCGAAGCCCCCGACCCGAAGGAATCGGGTCGGGGGCGAACGACCGCCGTGCGGTCAGGGAGATCAGGCGAGCACGCTGTCCAGCGTGACCGACTCCAGGCCGAAGGCGTCGGCCACGGCCGGGAAGGTGATCTGGCCCTCGTGCACGTTGAGGCCCTTGGCGAGCGCCGGGTCACGGCGCAGCGCCTCCTTCCACCCGCGGTTCGCCAGCTCGATGACGTACGGCAGGGTGGCGTTGGTCAGCGCGTAGGTGGAGGTGTTCGGGACGGCGCCCGGCATGTTCGCCACGCAGTAGAAGACCGAGTTGTGGACCTGGAAGGTCGGGTCGTCGTGCGTGGTCGGGTGCGAGTCCTCGAAGCAGCCGCCCTGGTCGATGGCGATGTCGACGAGCACGGAGCCCGGCTTCATCCGGGAGACCAGCTCGTTGGTGACCAGCTTCGGGGCCTTGGCGCCCGGGATCAGCACCGCGCCGATGACCAGGTCGGCGTCCAGGACGGCCTTCTCCAGCTCGAAGGAGTTGGACATGATGGCCTTGATCTTCGTGCCGAAGATGCGGTCGGCCTCGCGCAGCTTGTTGATGTCGCGGTCGAGCAGGGTCACGTCGTAGCCCATGCCGATGGCGATGGTGGCCGCGTGCCAACCGGAGACGCCACCGCCGATGACGACGGCCTTGGCCGGGTGGGTGCCGGGCACGCCGCCGGGCAGCACGCCGCGGCCGCCGGCCGGGCGCATCAGGTGGTACGAGCCGACCTGCGGGGCCAGCCGGCCCGCGACCTCGGACATCGGGGCGAGCAGCGGCAGCGCGCCGTTGGCCAGCTGCACGGTCTCGTACGCGATGGCGGTGGTGCCCGAGGCGATCAGCGCGTCGGTACCGGCACGGTCGGCCGCCAGGTGCAGGTACGTGAAGAGGGTCTGCCCCTTGCGCAGCCGGTGGTACTCGGAGGCGATGGGCTCCTTGACCTTCAGCAGCAGGTCGGCGGTGGCCCACACCTCGTCGGCGGTGGGGAGGATGGTGGCGCCGGCGGCCACGTACTCCTCGTTGGGGATCGAGGAGCCGAGACCGGCGTTGTCCTCGATGTAGACCTCGTGTCCGTTGCGGACCAGCTCATGCACGCCGGCGGGCGTGATGGCCACGCGGTACTCGTGGTTCTTGACCTCGCGGGGGATGCCGACCTTCACGGCTAAACACGTCCTCTTGCCATGGGGGTCCCGACCGGAGAAGACCGGTGGGCGACGCGCACGTGGGGAAGCCTCCGGGCAGCCCGGGGCAGGGGATCGCTGCGCGACTGAGTTCGAGTGTAATGAAGCCCAGGCGGCGTGTCAGCCTTCCAAATCGAATAATTTCGCCGAACACATTGGCAGGTTCGTAGGCTTCCACCGGCTACTACCTGCCATAGGCGTGACAACCGGGCACTTCCGACGATACCTCCGAAAGCGCCGTCACCACCCGGCGTCGACACGTTCCCGCAGGTCCGCGAGGGCCGCCCCGACGGCCTCCCGCCCCTGTTCGTCGCCGATCCGGCGCAGCACCGCCAGCGCGGCCCGGTACTCCCGGTCGGCCTCCTCGAAGCGGCGCTGCGCGGTGTGCGCCTCGGCGAGCCGGGTCAGCAGCCGGGCCTCCGCCGCCTGGTCGCCCAGCGACTGCCGCAGGCCGAGCGCCCGCCCGTACCAGTCGGCGGCGCGCACCGCGTCGCCGAGCGCCCGGTGGCAGCCGGCCGCACCCTCCAGGGCCCGGGCGCAGAGCGGCTCGTCCCCGGCCGTGCGGGCGTGCTCCAGGGCGGCGCGGTAGTGGGTCGCGGCCTGCTCCCACCGGCCCGCCGCGGCCTGGAGGTCGCCCAGGTTGAGCAGCGCGGCCGAGGCCCGGCGGGGGCGGCCGTGCCGCTCGGCCACGGTGAGCACCAGCTCGTGCAGCCGGTAGAGGTCGGTGGGGGCGGCGGCGCCGGTCAGCGGCAGCGACCGCAGCAGCGCGGTGACCAGCCGCCCGGCCGAGCCGTCCAGGTCGCCCTGGCCGATCGCGTCGGCGACCGCGCCGAGCAGCAGCTCGCGCTCGCCGAGCAGCCAGTCGCGGGCGTGCGCGGCGGAGTCCAGCCGCAGGGCGGCCGGCAGCGGCTCGGGCGCCGGGCCGCCGGACGGGTCGAGCAGCGCGCGGGCCGACTCGGTGAGCCGGACCAGCCGCTCCAGCAGCCGGGCCCGGGCGAGCTCGGTCTCGGCGGCCCGGTCCTCCCGCTCGCGCAGCCGGACCAGCCGCGGGTAGAGCCTGCCGGGCACCCGGTAGCGCGGGGTGCCGTCGGCGGCCGGAGCCTCCTCGCCGAGCAGCTCCCGCTCGGCGAGCGCGGCCAGCGTCGCGGCGGCCTCCGGGGCCGGGCAGCCGACCAGCGCGGAGGCGGTCCGCGGGTCGGCGGTCTGCGCCGGGGCCAGGGTCAGGGTGCGCAGCATCCGCGCCTGGGCGGCCGGCAGGGTGCGGTAGACCAGGGTGAAGGCGCCGACCAGCGGGTCGTTGTCGGGGACGGGCACCGGCTCGGCCGGCTCCGGCCCCGGCTTGACCCAGGTGGAGGGGTCGCCGGCCGGCTCGGGTGCGGCGGCGGCCTCCGCGCCCTGGCCCTCGGCCGGCTGCCGCGGGTCCTCCTTCGCCACGGCGGCCTCGCCCCCGGACCTGCCCCTGGCGGCCTTGGCGGCCTTGCCGGTCCGGCCGGCCCTGCCCGCCTTGCCGCCGCCCGCGGCAGCGGACTCCTCGCCGACCACCCGGTTCAGTTCCCGCGCCGCGTCCGTGACCGCGGTCTTCGGGTTGGCGCGCAGCCACCCGGCCATCAGCCGCAGGGCGGCCGGGCGGGCCGCGCAGGCCTCGGCCAGATCGGCCCCGCCGACCGGGTCGCAGGAGATCCGGGTGCCGCCGACCAGGTCGGCCAGCAGTTCGCCGGAGGCCTGCCGGTCCAGCCCGCCGAGGATCACCGGGTCGATGTCCTCGATCCCGGTGAGCGGCCCCGCCGTGGTGGCGAGGACCAGGCAGCCGGGTTCGTCGGCCAGCAGCGGCCACACCTGTCCGGCGTCCCGCACGTCGTCCAGCACCAGCAGGACCCGCAGCCCGGCGAGCGCCTCCCGCAGCGCGGTGCAGCCCGGTTCGTCGCGCCCGTCCTCCACGATCCCGGGCAGCGGCACGGCCGCCTGCGGATCGAGCTGCTCCAGCAGCACCCTGGCCGCCCGGCCCGGCGGCACCCTGCCGCCGTCGGGGGCGGACAGCCGCGCGAAGAGCACGCCGTCCGGGTAGTCGGCCGCGACGGTACGGGCGAAGCGGACGGCGAGGGCGGTCCGACCGGAGCCGGGGCGCCCGGCCACCACCAGCACCGGGCAGCGGCCGCTCACCGGACGGGCCGCGGCGGCCCGCAGCGCGGCGAGCTCGGCGCGCCGTCCGACGAACAGCGCGGGCCCGGCCGGCAGCCGCTCCAGACCGGGGACGGCACCGACCCGCGCGTCGGTGCCGGGATCCATCGTCGCCGTCTTCCTCGCCACCCGTGCCACTCCCGACGTCTTCCCGCGCCCGGCGTCCGGCTGCTCAGGGGCCGGCGCTCGGCGGAGGCCGGCCCGGCACGGGCGCCCTCCCTGCGAAGCGTAGTTCGACCGCCGGGCTCGATTGAGGTGACATCCGGTCGTACGAACCGGCAAATCACCCCAAGGCATCAAGCCGGGTCGTTCGTCCACGCCTCGGAGGGGTGTTCCCGCCGCTGTTCGCTCACGCCTCGAACGGGCGGGCCGGCCACGGCGAGTCCGGTCGGCGCAGCGCGTCCAGGCCGTCCGGACCGGTGAGCGCGGCGTGCACGGCGAGGGTGCCGATGATTAGGGTCGGGTTGTGCAGGCGCCCGGCCTGGATCAGCCGGATCAGCTCGGGCACCGGGACCCAGGCGACCTCGATCTCCTGCTCCTCGCCCTCGGCCTCGTAGCGCTCGCCCTCGGCCGCCGACAGGTCGGTGGCCAGGAACATCCGCAGCGCCTCGTCGGTGCCGCCCGGGGACGTGTAGTAGTCGACGAGGATCCGCCAGGTGTCGGCCTTGCAGTGGGCCTCCTCGAACAGCTCCCGCTGCGCGGCGCGCCAGGGGTTCTCGCCGGGCACGTCGAGCAGGCCGGCCGGCAGCTCCCACAGCCGCTGGCGGACCGGGTGGCGGTACTGGCGCAGGATCAGCACCCGCTGCCGGTCGTCCAGCGCGAGCACCGACACCGAGCCGGGGTGGGTCTGGTAGTCGCGGCGGGCCCAGCTGCCGTCGGGCATCCGGACCTCCTCGCTGCGCACCCCGGTGACCTTGCCCTGGAACGGCGTCGCGCTCCCGCGGACCTCCCACTCCTCGGCCGTGTCGGTGATCACCAGGCCGCTCTGCTCGTCCATCGCACTCCCCTTTTCGTCAGTACGACACAATCTAACGCCGAACGGCGGCCCCGCGGGAATCGCGGGACCGCCGTCCGGTGAACGACCGGGGCCGAGGAGAGGAACTACTCGGAGACGCCGGTCTTGATCTCGATGGCGGCCTTGACCAGGCCCGCGAACAGCGGGTGCGGACGGGTCGGGCGCGACTTCAGCTCCGGGTGGGCCTGGGTGGCCACCAGGTACGGGTGCACCTCGCGCGGGTACTCGACGTACTCGACCAGGTCGCCCTTGGGCGAGAGGCCGGAGAACTGCAGACCGGTCTTCTCCAGGTCGGCGCGGTACGCGTTGTTGACCTCGTAGCGGTGGCGGTGGCGCTCCTCGACGTACTGCTCGCCGCCGTAGACCTCGCGCACGATCGAGCCCTCGGTGAGCTTGGCCGGGTACAGGCCCAGCCGCATGGTGCCGCCCAGGTCGCCCTTGCCGTCGACGATCGCCAGCTGCTCGGCCATGGTGGAGACGACCGGGTGCTTGGCGGCGGGGTCGAACTCGGTGGAGTTGGCCTCGGGCAGGCCGGCCAAGTTGCGGGCCGCCTCGATGACCACGCACTGCAGGCCCAGGCACAGGCCGAGCAGCGGGACCTTGTTCTCGCGGGCGAAGGTGATCGCGCCGACCTTGCCGTTGACGCCGCGGTCGCCGAAGCCGCCGGGGATGCAGATCGCGTCCACGTCGCCGAGCTGGGCCCGGGCGCCCTCGGGGGTCTCGCAGTCGTCCGAGGTGACCCACTTGATCTCGACCCGGGCGTTGTTGGCGAAGCCGCCGGCGCGCAGCGCCTCGGTCACCGACAGGTAGGCGTCCGGCAGGTCGATGTACTTGCCGACCAGGGCGACCTTGACGATGTGCTGCGGCTCGTGGACGCGGCGCAGCAGGTCGTCCCAGGTGGTCCAGTCGACGTCGCGGAACGGCAGGTCGAGGCGGCGCACCACGTAGGCGTCCAGGCCCTCGCCGTGCAGCACCTTCGGGATGTCGTAGATCGACTTGGCGTCGATGGCCGCGACCACGGCCTCCTCGTCCACGTCGCACATCAGCGAGATCTTGCGCTTGATCGCCTGCGGGACCTCGCGGTCGGCGCGCAGCACGATGGCGTCCGGCTGGATGCCGATGTTGCGCAGCGCGGCGACGGAGTGCTGGGTGGGCTTGGTCTTGAGCTCGCCCGAGGGGCCGATGTACGGCAGCAGGGAGACGTGCACGAAGAACACGTTGTCCCGGCCGACCTCGTGGCGGACCTGGCGGACGGCCTCCAGGAACGGCAGCGACTCGATGTCGCCGACGGTGCCGCCGACCTCGGTGATCACCACGTCGACGTCCTCGGTCGCCATCCGGCGGATCCGGGACTTGATCTCGTTGGTGATGTGCGGGATGACCTGGACGGTGTCGCCCAGGTACTCGCCGCGGCGCTCCTTGGCGATGACGGTCGAGTACACCTGGCCGGTGGTGACGTTCGCCGAGCCGTGCAGGTTGGTGTCCAGGAACCGCTCGTAGTGGCCGATGTCCAGGTCCGTCTCGGCGCCGTCGTCGGTGACGAAGACCTCGCCGTGCTGGAACGGGTTCATGGTGCCCGGGTCCACGTTGAGGTACGGGTCGAGCTTCTGCATCGTCACGCGCAGGCCGCGGGCCTTGAGGAGCGCGCCGAGGCTGGAGGCGGTGAGGCCCTTGCCGAGCGAAGAGGCGACACCCCCGGTGACGAAGAGGTGCTTGGTCGTCACGGCGCGGCCGTTCGCTGCCTTGCCGGAATGGGGCTGTGCCAAGAGGGGGCTCCCGTGGGTCGCGTGTCGAAGGTGACGTGGGCGGGAGGCTCTCGGCTCGCCGGGCGACGGGAGGCCGGCTCTGTGCTCGGCTCTCGAAGGGTCGTCGGTTCGGCTGGTCCGGGGCGTTTGATCCCGCCGGTCCACGGGATACCAGGGTATCAGTGACCCGGCCGGGACGCCGTTCGGCCCGCGCCCGGCGCTCCGGGAGCGTGCGCCCCGCGCACCACCAGCGCATCATGCGCCGCAGGAGTCACACCGGTCGCGCCACCCGGCCGGACCGGGCCAGGCGCAGGCCTCCGTCCGGGCCATGCCGGCCCCTCCGTTACGGCCACCCGGAGGTGATCCTTCCGTGCCATCCTGCGCCCGGCCACCGCGATGCACGGCATTTCCGCCGAATTGCGGCGCCACACGAGGCTGCGTCCGCGTGCTTCGCCCCTTTCGTCCGTCGTAAGCTGCACGGACGCATCGCGACAGCACGAGCACGCGGAGGGCGTGGGAGGGTCAGGGACACTCCCGGTCCCCGATGCGCGACCGGACCTCCCCGTTTCCAGCTCCCCCCACCCACCTCAGGGGCTCCACCGAGCCCCGCGCGGACACTCCAGCAAGGCCCGCCACCACCCCCCGGCGGACCGGACGTCCCGGGGTGGACCCCCGGCCCCGCAGACCGCTCGCTCCCCCGTTCGCCGATGCCCTGACCACATTGCGAACTGGAGATCCACGTGGCCGGCCGTATCGAGGACTACGCACTCATCGGGGACATGCAGACCGCTGCCCTGGTCAGCAGGGACGGGGCGGTGGACTGGCTCTGCCTTCCCCGCTTCGACTCGCCGGCCGTGTTCGCCGGCCTGCTGGGCACCGATGAACACGGCTTCTGGCGGATCGGCCCGGCCGAAGCCGTCCTGACCGAGGTCCCCGCGCCCGCCGCCACCGCCACCACCCCCGCGGGCCGGGTCCGCATCGCCACCCCCGCCGACCTGCGCGTGCCCCCGCCCACCGCCGCCGCCCCCGCCGTGCCCGCCGACCGGCGCCGCTACCGCGGCGACTCACTGATCCTGGAGCAGGAGTGGGACGCCCAGGGCGGCACCGTCCGGGTGATCGACTTCATGCCGCCGCGCCCGCTGGCCGGCAAGGACGCCGTCCCCCAGGTGATCCGGATCGTCGAGGGCGTGGCCGGCACCGTGCGGATGCGCTCGGCGCTGCGGATGCGCTTCTCCTACGGCCGCATCGTCCCCTGGGTGCACCGGATCGAGCAGGCCGACGGCACCCACCGCACCGTCGCCATGGCCGGCCCCGACTCGGTCTGGCTGGACGGCGACTCCGAGACCTACGGCCGCGACCTCACCACCTACGCCGACTTCACCGTCGAAGCCGGCGAGCGGATCGCCTTCGCCCTCACCTGGCAGGCCTCCCACCTCGACCCGCCGGCAGTCCCGGACGCCGAGGCGATGCTCGACGCCACCGCCGACTTCTGGCACGAGTGGGCTGACCAGTGCACCTACCAGGGCCCTTACCGCGAGGCCGTGGTCCGCTCGCTGATCACCCTCAAGGGCCTCACCTACGCCCCCACCGGCGGCATCGTCGCCGCCCCCACCACTTCCCTGCCCGAGGACATCGGCGGCGAGCGCAACTGGGACTACCGCTACACCTGGCTGCGCGACGCCGCGATCACCCTCTCCTCGCTGCTGCGCACCGGCTACCGCGAGGAGGCCAAGGCCTGGCGCGAGTGGCTGCTGCGGGCCGTCGCCGGCGACCCGGAGAACCTGCAGATCATGTACGGCATCGCCGGCGAGCGCGAACTCACCGAGTCCTCGCTCGACTGGCTGCCCGGCTACGAGGGCTCCCAGCCCGTCCGCATCGGCAACGGCGCCGCCGGGCAGCTCCAGCTCGACGTCTACGGCGAGGTGGTCGAGGCGCTCCACCTCGCCCACATGACCGGCCTGGTCCGCAACGACCACGCCCACCACCTCCAGCTGCGCCTGATCGAGTACCTGGAGGACCACTGGCAGAACCCGGACGAGGGGATCTGGGAGGTCCGCGGCCCGCGCCGGCACTTCGTCCACTCCAAGGTGATGGCCTGGGTCGCCGTCGACCGCACCATCAAGCTGCTGGAGCAGACCCCCGAGGACGCCCCGGCCGACGGCCACCTGGAGCGCTGGCGCGAACTGCGCGACACCATCCACCGGGACGTCTGCGACAAGGGCTACGACCCGGAGCGCAACACCTTCACCCAGTACTACGGCAGCCAGGAGCTGGACGCCTCGCTGCTGCTCATCCCGCAGGTCGGCTTCCTGCCGCCGGACGACAAGCGCGTGATCGGCACCATCGAGGCGATCCAGCGCGAGCTGTCCACCGAGGACGGCTTCGTGCTGCGCTACCCGACCCACGACGAGTCCGGCAACAACGTCGACGGCCTCTCCGGCCACGAGGGCGCCTTCCTGGCCTGCTCCTTCTGGCTGGCCGACGACCTCGCCATGATCGGCCGGGTGCAGGAGGCCCGCGAGCTGTTCGACCGGCTGCTGTCGCTGCGCAACGACCTCGGCCTGCTCGCCGAGGAGTGGGACCCGCGGCTCAAGCGCCAGGTCGGCAACTTCCCGCAGGCCTTCAGCCACGTCCCGCTGATCGACACCGCCCTGCGGCTGACCGCCTCCGGCGCCGCCTACCTGTCGGCCCAGCCGGACGGCCGGGCCGCCGACCGGGTCGAGCAGGCCACCGTCTAGGACGCGGCCCGGCTCCGCCGCACGACCCGGCCCCGCCGCACGAGCTCGTCAGCCCCGCTGCACGAGCTCGTCGTAGGTGCTGAGCACCTGGGCGACGGTGGCGGCCTCGTCCGGCCAGGTCTCGGCCTGCTGCCGGCCGGCCGCCACCAGCTCCTCGCGGCGGGCGGGGTCGGTCAGCAGGTCGCGCACCGCCCGGCCGATCGCCGCCGGATCGCCCGGCGGCACCAGCACGGCGGCGTCGCCGACCAGTTCGGGGATGCCGCCGACGGCGGTCGCCACCACCGGCACACCGGCCCGCATCGCCTCCTGGACCACCAGCGAGCGGGCCTCCCAGCGGCTGGGGACCACCACCACGTCGGCGGCGGCCAGCAGGTCGGGCACGTCGGTGCGGTAGCCGAGCAGGCGCACCGGCAGCTTCTCGGCGGTCACCCGCTCGCGCAGCGGACCCGCCTCCGGGCCGTCCCCGGCGAGCAGCACCAGCGGCTCCGGGTCGAGCGAGGACAGCTCGCGGGTGGCGTCCAGCAGCAGCCCGAAGGCCTTCTGCGGGACGAGCCGGCCCACCGCCAGCACCAGCGGCCGGTCCGGGCCGTCGCCGAGCAGCGCGGCCCGCGCCTCGGGGCGGCCGAGCCGGCCCTCCGGCATCGGCGGGGCGGCCACCGGGCCCAGCCGGGCGTCGGTGGCGCCGAGTTCCCGGGCCCGGGCGACCAGGTCCGAGGAGGCACCGAGGACCAGGTCGGCGGCGCGGGCCACCCGGCGCTCCATCAGCCGCTGCAGCCGGCGCTCCATGCCGGTGGCCAGCAGCGCGTGGTGCGAGGTGACCACCAGCGGCGTCTCCGGGCGCAGGCCCGGGAAGCGGCCCGCGGTGCGCAGCGCGAGGTCCGAGAGCAGCCCGGCGCGCAGCCCGTGGGCGTGCACCACGTCGGCGGCGGTGAAGGCCCGGCGCAGCTCGCCGATCGCGGTGGCGTCGCTGCGGGCGCCCGCCGTGGGCGTGATGTCGACGGTGTGGAACCGGGCGCCGGTGCGGGAGAAGCCGTACAGCGCGTCGGTGCCGGCCGGCGCGCAGACGGTGACGATCACGCCGTGCGCGACCAGGCCCTGGGCCAGGGAGCGCACGTGCGCACCGATGCCGCCGGTGCTGGCGGCCAGGACGAGGACCACGCGCAGCTGCCCCGGTTCCGGGGCGGCCGCGGTGGCCCGGGCGGCGGAATGGTCCACGTCGTCTCGCTCCGACTCGATCAGGTTCGCGTGCCGCCTCGCGAGGGTTGCCCGCCCGGCGGCGCTCGGGACTGGAAAGCCAGTGTCCAGCCGCCACCATGCCAGGTCGGCGGCCCTCTTGGACAGTCGGCGCCGCCGGGGCGCGTCGTCCTGCCGCGAGGTCCGCCGGACCCGGTGGAGGGGCCGGCTCGGGGTCGGTCCGGCGGGTCCTCGCCGGACGGTTCCTAGGGCTGGCGGGGGGCGCGGGCGGTGGCCAGCAGCTCCTCGGCGTGGGCGCGGCCCAGCTCCGAGTCCTCCAGGCCGGCCAGCATCCGGGAGAGTTCGCGCACCCGCTCCTCGTCGTTCAGCGCCTTGACGCCGGAGCGGGTCACGGTGCCGTCGTGGGTCTTCTCCACCACCAGGTGCCGGTCCGCGAAGGCGGCGACCTGCGGGAGGTGGGTCACCACCACGACCTGCGCGGTCTCGGCGAGTTTCGCCAGCCGGCGGCCGATCTCGACGGCGGCCTTGCCGCCGACGCCCGCGTCGACCTCGTCGAACAGGTAGGTGGGGACGGGGTCGGCCCCGGCGAAGACGACCTCGACGGCGAGCATCACCCGGGACAGCTCACCCCCGGAGGCGCCCTTGGCGATCGGGCGCGGCTGGGCGCCCGGGTGCGGGGCGAGCAGCACCTCGACCTCGTCCACGCCGTGCGGGCCGTACGCGACGGTACGGCCGTCCACCTCGATCCCGGCCAGGTCCTCGACCTGGGTGATCGAGAAGGTCACCCGGGCGTGCGGCATGGCCAGCTCGGCGAGTTCGGCGGAGACGGCCTCGGCGAAGCGCCCCGCGGCAGCCTGCCGGGCGGCCGACACCTCGGCCGCCAGCTCCGCCAACTCGGCCCGCAGCTCGGTCTCCTGGGCACCGAGCTGGTCGATCCGGTCGTCGTCGCCGTCGAGTTCGGCGAGCCGGGCGGCCCCGGCCTCGGCCCAGGCGAGCACCTCGGCGAGGGTGCCCTCCTCACCGCCGTACTTGCGCAGCAGCTGGGCCAGCACGGCCCGGCGCTCCTCGACCGCCGCCAGCCGCACCGGGTCGGCGTCCAGGTCGTCGGCGTAGCCGGCCAGGTCCCCGGCCACGTCGGCGAGCAGGTAGCCGACCTCGTTCAGCCGGTCCGCGAGGCCGGCGAGCCGCTCGTCGTGCTGGCGCACGGCGTCCAGGGCCCGGCGGGACTGCGCGAGCAGGGTGCCCGCGTCCAGCGCCTCCGGGTCGGCCGGGTCGCCGGCCAGGGCGGCGTGGGCGAGGGTCGCGGCGGAGGACAGCGCGTCGGCGTGGCCGAGCCGCTCGGCCTCGGCGGCCAGCTCGACGTCCTCCCCGGCCACCGGCTCGGCGGCGGCGATCTCGTCCAGGCCGAAGCGCAGCAGGTCGGCCTCCTGGGCGCGCTCGCGGGCCCGGGTGGTCAGCTCCTCCAGGGTGGCCGAGACCTCGCGCAGGGCGCGGTAGGTCTCCCGGTAGCGGGCCAGCGGCTCGGCCACCGCCTCGCCCGCGTAGCGGTCCAGCGCACCGCGCTGCCGGGCGGGGCGCAGCAGCCGCTGCTGGTCGGTCTGCCCGTGCACCGCGATCAGGTCCTCGCCGAGCTCGGTGAGCAGTCCGACCGGCACGGCCCGTCCGCCGACGTACGCCCGGGAGCGGCCCTCGGCGGAGACGGTCCGGCTGATCAGCAGGGCCCCGTCGTCCAGTTCCGCCCCGGCCTCGACGGCGCGGGCCGCCACCGGGGAGTCCGCGGGCAGCTCCAGCCGGCCCTCCACGACGGCGCGTCCGGAGCCGTTGCGCACCAGGCCCGGGTCGGCGCGGCCGCCGAGCAGCAGGCCGAGGCTGGTCACGACCATGGTCTTGCCGGCGCCGGTCTCACCGGTCACGGCGGTGAAGCCGGGGGCCAGCTCGACCACCGCGTCGTCGATGACCCCAAGATCCCGTATCCGCATCTCGTCCAACACGGAGACGACCTTACGAGGTTCCGCCCCCGGAGCGCGACGAGCGGCAACGGCGCGCGGCAACTCCGTGCCCGGAAGTTCATCCCTTCCGGGGCGTTTGCGCCGCGGTGTCCGGGGCGCCGGGGGCGGTCTCCGGGGCCGCGGGCGCGGTGCACCAGCGCAGGAACAGCTGCACCAGCGGGCCGATGGCCAGCGCGTACGCGACCGTCCCGACCCCGGCGGTGCCGCCCAGCAGGACGCCCGCCACCAGCACCGTGACCTCGATCCCGGTGCGGACCAGCCGCAGCGAGCGCCCGGTGCGCCGGTGCAGGCCGGTCATCAGGCCGTCGCGCGGGCCGGGCCCGAAGCGGGCGCCGATGTAGAGGCCGGAGGCCAGGCCGTTCAGCACGATCGCGCCGGCCATCAGCGCGATCCGGGCGGGCAGGCCCTGCGGGGCGCCGACCAGCTTCAGGGTGAGGTCCATGGCCGCGCCGATCAGCAGCACGTTGGCGACGGTGCCCAGGCCCGGGCGCTGGCGCAGCGGGATCCACAGCAGCAGCACCAGGGCCCCGCAGATGGTCACCCAGGCACCCACGGTGAGGCCGAGGACCCGCTGGAGGCCCTGGTGGAAGACGTCCCACGGGTCCAGGCCCAGGCCGGACCGGAGCATCAGTGCCATGCTCGCGCCGTACAGGCCCAGGCCCGCGAAGAGCTGCGGGAGCCGGCGGCCCAGCGCATGGGTGTCGCCCAGGACGCGGACGAGCGGGCCGGAGCCGGCGGTTGCGGTCCGGGTGGTCGCGGTGGTCGGGGTTGTCGCGGCGGTCCGGGTGGTCCGAGTGGTCCGAGTGGTCGAGGTGCTCCGGGTGGTCGAGGGCCGGGCGGCCGGGGTCGGCGTGATCGGGTCCGGGGCGGTCGAGGGGGTGGCGCCGGTGGTGGCCAATGGTGCTCCTGCGGGTGGTGCCGCACCCCCGGGGTGGCCCCGGTGGTGGCGGCTCGACGGCCGCCCTGACATGATGAACCGGCCAATGAGGCCCCCAACAGGGCCAATCCCGAGCAACTGGACTGATCAGCGCCATGGCCGACTGGCACACCACCGTCACCCCGCCCGCACTGGCCCGGCTGCTCGCCACCGCCCGGCTCCCCGAGCCGGCCACCGCGCGCCGCCCCGCCTACCGCACCCTGGCCGGGCAGATCCGGCTCCTGGTGACCGAGGGCCGGCTGCCGGTCGGCGCCCGACTGCCCGCCGAACGCGAACTCGCCTCCGCCCTCGACCTCAGCCGCACCACCGTCGCGACCGCGTACGAGACCCTCCGCGGCGACGGCTACCTGCTCAGCCGCCGCGGCTCCGGCAGCTGGACCGCCCTGCCCGAGGGCGCCCCGCCACCCAGCGACGCCCTGCACCCCGTCCCGCCGGACGAGCAGGGCAGCATCCTGGACCTCGGCGTCGCCGCCCTGCCCGCCCCGCAGCCCTGGCTCGGCCGGGCCGCCGCCCGGGCCGTCGAGCTGCTCCCCCACTACGCCACCGGACACGGCCACTACCCGACCGGCGTCCCCGTGCTGCGCGAGGCCGTCGCCCGCCGCTACACCGAGCGCGGACTGCCCACCACCCCCGACCAGATCCTCGTCACCACCGGCGCGATGGGCGGCCTGCACCTCGTCCAGCGCGTCCTGATCGGCCGCGGCGACCGGGTCGCCGTCGAGGCCCCCAGCTACGCCCACACCCTGCAGGCCCTGCGCCTCAGCGGGGCGCGCCTGGTGCCGGTGCCCTAC
Organism: Kitasatospora sp. NPDC048194; assembly: GCF_043202455.1. NCBI lineage: Bacteria > Bacillati > Actinomycetota > Actinomycetes > Kitasatosporales > Streptomycetaceae > Kitasatospora > Kitasatospora sp. NPDC048194. The sequence goes on from NZ_JBIDAK010000025.1 coordinate 87,497, forward strand.
GCCCCGCCGCCGTTCCGCCGGGAGCCGGCGGAACAGGCAGGGCCGCAGGACCCGGAGGAGCCGCAGTGGGACCTGGGTGAGTGGCGGCGGGTGCTGCGGGGAGCCGCACCGAAGGCCGCCTACGTCATCCCGGACTTCCACAACCCGACCGGCGCGCTGATCGGCGAGCAGCAGCGCCGTGAGCTGCTGGCCGCCGCCCGGGCCGCCGGGAGCATCGTGCTGGCGGACGAGACCACCGCCGAACTCGGCTGGGGCGTACCGGACTCCACGCCGCTGCCACGCCCGATGGCGGCACTGGACCGCTCCGCCCAGGTGGTCACCGTCGGCTCGGCCGGCAAGCTGCTCTGGGGCGGCCTGCGGATCGGCTGGGTACGGGCCGCGCCCGCGCTCGTCCGGCGACTGGCCACCGAGCGGGTCTACAGCGACGTCGGCACCCCGGTGCTCGACCAGCTGATCGCCGCGGAGCTGCTGAACGAACCCCTGCCGGACGTCCGCACGCACCAGCTGGACCGGCTGCGGGCCACCGCGCACGCCTTCGCCGCCGCCCTGCCCGAGCACCTGCCCCGCTGGCGCTTCCGGATGCCGCCCGGCGGCCTGGCCCTGTGGGTGTCCACCGACGGGCTGTCCGGGGCCGCGCTCGCCCAGGCCGGGGAGCGCGCCGGGATCCGGATCGCCTCCGGCAACCGGTTCGGTTCGGACGGCGCCTTCGAGCACCACATCCGGCTGCCGCTCACCGTGCCGGCCGCTGCCGTGCCCGCGGCCGTCGAACGGCTCGCCGCGGTGGCCGCCCGCGCGGCGGCGGGCGGCCGACTCGGCTCGGCCGACGAGGCCCAGCCACTGGCCGTCTGACGGGCGTCGTGCCGACGGGCCGTCATGGGGGCCTCGGCGCACGACTTCGCGGCCGCCACAGCGCCGTGCCGGACCGCCACAGCGCCGTGCCGGGCCGTCAGTGCGCCGCGTCGGACGAGTCAGTGCGCGGTGTTGGACCGACCACGCCAACCCGTCACCGGGAGCGCGAACTTGGCCACCAGCCGGTCCGTGAACGGCGCCCGGTGCAGCCGGGCCAGCCGCACCGGCGTCTGCCCCCGGCGCACCTCCACCCGTGCTCCGGCGGGCAGTTCGACCGAACGCCGCCCGTCGCACCAGAGCACCCCGTGCGGAGTCTTGGGCTGCACCTCGACCGCGAGCACCGAGTCCGGCGAGGTCACCAGCGGGCGGGCGAACAGCGCGTGCGCGGAGATCGGCACCATCAGCAGCGCCTCCACCTCCGGCCACACCACGGGCCCGCCGCCGGAGAACGCGTACGCGGTCGAGCCGGTCGGCGTCGCGCAGACCACCCCGTCGCAGCCGAAGTTGGACACCGGGCGGCCGTCCACCTCGGTCACCACCTCCAGCATCCGCTCCCGGGACGCCTTCTCGATCGACGCCTCGTTCAACGCCCAGTCCTGGTGGACAACATCGCCGTTGGTGCGGACGATCACGTCGATCGTCATCCGCTCCTCGACCTCGTAGTCGGCGTCCACCACCCGCTCGACCACCACGGCCAGGTCGTCCCGCTCCGCCTCGGCCAGGAAGCCGACCCGGCCCAGGTTGATCCCCAGCATCGGCAGCCCGTGCGAGCGCGCCAACTCCGCACCGCGCAGCAGCGTCCCGTCCCCGCCGGCGACCAGGATCAGCTCGCAGCCGTCCGCCGCCCCCGGCCCCTCGGCGACCTTCTCGACCCCGTCCGGAAGGTCGAGGTCCACCGCCTCGGCCTCCAGCAGTCTGATCCGCAGGCCCGCTTTCAGCAGCCCGTGCACCAGGGCCTCGACGCTGCGCAGCGCCGTCTCCCGGCCGGTGTGCGCGATCAGGAAGACCGTACGTTCTCCATCGCTCATGCCGCTGCCCTCTCCCTACGTCTGCCGGGTCGCCCTTGGCCCGGTGCGGCCGCGTCGTACAGCATGACGGGCCGGACGTTCGCACAGCACCCTATCGGGGCCCCTCCGCCACGGCCCGGTCCGCCTCCGCGGGGTCCAGCTGCGGGGCGTCGCGGCGCATCCAGAGGAAGTACTCGACGTTCCCGGAGGGCCCCGGCAGGGGGCTCGCGGTGACCGCCCGCACGCCGAGACCGAGCTCCCACGCCTGCCCCGCCACCTGGCGGACCATCTCGGCGCGCAGCTGCGGGCTGCGCACCACCCCGCCGCTGCCGAGCCGTTCCTTGCCGATCTCGAACTGCGGCTTGACCATCAGCACCAGGTCCGCGTCCTCCGCCGCGCAGGCCGCCAGCGCCGGAAGCACCAGGCCCAGCGAGATGAAGGACAGGTCGCCGACCACCAGGTCGACCGGCTCGCCGCCGATCGACTCCAGGGTCAGCTCGCGCACGTTGGTGCGGTCCATCACGGTGACCCGGTCGTCGCTCTGCAGCGACCAGGCGAGCTGCCCGTAGCCGACGTCCACGGCCAGGACGTGAGCGGCCCCGGCCCGCAGCAGCACGTCGGTGAACCCGCCGGTGGAGGCGCCGGCGTCCAGCGCCCGGCGTCCCTCGACCACCAGGCCCTGGGGTACGAAGGCCGCGAACGCGCCGGCGAGCTTGTGGCCGCCGCGCGAGACGTAGTCGGGGTCGTTCTCGTCCTCGGCCACCACGACGGCCGCCGAGGTCTCCACCTGGGTGGCCGACTTGGTCGCGGTGGTGCCGCCGACGGTCACCCGCCCGGCCGCGATCAGCTCGGACGCGTGCTCACGCGAACGGGCCAGCTTGCGGCGGACCAGCTCCGCGTCGAGTCGGCGTCGTGCCACTGCCACTGGTGCTTCAGCTCCTACGGGTCCTGCGGGGTCATTCCCGGTCGAGTGCGGCCAGCGTGTCGGCGAGCCGCTGGTGAACATCTTCGTACACCGCGACGTGTGCCTCCGCCGGGACCCCGTCCAGCGCCTCCAGCCGGGCCAACCCGGCGTCCACTCCGGGGTGGCCGGTGGGCAGCAGCTCGACGCCGAGCGGCTCGGCGGGCGGGGTGGGGTCACTCGTCTCGGGCATCCGGTTCCTTCTGGCTGGTGGTCTTGCGGGCGGTGGTCCTCTTCGACGCGGTGGCCCCCTCGGCGGAGGCGGTCTTCTTGGCAGGGGTCCGCTTGGCGGGGGCCTTCTTGGCGGCGGTCTTCTTCGCAGCGGTAGCGGTCTTCCGCGCGGAATCAGCGGAAGCGGTCTTCTTGGCAGCCGTCTGCTTCGCCGGGGCCTTCTTCGCCGTCGCCTTCTGCGCCGGAGCCTTCTTCGCCGTCGCCTTCTCGGCCGTCGCCTTCTTGGCCGGGGCCTCGCTCGCCGGGGCCTCCTTCGCCGGGGTGCTCTTCCGGGCCACCGGCTCCGCCGCGACCGGCGGATCGACCTCGACCGGCTCGTCGACCTCCACCCGCTGGGTCACTATCGGCTCGTCCGCCGAGCGCTCGTCCTCGTACTCCCAGCCGTGCCCGAACAGGTCGTCCGCCCGAGGCGCCGGCGCCGGACCCTGCGCCGGCACGTCCGCGCCGGCCCGGCCGGGCTTCGCCGCGGCCGCCGCCGGTTCCTCCTCGACCTCGCGCAGCTTGCTCTCCAGGTACGCGAGCACCACGCCGACCTTGGTGACCTGGTCACCGACCTTCTCGAAGGCCTTCTCCACCTCGTTGCGCGCCACCCCGACGGCCAGGTCCACCCCCGCCCGCCCGGCGGTGACCGCCTCCTCCGCCAGCGTCTGCAGCGCCTGGGGAGACGGTGGGAACTGCCCGCCGAGCTTGCGCTCGACCTCGGCGACGTCGACGCCGGTCCGCTCCAGGATCGCGGTCGCCGTGCCGACGACCCGCTTGCCGACCTCCTCCACCACCGCGGTGGCGGCCGCCATCGCTTCCCGCACCGTCTTCGGCAGCATCCGGGTGCCTCCTTCGCGCCTGCGCGCGCATCGCTCCGTGGCCGTCGGTGCCCGGGCCTGTCCGGGCACCCCACTGACGACGCTACCGCCAAAACCCTTCTGAGGTACCGTGGCCCGGCAGTCAGAGCACCGTAGTGACCTGGGGATGGAGCCACCGCCATGGCGAACGCCGAGGAGTGCCGCGCGGCACTGGAACAGCTCAGCCGGAACATGGCCGCATCCACCGGCGACGTCCGCAAGGCCGCCGCCCTCGACCGCTCGCTCAGCTGCCGGATCACCGACCTCGACCTGACCTTCACCGGTCAGCTGCGCGACGGCCGGATCCAGGACGTCGTCGCCACGCCCGGCCCGCCCGCCACCAAGGCGGAGATCCGGCTCACCATGGCCAGCGACGACCTCGTCGCCCTGGTCGACGGCACGCTCAACTTCGCCTCCGCCTGGGCGAGCGGCCGGGTCAAGCTGGAGGCCGGTCTCCGCGACCTGCTGCGGCTGCGCACCCTGCTCTGACGGCCGGCCGCCCGGTGGCGGCGCGGATCAGAAGCCCAGCTCGGCCAGCGCCTTCCGTCCGTCCACCGGCCCGCCGTCCCCGTCCGCCGCCGTCCACGCGGCCGCACACAGCGCCCGCAGGCCGTCCCAGCGGTCCCCGGACCCGGTCAGCCGCAGCTCTCCACCCTCCACCCGGGCGGACCAGCCCCCGCAACCGAACCCGCCGTCGCCGGCCGACACCGCCGGGTGCGGGGCCAGCAGACCGCGCAGGTCCGGCGCCAGGTAGGTCGGCCGGTGCTCGGCCGGCGCCGCCAGCAGCTGCGCCGGGGTGGTCACCCCGGTGAACACCAGCAGGCTGTCCACACCGCCGTTGAAGGCGCCCTCGATGTCGGTGTCCAGACGGTCCCCGACCACCAGCGGCCGGCGCGCGCCCGTCCGCAACACCGTCTCCCGGTGCATCGGCGGAAGCGGCTTGCCCGCGACCTCCGGCTCCACCCCGGTCGCCGCCCGGACCGCCGCGACCAGCGTCCCGTTGCCGGGCGCGATGCCGCGCGCCGTCGGCACCGTCATGTCCGTGTTCGAGGCCACCCACGGCAGCCCGCCGCGCACCGCGTACGCGGCCTCCGCCAACTGCGCCCAGCCCACCGACGGGTCGAAGCCCTGGACCACCGCGCGCGGCTCGTCGTCCAGCGAGCGGACCGCCACCAGCCCGCGCTCGGCGAGCGCCTCCTCCAGTCCCAGGCCGCCCACGACCAGCACCTTCGCCCCGGCCGGGACCTTCTCGGCCACCACCCGGGCGGCCGCCTGGGCCGAATTGATCACGTCCGCGGGCTCGGCCGGCACCCCCAGCTCGGTCAGGTGCTCCGCCACCACCCGCGGCGGACGCGACGCGTTGTTGGTCACGTACGCGAGCCGCATCCCGGCCCGGCGGGCGGCCGCCAGCGAGTCCACCGCGTGCTCGATCGCGTGCGGACCGGCGTAGACCACGCCGTCCAGGTCCAGCAGCGCGGTGTCGTACGCCTCGGTCAGCGGGACGTCGCTGGCGCCGGGGGCGGTGCGCCCCGCCGTGGTGTCGGTCTCGGTCATGCCTGCACTACCTCGTTCACTGCGGGCTTCCCCATCACTGCGGACCCCGCGCTCTCGCCGCGGATCACCGCGTTCGTCAACTGCCCTGCTCGTAACCGGCCCGCTCAGGCGTCGCCATCGACGCCCCCGCGCTGCTCCCCGGCCTCCCGGTAGCCCGGGGCACCCGGCAACAGCGGGCCGAACGCCCCGGCGCGAGCCGCCAGGGTGGCCCGGGTCTGCCGCAAGGCCTCCCGGTAGTGGTCGGCCTCCGGCCGCATCGCCACGGCCAGCGCCAGGTGCTCGGCGGACGTCTCGAAGTCGCCCAACCGGGCCGCCGCGACGCCCCACCCGAACTGAGCGTAGTCGTCCGCCGGATCGGCCAGCGCCACGGCCCGGAAGTTCTCCAGCGCCTCCGCGTACGACCCGGCGTCGAACTGCGCCCGGGCCAGCGCCTCGCGGATGCTGCGCGAGTGCGGCTCGGCCTCCGCCGCCCGGGCGAGCAGCTGCCCGGCGGCCGCCGGATGCCCCTGGGCCAGCAGCTTCGCGCCCCGGCGGAACCAGTCGTAGACGTCGCCCGCGGGCTCCCCGGGCCGGCCCTGGGCCGGAACGCTCCCCGCGGGGACGTGCTCCCCCGACCCTCCGTCGTCCGTCCGCTCCCGCCCGTCGTCCATGCCGTACCTCGCCCTCGATCGCTCGCCCGCCCCACGAGCCGGCACCGGTAATCAGATCTTTCAACAACGCGTACCCGGTTACCATGCCCAGAATGAGCGCACCCAGTGCAGAAGACGGAGTCGAGACTCCCGAGGGCGGCCCCGGCGATCCCGGGCACGTCGCCACCGCAGGCCTGTCCCTGTCCCCCTTCCGGGGCCTGCGCTACGTCCCCGGCAGGGTCGGCGCGCTGTCCGCGGTGATGTCCCCGCCGTACGACGTCGTCGACCCGGGGCGCCGACTCGACCTGGAGACCGCCGACCCGCACAACGTGGTCCGGCTGATCCTGCCCCGGCCCGAGCCCGAGGACGCCGGTGACCGCCCCGACCGCGACACCCGGTACCGGCACGCCGCCCGACTGCTCGCCGCCTGGCAGCGCGAGGGCGTGCTCGCCGCCGATCCGGACCCGGCGATCTACGTCTACGAGCAGCGGGTGCCCGCCGGCGGCGACTCCCCCGAGCTGCTCCAGCGCGGCCTGATCGGCGCCCTCGCCGTCAGCGGACCCGAGGCCGGCGTGGTCCTCCCGCACGAGGACGTCATGCCCCGCCCGGTCGCCGACCGGGTGGGCCTGATGCGCACCACCCGGGCCAACCTCGAACCCCTGCTGCTCACTTACCGCGGCAACGGCGGCGCCTCCGGCGTCATCGAGCGGACGGTCGAGGGCGAGCCGCTGCTCTCCACCGCCACCAGCGACGGCACCCACCACCGCCTGTGGGCCGTCACCGACCCCGCCGAGATCGCCGAGATCAGCCGCGACCTGGCCACCTGCCGGGCGCTGATCGCCGACGGCCACCACCGCTGGGAGATGTACCTGCGGCTCCAGCGCGAGCACCGGCACCTGCCGCGCAGCCCCTGGGACCGCGGCATGGTGCTCCTGGTGGACACCGCCCGCTACCCGCTGCGGGTCCGGGCCATCCACCGGGTGCTGTACCGGCTGCCGGTGGCCGAGGCACTCGAGAAGCTCGGCGACCACTGGACGGTCAAGGAGGTCCCCGGCCCGCTGCCCACAGCGCTCCAGGCACTCGCCGAGCAGAAGCGGCACGGCGGCAACGGCTTCGTCCTCACCGGGGGCGACGGCGTCTACTGGCTGCTCGGCGAACCCGAGGAGTCCCTGCTCGACGCGACCGTGCCGCACGACCGGCCCGAGGAGTGGCGCCACCTGGACGCCACCGTCCTGCACGCCACGCTGCTCGACCACACCTGGCACGTCCCCGACGGCCCCGACCACATCGGCTACCTCCACACCGCGGCGGCAGCCGAGCGCGAGGCGGCCCGCACCGGCGGCACCGCCGTTCTGCTGCACCCGGTCCGGGAGAGCGTGGTCCGCCGGCTGGCCGAACAGGGCGTCACCATGCCGCGCAAGTCCACGTCCTTCGGGCCGAAGCCGGCCACCGGGCTGGTGCTGCGCAACCTGGCCCTGGGGTAGCCGCCCTGAAACGCCGTGAGGCCCTGCCGATCCCTCAGGGGGACCGGCAGGGCCTCACTCTCACGGCGCTTCAGGCGCTTCACGCACTTCAGGCGCCTCAGGGCACCTCAGGCGCTTCGGGCCGTCCAGGGCTACCGCGCCGGGGCCGTCAGCCCTGCGCGTCGTCCTTGTCCTCGGCCTTTGCGGCCGGCTCGGACCGCTTCGCCTCGTCCTCGGCGTCCTGCGAACGCTCGGGCACCACGCCGTCGAAGTCCTCGTCGATCTCGAGGTCGTCCTCGTCGTAGTACTCCTCGACGTCCTCCTCGTCCTCGAAGATCACGCGGTCGTCGGAGACGTCGGCGCCACGCTTCTTCGCCGGGGCCTCGTCCTGCAGCGGCTCCTCGGCCAGCTCCGGGTCGAGCGCGTCCGTGAACTCCACACCGTCGATCTCGGCCAGACGCTCGGAGGCGTTGGTCGACCCGTCGGTGTCGGCCTCGGCGGCCTTGGCGAACCAGTCACGGGCCTCCTCCCCGCGGCCGGCCGCGATCAGCGCCTCGGCGTACGCGTACCGCAGCCGCGCGGTCCACGGGTGCACGGCGCTGGAGGCCAGCTCCGGGCTCTGCAGGGTGACGACGGCGGCGTCGAACTGCTCCATGTCGCTGCGGGCACCGGCCGCGACCAGGCGCATCTCGACCTGACCGGCCTTGTCCAGCTGCTTCACCTCGGGCTCGCCGGCCATCGCCAGCGCCCGCTCCGGGCGGCCCAGGCCGCGCTCGCAGTCCGCCATGACCGGCCACAGGTCGGCCCGGCCGGTCATCCGACGGGCGGCACGGAACTCGGTCAGCGCCTCGGAGTAGCGCTGGGTCATGTACGAGGCGAAGCCGGCCGCCTCGCGGACGGCCGCGACGCGGGACGCCAGCCGCAGCGCGACGCGCGAGTACTGGTAGGCCTCCTCCGGCTCGCTGTCGAGCAGGCGGGCCACCATCACCAGGTTGCGCGCGACGTCGTCCGCGAGGGTCTTGGGCAGGCTCTTGAGCTCCTGGCGCACGTCCGCGTCCAGCTCGAAGCCGGTGACGTCCTCCGGGATCGGCAGGCGCTTGACCGGCTCGTAGTTGCCACGGCGGTCGTCGTAGTCCCGGCGGCCGCGGTCGTCGCGGCGGTCGTCACGGCGGTCGTCGCGGCGGAAACCGCCACGGTCACCACCGCGGTCACCGCGGTCGCGGTTGAAGCCGCCGGCGGGGCGGTCGTCACGACGGAAACCACCGCCGGAGGGGCGGTCGTCACGGCGGAAGCCACCGCGGTCGCCGCCGCGGTCGTCGCGGTCGCGGAACGGCCGGTCGTCACGACGCGGACGCTCGTCACGGTCATCCCGACGGAAACCGCTCGGGCGGTCGTCGCGGCGGAAGCCGCCACCGGAGGGGCGGTCGTCACGGCGGAAGCCGCCGCGGTCGTCGCCACGGTCACGGTTGAAGCCACCCGACGGGCGGTCGTCGCGGCGGAAGCCACCGCGGTCGTCGCCGCGGTCACCGCGGTCGCGGTTGAAGCCGCCGGAGGGACGGTCGTCACGGCGGAAGCCACCGCGGTCGCCGCCACGGTCGTCGCGGTCGCGGAACGGCCGGTCGTCACGACGCGGACGCTCGTCACGGTCATCCCGACGGAAACCACCCGAGGGGCGGTCGTCACGGCGGAAACCACCGCCGGCCGGGCGGTCGTCACGACGGAAGCCGCCACCCGACGGGCGGTCATCCCGGCGGTAGCTGCCACCGGAGGGGCGGTCGTCACGGCGGAAGCCACCGCGGTCGTCGCCACGGTCACGGTTGAAGCCACCCGACGGACGGTCATCGCGACGGTAGCCGCCACCGGACGGGCGGTCGTCACGACGGAAGCCACCGCGGTCGCCGCCACGGTCGTCGCGGTCGCGGAACGGCCGGTCGTCACGACGCGGACGCTCGTCACGATCGTCCCGGCGGTAGCCGCCGCCGGAGGGGCGGTCGTCGCGACGGAAACCGCCGCGATCGTTGGACCAGCCCCCACGGGACCGGGGCTCGTGGCCTCGGCCATCGTCCGATCGGCGCTCGGGACGGCCCTCGGGCTGGTTCGACATCCTGGTGACTCCTTCTGCTGCTTCAGCTCCACCGCGGATCGACCAAAATCGAGTGCCGTCACGCGGTATCGGCGGCGACCTCCTGGCCGCGCACCATCTCCATTGTCCGACATGCCGGAAGCGTCCGCGCCTGGGCGGAAGTCCGGCCTGCCGGCCTCGTTCACGTTCGCGAAAAACAAAAAGGCCGCGGCCCCAGCGAGTCGCTGGGGCCGCGGCCTTGAATAATTGTTCGGCGGCGTCCTACTCTCCCACAGGGTCCCCCCTGCAGTACCATCGGCGCTGTGAGGCTTAGCTTCCGGGTTCGGAATGTAACCGGGCGTTTCCCTCACGCTATGACCA